>CAYLII010000010.1:0-24734 GCA_964383645.1 uncultured Methanosarcinales archaeon
GAGAAAGAGCGTCCGCTCAAGGTCGAGAAGGCAGAGAAAGCCAAGGTTTGATACACTGGCGGTTTTTTCCCCTGATTTTGGGGGGATATTGCGCATCAGGCATTCCCATGCCTGGTCATATGTGTTGTATACCTCAGGCCGGAGAGCTGAATATTTGCGCCTAATCCTCGCTATATCTTCTTTGCCTGCATTGATTGGCCTGTATTTGCGCAGGATTGAATCAAGAGAGTGTGCTGTTTTTAGGATTCTGGATTTTTTGCTGGCCATTGCAGAATGCCAAATATTCCTTGTTTAATAAGCTTTTCATGAATCGCATGAAGGACAATATACTTCACTGGCTGAAAAATATTGGATGAATTGCCCAAGAACAACCCCTAAAAGAAAATAGTTACCACTTAATAATAGTAAAAATAAAAAGATTTAAAAAAGGTGTGCCTATCCTGCAAGATATGGGAAAACATTATGACCCTAATTTAAGATATAAGCTGCCTACCAATAACAACAGGAGCAAGATAGTATTGAATAGGGAATTTAAGATATACAGCAGACATATAGAGGAAAATCTGAAAAATCGCATAACTGAAAGCGAAACATATAGATCTGGAAGAGACAAGAAATTGCTTGAGCTCTGCGTTGAGCATGCGATGGACTACCAGAAACCAACAGACTGCACAAACACGGTGATGCTCACCCACCCTTTCTATATGCACCTCAGCCATATGTATGCAATAAATAATGAGTCCCTGCATGAGCAGGCTGACAAATACCTGGACACACTGCTGTATTTACTGAATCTGGACAGGGATGGCTCAGATGTGAATTTTGTAGTCCTGGACACGCTCCACAATTATGCTGCTGCCACAAGCCTGCTAATGGAAAAGGGGCTGATTGACAGGGTAATATTCACCTATTACGACAATGGCCAGCCCCTTGATTCAGAAGAGCTGATCCCATATTCGGATAATGTAATCTACTTTGGTGGAGGTTATAACGAAAGATGCCTTACTATTTCTATTGATAAGATGCAGTATTATATCTCAGATGGCGAATTGTGGGGCATTGAGGAGCTGGTTATTAACTCGCCCCTGGACATTTGCTCTGAAGATGGCGAGAGATTAGAGGCAAAAAAAGTGAGGGGGCTAGACTCAAAAAATATGGTTAAATTGGAGAAATTGATTGAGATATTAGGGCTAAAAGAGAAAAAATAATAAGGGAATAAGAAAATATTAAAGGGATATAAAAAATAGCCAATCTACTTTCTGGCTTTCTCTATCTTTCCATGCCTGAGGGCTGAGAGGCACTGGTCATTGACCTGGATGACCTGCCACCTGATGCCGGGGATGTCGCCCATGGCTCGCCCCTTATTGCCGCCGATGCATTCTATCATGACCTCATCGTGCTCGTCAATGAGTTTGCTGGCGCCGTCGCCCGGGGTAAATGCGGTCACTTGCCTTCCAGTCTTGGTCAGCTGTACTCTTACGCACTTTCTCAGTCCTGAGTGGGGTTGCTTGGCCTCCACCTGGGTTTTCTCAAGTACTATTCCCTTTGCCTGGGAGACTCCCCCCAGAGGATCTGATTTTGCCTTTAGCTTGAGTATTTTTCTTTTATACCAAGCATCTTTCCATTTCAGCTTGTCTCTTCTATCCTTTAGCTTCTTTCCAGCATTAAGTCCCCTTGATTTCTTTGACATCTTAAACGACCTTTATCTCCTTTATGTTATCAAAATATCTCTGGACAACCCAGAGGTTGTTCTTGAGGTTTTGGGCGTTCTTCCCGATAAGGAGCCCTTTTGTCCTCATGTCCGAGCCGTCGATTGTGACTATGCCCTCATCTTCCCTGATGCCGTTGACCCGGATAGGGTATATCACATTCTTCACAAACTGGACGATTTCGGGGGTATAGCCCAGTATTTTAATCTTTCTATTTAAAAGCTTTTCAAGCCTTTTGACGTTTGAGCCTTCCCTTCCGATAGCCCTGCTCATGTGCTCCTCATCCACCACAAAGACCAGCATCTCGTTCTTGTCTACGAAGCTGTCCTTGAGGGGGCACCTGGTCACATTCTCGAAGAGAGACATGGTCTTCATCAGGTCCATGCCGTATTTTATGCGTTCCATCTTGTTCTTGGGAAGGCCAGCGGGCATAATGCCTATTTAAGCATGCTCAGCACTGATATTGAAAAGGTCTTCCTGCATGCCACTCCCAACTCATCGTTGGGTATGTCCAGGATGGCCAGCTCTGTGCTTCCAAGCTTGGCATAGTGCTCTATGTCAGCCCTCACTGCAGGATTGCAGTTTGAGGCTAGGTACACTTTATTGAGCTTGCCTAGCTTGAGCGCCTTTATTGTCTCTTCTGTGCCTATTATCAGCTTGTCGCTTTTCAAGTTTTTCCTGATATCTTCTATGTCGGTCATTTTCATTTACCTTTTATTTCTTGTTTTTTGTTACTAGGCCTGGAAGGCCTGTTCCCACTGGCACGGGCTGGTTCAGCATAACGTTCTCGACAACCGATTCCAGCTTGTCTTCCTCTCCCAGGAGGGCCGCGTCTATTATGTGGTTTATGGGTGTCTCAAACGAAGCTCTTGCGAGCACGCTTGCCTTGTCCCTGACCACGCCGTATCGTGTTATTCCCCTGAATCTTACGCCAAAGCACATTGTATCTGCTATAAGCATGATGTGCCTTACGTCAACGTTTAGTCCCTGGTTCTCTATCACTTTCAGGACCTCATTAATTATGACTTGCCTTGCTGCCTCTATTCCAAGTGTCTCATTGACTTCTGCAATATCATTAGAGGTTGTCCTTGAAGAATCGACGCCCTCTATCTCAAATACTTTCTTGAGATTTGAGCCTGCGGTCATGATCATGTACTCTCCGTCCTTGTTCATTATGGGAAGCACCTGCTTGATGCCTTTTATTCCCCTGATGTGGACAGTTTTTAGTTTCTGCTTGAGCCTATAGGTCTCTCTTATGTCTGCATCCTTGTCTTTCATTGAGACTACCACATAGCCTTCTTTTGAGTTGACTGAGGCTGATTTCAGGTTTGCCCTTATCTCCTTTGAGACGTCCGCCTCGCTAACGTTGAAATCCTCAAGCCTCTTCTTGTCAAGCCTGACTTCTATTGACATGTTCGCCAGGTCAACCACGAATTCGGTGGTTATGTCCTTTAGTGTTATCTCCTTGATTGACATTGCAAGCTCCCTTATGTTCTTTCCCTTGTTGTAGGGGTGTTTGAGGAATATCTCCATCATAGGGGTGTCTATCTCTTTCCTACCGTCAAGAATCTCTATTATCCTAGGAAGGCCGACTGTAACGTTCATCTCTGAGACTCCTGCGAAGTGGAATGTGTCCAGGGTCATCTGGGTGCCGGGCTCACCTATGGATTCCGCCGCCACCAGGCCTACGCATTCCCCTGGCTCCACGAGCATTTTGTCGTATTCCTCTTCTATATGGTCAAGGATTTTTTTAACCCTTGCGTCAGAGATCTTGTCAGGCATTTCCGCCTCAAAGTTCTCGAGCACTTTTCCAGGAATCCTGCCTTTGTATTCTTTTAGGATTGGGTTCATTTTTTTCAGTCCTCGCTCTTGCGCATCACGCTTTTCAGATCGATTGTCCCGCCCTGGGACTTGGAGACGTCTATCCTGTCCTCTCCATAAGTGAACTGGATGATTCTCTTTGAGGAGTCCCTTACTGTGTGGTCATATTCTACCTTTAGGTCCTGCATCGCGTTCGCTAGCCTCCTGTAGAGATATCCTGACTTGGGGGTCCTAAGAGCTGTATCCATGAGCGAATCTCTTCCAGTCATTGCGCCGAAGAAGAACTCATAGGGTTTTAGGCCGTGCTTGAATCCGCTCTTGATGAAGCCTCTTGAGATTGGCATGAGATCATCTTTCTTAAAGCAGGATAAAGTCCTGTGGCCATAGCCTGTCTCGATTCTCTTGCCCCTCATAGCCTGCTGGCCGACGCATGATGCCATCTGGGCCAGGTTGAGTATGTTTCCTCTTGCGCCCGACTGGATCATGACCACGTAGTGGTTGTCCCTCTGGGCGTATTCCTTAACCACATCTCCTGTCTCGTCTCTTGCCTTGTTCAGGAGCTCAAGAATCCTAAGCTCGAGAGTCTCCGCAACACTTCTTCCAGGAAGGGCCTCAAGCTCTCCGTTGTGGAACTTCTGGATCAGCTCGTTTGCCGCAGCATCCGCTGCATCAAGCCTCTCCTTGATTTTGTTGTGGGCTTCCTCAGGCAGGTCGCTGTCTGATATCATTGTTGTAAAGCCTCTCTTGACAAGGAATTTTATTCCAAGCTTGAGAACTTTGTTTAGGAACACAAGGGTCTCTTTCTCGCCGTATTTCCGGTGGTAGTTCCTGAGTAGGAGCCCTGCTTCCTGGCCTAGGCTGGCCTTGTCCATGATACCCTCTTCAAGCACGCCGTTCTTGATTATGACTGGCTGCCTGTTCTTGGATTTGCCTACGAAGCTGAAGTCTTCGGGCAGAAGCACGCTGAAGATGTCCCTTCCGCTTACTTTTGACCTGTTTCCCAGCTTTGAGAATTCTGTAATCCCTATAGACGCAAGCAGAGAGATTGCCTCTTCTCTTGTCATCTCTGTGTCTTTTGTGAGCAGGTAGTTGCCAGAGATTGCATCCTGGAGGCAGCCGATTACGGATAGCCCGTATCTGGGGCTGATAATCTGGGTCTGCACTTCCATGAGGGTTTCTGCCTCTGCGCGCGCCTCTTCTGTCTGGGGCACGTGGAGGTTCATCTCGTCGCCGTCGAAGTCTGCGTTGTATGGGTGGCAGACAGCTGGATTTAACCTGAGCGTCCTGAAAGGAAGCACTTTAACTCGATGGCACATCATTGACATCCTGTGGAGGCTTGGCTGCCTGTTGAAGATGACAACATCGCCATCCATGAGGTGCCTCTCGACTATGTAGCCTGGCTGAATCTCCTCAAGCAGTGACTCTCTTGTCTCCTCTGTTATCTTTTTCTTTTTTCCGTCAGGCCTGAGCACGTAGTTTGCGCCGGGATATGTTCCAGGGCCCTTTTCCACAAATGCCTTTAGGTAGGCCATGTTCCATGCTGTAACTCTTTCAGGCACAGTGAGCTTCATTGCGATTATCTTTGGGACACCAACTTCATTTAGCTCAAGCATTGAATCCGGGCTGATGACTGTCCTTGCCGAGAAGTTTGTCCTCTTTCCTGCAAGGTTGTGCCTGATTCTGCCCTCCTTGCTCTTTATCCTCTCTGTAAGAGTCTTGAGGGGCTGGCCGCTCCTATGCCTTGCGGGCGGGAGCTGAGCGATGTTGTTGTCGAAGAAAGTAGTTATGTGGTACTGCAAAAGGTCCCACAGGTCCTCGATGATTATCTCGGGAGCGCCTGCGTTGATGTTCTCAAACAGCCTCTGGTTAATCCTTACTATGTCTCCCAGCTTGTGGGTAAGGTCGTCTTCGCTTCTCTCTCCGCTCTCAAGAGTGATTGAGGGCCTCATTGTTACTGGGGGAATGGGCATGACTGTAAGAACCATCCATTCCGGCCTTGCAAATCTTGGATCCAGTCCAAATAGTATGCAGTCATCGTCAGGGATTTTCTCTAGCCTTGTCCTTATCTCTATAGGAGATATCCTCTTGTCATTCTCCATGTAAGTGTAGGGCTTCTCTATGCTTATCTTGTACTGTTTGGCTTTGCAGTGGGGGCACTTCATTGTGGTCTTGAGACCTGTCACAATCTTGTGGAGTCTCAGCCTTTTCGCGTTGATGCCTCCAGCTTTCTCGGCTCTCTCTATGTCTGCAAGGTGTTTCTTGATGTCGTTTGGAGAAAGCAGAACCCTTCCGCACTCCCTGCAGCTGGCTCTCAATACCTCAAGCACGTGGGTAACGAACTTGATGTGGATAATTGGCCTTGCTAGAGCTATGTAGCCGAAATGCCCGACGCATTCCTTTAGCTTCCCGCCGCAGGTCTTGCATCTGAGCCCCGGGTCGATGACGCCGAGCCTGATGTCCATGAGGCCGCCGTCTACTGGGTAGCCCTCCTTGTCATAGAGCTCTGGGGTCACAACCTTTACCGCGGCCATCTTCTTGATGGTCTTGGGGTTGAGCATGCCGAATGTGATCTTGTCGACTTTCTTTGAGATAAAGGCTTCGGTTTCCATTTTAGTACTTGTCCTTGAGTATCAGCTGTGGATTGATGCAGAGGCTCTTGAGCTCGTCCATCAAGAGCTTGAACGCAAAACTGATCTCGACATAATTCACCTCCACAGTGTCTCCGCATATGTGGCAATATGATTTGTTCTTGTATTCATCATGGACAGCGACCAGGCCGCAGCTCGCGCAGACAGGTATGACTGTCTTGTCGGCGTCGAACCTCTCCTTGAGGAGCATCGCGGCGCCGTGGGCCACGAATGTGTCTTTCTCCATCTCTCCCAGCCTGAGTCCGCCCTCTTTGGCTCTTCCCTCTGTGGGCTGCCTTGTGAGGAGCTGTATCGGGCCTCTGGCTCTTGCGTGGAGCTTGTTTGCGACCATATGCTTGAGCTTGAGGTAGTAGATGTCTCCTATGTAGATTTTGACATCGAACTGCTCTCCTGTGACGCCGTTGTACATCGTCTCTGTTCCGCTCTCCCTGAATCCCAGGCCGATGAGCTCTTTTCTCAGTTTCTCCTCTGGCTCAGAGTCAAAGATTGTGCCGTCGACATATCTGCCCGAGAGCGCGCCTACTTTTCCGCCGAGCATCTCTAGCAGGTGGCTTGCGGTCATTCTTGAGGGCAGGCCGTGGGGCGAGAACAGGAGGTCAGGCACTATTCCTGATGCAGTGTATGGCATGTCCGCCTCTGGCACTATGAGCCCGATGACTCCCTTCTGTCCGTGCCTGCTGGTGAACTTATCGCCTATCTCTGGAATCCTGTCGTCCCTTATCTTTACCTGGACAAGTTTGTTTCCTTCTCCGTTCTCTGTCACGAGGACCATGTCCACCACGCCTTTCTCGCCGTGGCTTATCGCGACTGAGCTTTCTCTCCTGTTTTCTGTCGTGAGCGTGTATTGGTCTACGCTTGAGAGGAATCTTGGTGGGGATGTCCTTCCGATGACTACATCGCCCTCGTTGACCTTTGCCTCAGGGTAGATAACTCCGTCATCCTCGAGGAACCTGTAGTCTGTCTCTGACTTGTAGCCCTTGATGTCCTTGTCAGGTATGCAGACCTCGTCAACTAGTCCTCCTGAATACCTGAGCTCCTCTGCGATTGAGGGTCTGTAGTATGTGTTTCTTCCCATGCCCCTGTCTATCGAGCCCTTGTTGATTATGACTGCGTCCTCTATATTATAGCCGTTGTATGCCATGACTGCAACAACCATGTTCTGGCCTGCAGGGTGCTTCTCATAGTCTGAGAATTCATGCATATAAGACCGGACTATCGGAGCCTGGGGAGTATGGAGTACATTGACGTCCATGTCCATCCTCAGGTTATAGTTTGCTGCATAGAGCCCGAGCGCCTGCTTCTGGTTCTTTGAGCCCATGTTGATTCTTGCCGGGGGGCTGAAGTTTGCGTATGGCACCAGGCTTGTGGCCAGGCCCAGCATGGCTGAAGGGGTTATTTCCACATGGGTATGCTCTGGTGTGAGCTCCTCTTCTGTGAATGCCACAAGGCAGCTTTCCTCTTCTGCAGCGTCCAGATACTCTATAACGCCCTGCTTGACCAGATCAGTCCAGGAGAGCTCGTTTGCCTCAAGCTGCTTGATATGCTTCTCTGTCAGCATTGACTTTCCGTCCTTGACTATTATTACCGGCCTTACAACCCTTCCTGCAGAGACTTCTATGAATGCCTCTTCAGTTCTCACGTCGTATGATGCGCTGAGCATCTTGGGCAGGGTACCTTTCCTTCTCTCTAAGATGGCCTGTTTCACTAATTCCTCTGGATTCTCTATAGTTCCAACAAACCTGCCGTTGAGGTATACCTCTTTGAGGCGCTCCTTGACATCTTTCATGCCGAGCGTCTTTAGCACCTTGATAACCTCCTCAGGTTTTTCAGCCTGGGTGGCTATTGCAAGCATTGCGAGGTTCTTCTTGAGACCTATGTTGGTTCCCTCAGGTGTCTCGATAGGGCAAAGCCTGCCGAGATGTGTGGGGTGGAGCTCTCTGGCCTCAAAGTTTTCCTGTGTCGCCGAGAGGGGGCTTACCACCCTCTGGAGGTGAGACATCGTCTCGAGGAAGTTGAGCCTCTGGATTCTCTGGGAGACTCCTTTCCTTCCGCCAACCCATGAGCCTGTCGCCATGGATGAATAGAGTCTTGATGTAAGAAGCTTCTCCCTAATTATGACTTTTATGCTGGGGAACTTACCCCTCTTTACAATCCTCTGGAAGTTGTAGAGGATGTCTCCGATGAGCACCTTGAGGTTGACTCTGAATAGGTCTGCCAGAAGGTCTCCTGAGAGCTTGAGCCTCTTGTTTTGGTAGTGGTCTTTGTCGTCTACTGGCAGGTAGCCGTTAGATACCAGCAGGTATTTCTTGACCATTTTGCAGAGGTTGTAGGCCTTGGACATCCTATCAGGCTCCTCGAGCCCGAGGTGGGGAAGCATGTACTTGTCGAAGATTGTCTTTATCCTCTCTATCCTGATTTCCTTGCTCTGGTTGATGCCTGATTTCTTGGCTACGTAGTCAAGTGCGTCATCCTGTGTCTTTATCTCTGCATACTCCACCAGGTTGACATAGACGCTGTCCTGCACCTTTGGGGCACCGACCGCGTTCATGATGTCTTCGTCTTTTGTCATGCCGAGGGCTTTTACTATCACCACCCATGGCACTCTCTGTATCCTTGTGAATGTCACGTAGATGAGCCCGCTCTTGCCCATCTCCACTGTGTGGGGTATCTTGTATGAGCCACTCTCTGAGAACATCTTTCCTATGAACTCGCTCGTGCCGAGCTGGTTTTTGTTGACCATCATCTTGTTTGCGGCAAGGTCCTCTATTTTTACGAGCACCTTCTCTGTGCCGTTGATGATGAAGTATCCTCCCGGATCGTCAGGATCCTCGCCCGCCTCTATGAGCTCGTCGGGGGAAAGGCTGTCAAGGTGGCAGTACTTGGATTTGAGCATGACAGGAATCGAGCCTATCTGTGTAGTGAAGGACTCCCTCTGGGTGCCGTTGATGTGTGCGCTCACGACAATGAAGATTGGAGCCGCATAGGTTATTTTCCTGAGCCTGGCCTCAGAGGGGAATATCTTCCTCTTGCTGCCGTCAGCCTCTGTTATGATTGGCTTCTGTATCCATATCTTGTCGAGCCTGATCTTGAAATCGTCTATATTGTTGGGAATAATTGTGGGTTCTATGTCCCTGTTCTCCTCAATTATCTTCTGGAGCTCTGTATCGATGAAGTTGTTGTAGCTCTCGATATCCGACTGTATGAACGAGTTTTCCTTGAAGAATTTCCCTATCAATGTTTTTGTATAATCATGCATCTGAAACCACCCTGTAGAATGTTGATGAGCCTGATGTCGGACTTTTTCGTGTGATCTTGATGACGTCGCCCGGTTCCACGTCGAGGTGGGCGATCGACGGATCTTTTTTTGATATTCTCGGCAGCTGCTTGAGCGAGACATTATATTTCTCTAGAAGTTCGTTTTTCTCCTTTTCGGAGGCCTTTTCATGTTTCGGGACCAACACATGCGTGAGTTCTTCTGGTTTTACCATTTTCATACCACTTCTCTTGTTTGACAATATATTGGGTCGGACGGGACTTTCAGCACGGATAAGCGCTAACTTTTTGCTACCACCACCCGTTGTTTCGAACCCGCGACCACCTCATTAAAAGTGTCACCCTTGTGTTCCTGGGAACGCAAGCGAGGTGCTCTTCCTGGCTAAGCTACCGACCCAAATAAAAAACGCCCTGGCCGGGACTTTCAAAACGGCCTCCTTTAGCTAAAAGGAGCATATCACACGTTTTTGAACCCGGGTCGAAGCCGTGACAGGGCTTCATGATAGGCCAGGCTACACCACCAGGGCATTTTCATCATTTAAAGGCCGATTCGCGCTTCTTCTAACTGTAGAGGTGTTTTTCAACATTCTAACAGCTAAAAGAAAGCTTTTACGACCATGGGTCAGCTTATCTCGGGTGGTTTATAAAATTTTCTGTTTTAGAAGGCGTCCAGGGTTGTTTTGCCAAATCCTAAAAAGGCTTGTGGATGAGTAGCAGACTGTCTAGAGATGGCTTTTCAGGCACCTTATTCGCAGGGCTGGATGCCCTCCACCTTAAGGGATGTGCCAAGGGTCTTCTCCCCGTTTCTGATAATATTTGGTGTTATTGCCACCATGCGCAGATTTCCAACCTGACCGGAGTCGTACATTACCATCACTCTTTTTGCCTCGCCTTTCTGGATAGTCTCTGTCAGGAGGCGGTCTTTGTTTACTATGTCATTTGTGCCAACCAGCGATATCTGGAGGTTTACTATCTCCATGACATCCCCGTTCTGCAGTGTGAATTCAAGCGCTGAGTTTTCTCCCCTGTCAAAAAAGCATATCTGCCTTGCCCCGCCCATCTCCATTATTGAAAAGCCTGCATTCATGAATGAAGGAGGGTTTTTGCCAAGGTTCATGACAACTGCCCCTAGCGCCACAGCAAAAGCTATCAGGAGTATTGTGGCTATGAGCGGGGTCAGCCCTTTTTTGCTATGCAACATTCTCATTTTTTTCTCTTTCAGGTTTGTTTTATCTTGTTTATAAATTTATCATTAATAATTTATCATTATTGCCCTATTGCTCTCCTGCTCCGCCTGTCTTTGGCTCTCCATCCCCGTCTATTTTGGGGATGAGCAGGAGCGCGAAGTAGAGCGGGACTACAAGCACTATCAGGAGGAGGCCTAGGAAGAGCAGCATCCTCTGTATCCCCACCGCATGGACCAAAAACGCACCCAGAGGGACTGTGATAAAATAGGGTATTATAGTAAGTATAGTGTATGCGCTAAAATAGTTGCTTTTCATGTTAGGCGGCATGAGCTCGTGCGAGAGGAGGCCGTTTGCTATGCCAACTATGGCCGCGCCCATAACGCCTAAGATTGTACCTATGCCAAGCGATACAAGATTGGGGTTATAGTAGAATGCCAGAGGCATTATAGCCATGAGCACTGTGCCGAATATGAGCATGGGGTATTTGCCGTACGCCTTTGCGTTCTGCCGGGTGATGTGGGGTGTAAATAGCGACACAAGGAGGGCCAATATTGATATCATTGCGACATTCATGAATCCACCAAATCCATAATCCCTGAAGTGGTCGTATATGAATATGCCGTAGAACGAATTGCCCAGTATCTGCACCATTCCTGTGAGGCTTCCTGCAATCGCCAGGATGAATATTGATTTCTTGTTGATGATTATATTCATGTCAGATTTTATCTTCATGGCGTATTGGGGCATGTGGGCCAGGAGTTCCTTAAGTGTCATGGACCTGGTTTTCTGTTGGATGAAGCAGAGCATGTAGCCTGCAAGGATGAAGAAAAGCGCCGCTATCCCGAAGGCTATGAAGTAGCCCATGAATCTGGGGGATATCTCCATCCCCAGTATGGAGAGTGAGCTTCCGTAGATCTCGAACCTGTCCATGAGATATGCGCCTATCAGGAGGCTGATTATTGTGATAAATAGGCCGTATTTGTAGACCAGCTCCATGCTTCCCCTTTTTTCTTCCCTAAGTGCATCTTTAAGAGTGGTCTGGTAGAATTCACCATAAGCAACGACGCCTATAGAGCCGGCTATGAGGGCGATTACAAAGAGCCAGACATACCTGAAGAATGTGGCTGTTGCCATGAATACGAATGCTAAGCCAAGGGCAAGCGCGCTGTAGCTGAGCAGCCATTTGCTTACGCCTTTCTCATGGGTGTAATCCCTTATGTAAGATGATAGCCCAGAGCTTATCATTGCCCTTATTCCGTTTACTATTGCTATCAGGAAATATGGCGCCCCGCTAAGGAGGAAGAGGATGTTTACATACTGCTCGCTTCCGAAGCCAAAGCCAATCCTGTCAAACACTTCTTTGAGAAAGAATCTTCTCTCGAGCTTTGATTTCTCATATTTCTTATCAGAGAGTATCTTGCCTGTGACGTGGTGGATGGCCCTGTCCACATCATCCTTGTGAAATCCCTTTTGCAGAAGCCCTTTTTCTATTGATTCAGGGTTTGGGTCAGAAGCAAAAAGGCTTCGCACCTCTTTTTCCAGCTCGTCCATAGCGCTTATTCAACGGGGATTATATTTAAATCTATTGATAATTTTTTATAGCTAGATGGGACTCGGGCTGCCTAATCAAGGCCATACTCGAAGAAGAAATATGCCCTTTTTCCTATGTCCGCTACCCCCACTTTTTTTACTCCGGGAGCGCGCATGATCATAATTGTTCCCAATGTCAGATTACCCATATCTTCATCCTCGTCTTCCATCCCTAGTATGTAATTGCTGATGTCGTTACCATACTCGCCTGACTGAGATTTTTGGTATGCCTTTTCTAGCAGGTTCATATATCTTGCATGCTCCTCTGTGCCGAATTGGGATGCCCCATTTAGCTCCATCGCGCCGATGAAGCTTTTTTTCTTTGGAGAGATGTACAGCCTGACATCCGACTCGCCGTTGCAGTGCTGGCTTATGTTCTGCACTGCCTCTCCAAGTATTATCTCTATCATGCATGCTGCCTGCGGACCCAACCTTATCCTAGATGAAATGTTTGAGAGGAGGCTGGATATTGTGCGCTCCTGGCTTTCTGAGCATGCCGCAAAATATCTTGCGCTTACGACTGGCTCCCGGAGATAGCCCTCCAGCAGGCGGTCTATAGAGATGTTCTCAAAGAACTCCGGCCGGCTGATTTTTGTGTTTTGCATTATTTTATGCTCCTCTTTTTGTCTGCTGTTTCCCGCGTTAATAAAGGTTAGGTTTTTCAGAGGGATAAAAAAGCTCTGAACTTAAATATTTTTGTATTTTAGTCACTTGATAGTAATAACAAAACCAAAAGATTTATATATATGATTTATTTTATAGGATAGTAACAACATGAAACTCAAAAATATAACAAAAACAATGCCAATATTGCTGTACCTTGTTTTTATTCCGGCAATCCTTATCTTTTGGCTGCATAAGGGGCTATATAGCACACTCTCAGGCATGCTGTTGGAAGCAAGCGCCCTATTTTTAGGATCAGTTTTCCTCATATGCCTGAAAAACATGGCTGGGAAGAACTGGCCTGACCATGTTGACAGGATTTTTGTCATTGCCTTTTCCTTAGGCAGCCTGTCTGCCGCTCAGCTCTATTTGCGCGAGCCCCTGATAATATTCATTATGAAATTCATAATCCTGAATCTGTTAGTATTATATTTCAATAAAGAGCACGAGAATTATACCCCTGTCGGCGTGTTCTTCTATCTGTCTGATTTTATCTTCATGATATTTGGTGTTCCCTGGGGCATCTTGTTTGTGGTCAATGCGCAGCTGAGTGTATTTACTAAAATATTGATGCTCATAGCATCCCCCTTATTGTTTTTCACACTGCCTTTTGGATTCTTGCAGGTTATTGAGCAGAATGATGTGTTCTGCAGGAAGCGATGGACAAGGCCTATGCAGGAAAGAGAAACAATATCAGAAAAGATGGTGTCTCTTCATATACCTATTTACTCTGAACCGCCTGAAATAGTAATCCAGACTCTTAATAGGGTGGCTGAGCAGGATTATAAAAATTTCGAGGTGCTGGTGATAGATAATAATACTAAAGATGAGAAGCTATGGAGGCCTGTAAAGGACCACTGCAAAAAGCTGGGAAAGAAGTTCCGCTTTTTCCATGTTGACCCGCTTCCAGGCGCAAAAGCAGGCGCATTGAATTTTGCAATCACCAAAACCTCAAAAAAAGCGAACATAATAGGCGTAATTGATGCAGATTACCACCCTAATCCTGATTTCATCAGGAAGCTTATAGGCCATTTTGATGACCCTAAGGTGGGTTTTGTCCAGACGCCTCATGATTATAGGGATTGGGAGAATAACACATACCTCAAGATGTGCTACTATGAGTATAAGGTTTTTTTCCACACTATTATGGTCTCTTTGAATGAGAGGGATGCAGGGCTTACTGTTGGCACTATGTGCCTGCTACGTAAAGATGCCATAATCAAGGCTGGCGGATGGGCGACATGGTGCGTTACTGAAGATTCTGAGATTGCTATAAGAATCCATGATGCAGGCTACTCCTCTGTTTATGTTCCTGTCTCTTACGGGAAAGGATTGATCCCTGACAGGTTTTCTGATTATACTAAGCAGCGCTATAGGTGGATTGCCGGGCCTGTGCAGGAGATGAGGCATCATTTCAGGCGTTTTTTCGGCAAGGATAAGAGCACCTCAATGAACCTTGCGCAGAGATTGCATCATTTCCACCATGGGTTCGGAAGCACGATGTTCAGCCTTAATATCCCCCTAGGTCTCCTTTCAATATTGCTTGTGCTTTCCATGACTTTGCATAATGAGATAATTCCTGTTCCTTTTGTTATGTGGGCTTCAGTTACTACCCTTTTTGTGTCGCAGATATTGCTTTTCCTGCTCTCTTATTTAGCTGTGCTGAAGGTATCTGTCAAAGAGGCGCTTATGGCTGCCCTGGCAAACAAGGCACTGAGCTATACTGTCAATATGGCAGCTTTGAACACAACGATAAATCCCGCTCAGAAATGGAGACGCACAAACAAATTCAAATTAGAGCAGGATGTAAAGTCTGCGCTTTATTCAACTATGAGCGAAAGCATTATCGGGTTACTCCTGCTGGTGTTTGCTATAGTAATATATTCTGTTAAGCCATATCCGGGACTGCTTCTCATGTGCCTGATTGGTATAGTATACAAAAGCATAGACCATCTGGCAGCCCCGGTTGTAGCTGTGATTGCAGTAACATCCCAAAACAGAGCTTCCAAAAATAAATCCCCCCAGCACAATAGCCTGCTGCAAAAAGGCCTGAAAGCCCCCCGCCCAGGGGGTGTATTGCCAAGATTAGCCAGGGTAGAGTGGGAAGCAAAATAATTACCACTATTAAGTAGCGAAAGATTTATATATTAGCTCTGCAGATTAGGAGTATTATATTCGTGTTATTAGAATGGCTATGCTATATATTATATAGCGCAAATGAAAAATCCGTTTTGGAGGTGGATAAAAAATGACAGGACAATATAAGATTTCGGAATCAGTAAGATCCAGATACGACGAGATAATAGGCGATTATTTCAATTCACTAAAGCTTAGCAATCCTGAAGCCAGAGTAAATAGGCTCGCTGACAGCTGCCCTGGTGTGTATTTCAAGCAGGCAGCTGCCGCGCTCCAGCAGAAGATAGATTATATTGGCTTGAACGCCAGCCCTGGCGCGCTTGAGTCTTTAGTAAGTCAAAGAGAAGAGGCCCAAAGACTTGCAGAAATGCTCAAGGGCTAAGAAATAATTCAATTTAAAACCAAGAAAGCGGTGTCATGATGAGAAAGAAACTTGTTGCGCTCGCGATGTTTGCCGTGTTCGTGCTAGTCTTCATGCTGGAGGCAGGCTATGGCAGCGGAACAGGAGCTGAGGCAGATGAGAAAAAAGCATCCTGCCCTGAGGGCTATGTAGCTCTGTCCAGCTCTGGAGGGATTATATGCGCTGAGAAGACATCTTTCTGCGGCTGTGAGGAGAGATACCTCATTATCGAGGCAGACGGAAATGATGTCGTGTGTAAGGATCTTTCGCCTGTGAATGTCACGCTTGGCGTAAATATTTGAGGATTATATTTTAGGATTATATATTGGTCTTAGTTCTGGATTCTCAGTCCTGCAGTCTATATTTTATTTCTAATATGTCTGATTTAGAAGAATAGGTTGTAGGTTTATTTGAGGGCAAAAAAACCCCGGCCCTTAGAGGACCGGGGCGTTTTTAGGCCCTGCGGCAATTTTTTGGGGGATTGCCTTTTTTGATAATCATGAGTCTAGTATCTAATAGGGTTATGACACGTCGTCAAGCCTAGTGACAAGGTTTGTTGCGCCCTTGAGCCTGCCCAGGCTTGAGGGCAGCCTTACCTCATAATCGTATGTGCCGTATTTTCCTATCTGGCTCTGGTTTAGGATGGTCACAAAAACAAGGTCGTTTGCTCCTGTATAAGCTGCGCCGTCTGCCGAGTCATATAGTATTCCTGTCACAAATGCTGAGGTGTTGGTGCTGTTTATGACAGGCACCCTGAAGGTTGTGCCTGCAATCATCATCTCCACGAATGCATCCGGCAGGTTGTCTCCATTTCTGTCATAGAGCCTACTTATGGAATCGTTGAAAGAGTTCATGCTGAGTGCTATGTCTGCAAGGCCGAGATATCCTGTGACGTTTAAGGGCAGCAGGTCAGGATGGTTGTAGCTAGAGTCTATGTCGCTGTAATAGATGTATCCGCTGAGGTTCTCGCCAGACCATTCCTGATAAATCTCGGTTCCTGCAAGCAGGAATGAGTAGTTGTACAGGCCATACATCACCTGCCAGCCGGCTACTGTATAATTCGCTGACAGCCAGTTGTTTTCCTCGCTGCTCTCTGCAAGGCTGCTGTTCGAGTCTGCGAATACGCTGAAGTTGTAGGTGCCTGGCATTGCAGTCCAGTTGAAGCTGAGGATTATTGAGCTTAGGGCTCCAAGCGAGCTCAGGTTTATTGTCTGGCTCTCGCGGTGCTGCCAGGTTGTGTTTAAGAGTGAGATGTTTAGTTCTACTGCGAATGCTCCTGCTGCTGTCGAGCCGATGTTTGATATGTTTACCTCTGCCACAACTTTTGTGCCCTCCACAGCAGAATAAGTGGAGAATCCTATTCTCTGCACAGTTATGTCATAATTCTGGGTCTCTGAGGTCCAGCTCACATTCAGCCAGTCCAATTCCGGCGTCACCATTGTTGCGCCTGTTGCAAAATAGGCTGTTATGTAGACTGATGTAGCGCTCACTGAGCTCATGTTGCAGCCTATCTGGGCCTGGGTGTGATTGCAGCTAAGCAGTGGCGCGCCTGTGGAGGCATCTATCACGCTGAAGCTGGCATTTGTGCCTGAGGGAAGGCTGCTCACATTCGCCCTGAGGGCGAGCCATGAGCCCAGGTTGATAGGAGTTATCGGAATTGTCGAGAATCTTGCTCCATTAATTGGAGTAGTCTCTGCTCCTACCAAAGAGACAGCCGGCTCTGTGGAGCTGTATTTCCTTACTCCTATCCAGTCAAGCAGTATGCCGCTTGTCGTGTATGAGTAGAACACCGGCTTTGTTGCGCTTCCGCTGTCTGGCTTTGAGAGCGAGACTGAAGGGCCGGCGCTGTGGTTGAGATAGAGCCTGTATGAGTTTCCTGAGAAGTCTGAGATAAGCGTGTAGGTCTGCTGCTGAGATGAGTTTATGTAGGCAT
This sequence comes from uncultured Methanosarcinales archaeon, assembly GCA_964383645.1. GTDB lineage: Archaea > Nanobdellota > Nanobdellia > Woesearchaeales > JAGVZT01 > CAYLII01. Next base: position 17,361 of record CAYLII010000010.1, read on the forward strand.
AGTTGTCAGAGCCGTTGTTGAGGCTCACCCTTCCGTTCAATGGATCTATATATAGTGTGAGCTTTCCGGTGGTGCTGCCTATCCTGAAGTAGCCAGCAACCCCGCTTGTGGAGTTTCCTGCCATTCTCAGCTCAGTAGCGTAGCTTGCCGGCGTGGTGTAGCTTGAGGTTAGTGTCGAGCTTGCAAGGCTCACCATAGGGTATGCTATTCCTTCTGCAGACTGCCAGTTTGCCGCGTTTGCGCCCCACTGAGAGACAAGCACTTCTGTGAAATCATCAAAGAACTCGAATGTGGCTGTGCCGTTGCTCTTGGACATTGCCTCAAGGTTGCCGTAGTGCATCAGCACGCTTGTTCCTGCTGCTGGTATCTCAGGCACTTTCACGAACACGCTCACATTCCCAGCCGAGAGATCACACTCTTCTATATAGTATGGTATCTCTCCTTCTGCGCCTGAAGAGGCATTTATCCAGCTGAATCTAAGATCATTGCAGCTTGAGTTTAGTTTGCCCGCTCCAAATTCGGATGACAGGTCAAGGTTGAGTCTCACCTGGTAGTTGTAGAGCGCTCCTGTTGAGCCTGATATCGAGATGTTTCTCCTGTAAGGCCAGCATCCCACCTCATCCAAGTCCCAGCAGAACTCTATCCTAGCTGTGCTGTCTACAGAGGTTATGTTGGACGAGCTGTTGATGCCTGAGTAATGGTCGTAGCTGTCATACCATGAATAACCAGAGACATTGAATGAGACAGACGCAGAGCCAGACAGGCCAGTCATGTCTGTGGCATACACAGTCAGATTGTTCTGGCCTATCTTGGCTGCGATACTTGTGTTGGGAGTGAATGTGAGGTTAGCCCTGCCGTTAAGCGAGTATTTCCATTCGCGGATATCCTTGTTTGCCGTGACATTGAACGGCAGGTAATTTGTGCTGTAGTTTGTGGCTGTCGGGCTGATTATTGTAACTGCGGGCCCTGTTGTCGCTATCTGGACGCTTCTTGTTGCGGTGATTCTCAGGTTTCCGAGCGTGTCATTGACAAATACCCTGTAATAATAGTAGCCGTCAGGAAGCATTGTCACATTGTAGTGCCAGTTAAGCAACCCAGAATAGTCCATCGTATAATTAATGACAGTGCCGTTGTTGTAGTCCCATTCAAGCAGGGCAACCGAGCCTGCCTCGTTCAGCGTGATATTGACATAGGTGGAGTTGTAGTCTATTGCCTGGCCGTTTCCTGGCGTGGGATAGACAAAAGTCACGACCGGGCCTGTGGTGTCCACAGTGAAGCTAACATTTGCAGAGCCGGTGTTTCCTGCTGTGTCATTGCAATACAGCACGAGTATGTGGCTTCCGTCAGAGACTGTTGCAGAGGTGTAATAGTATGTCAGATTAAGCTGTGAGAGCGCTCCTTCTGTTGCAAGGTCAAGCACATATCTGCATGTGCTGCCGTTCTCGCTCAGGCTCACGTTGTAATCCAGCGAGGTGGTAGTGTAAGTTGTGTTGGCTGGCGAGAGGATTGTAAGGGTAGGGGCTATCGTATCCACATAGAACACTACAAAGCTTGTGTTCGAATTCTGGGCTGCATCAACAACTGCAACGCTCACATTATGGTATCCCTGAGAGAGGGATGTTAAGGTGATGTTCGCGCAGTTTGCAAGAGCTATGGAGCTTCCTCCATCCAGCGAATATGTGCAGTTCTTAGGATTCAGATCATATGCAGTGTAGTTGAGGGCGACGCTGGTTGTGTTGTAGATCCTGCCCTGCTCTGGCGATGAGAGGATAAGCGAGGGTGCTGTAAGGTCTATCCTGAAGAAGCTGTATGGCGACCCGCCCATCTCCGAGCCGTCTGTGCAGTTGAATGTCACATTGTGGAGCCCCTCTAAGAGTGCGGGCGAGATGGCATACCAGTGGAGGTCTGTATCATTGGTCATCGCGGCAAACGCTCCTCCGTCAAGGGAATAATTGCACATGAGAGCTGGCCTGTTGGTTGTGGCGTTGAGGTATATTGTGGTTGTGTTGTGGTAGCTGCTGTTTAGCGGCGCCTCTACATTAACAACCAGATGCGTCACGTTCACAAGGAAAGTGATGTAGGTCATGTTGAGGTTTCCTGCTGTGTCATTTACATACAGGGCAAGGCTGTGGTTGGCGTTCGAGAGTCCAATAAGCGATGTATTGGCGCAGCCTGAGAGGAAAACAGAAGCCCCGCTGTCGAGCTTGTACCAGCACTTGTCAATTACCAAGTTGTCAGAAGTGGTGTAGTTGAGGTCCACATCATTGGTAGCCTGGTATTCCGCGCCGTCAGTTGGCGATTCAAGTGTGAGGCTCGGGAATGTTGTATCCACGCTGAAATTGCGGTTTACAGAGGCAGTATTTCCTGCAGAGTCGTTGGCATAGACTGTTATGGAATGGCTGCCCTCTGAAAGGCCAGAGAGAGTGGTGTTGGCGCAGCCTGTCAGGGTTATATTAGCTGAGCCGTCATCATACCAGCACTGCGAAAGATGAAGATCATAGACAGTAAAGTTGAGATTCACGCTTGAGGTGTTGTACGCCCTGTTGTTCACTGGGGACTGGACTGCGAGTGTGGGGTTTTGGGTGTCCACTGTGATTGTCCAGTTCTCCGATGCATAGCTGCAGTTTGTGCTGTCGCACGCCCTGCAGTTCCAGACATAAGTGCCCTGGGGCAGGGTGAGGTTGAATATGTAGGCTGTGTCATTCAGGCCTGAGCTGTTGATGGATTTTGCGCTCCAGCTAGACCAGTTCCCGAAAAGGCTGACGTTTTTCACAGCCACATTATCGCCCACTGTGCAGTTGAACAATACAGAGGTTGATGAGCTGTTGAAATAATTGGGAGGTGCATTAAGAGTGACATCAGGCGGGATTGTGTCTATTGTAAGATAATAGTATCCCTTTGCTCCTGTGTTTCCGACTGTGTCATTGCAGTAGAAGATGACATTATGGTTGCCTTGGCTGAGGCTTGTGATGTTGTAGAAGTATGTGAGATTTAAAGACTGCATTGTCTCGTTCTCCCCACTATCCAGGCTGAACCAGCAGGAGCTTGCGTTCTCATTCACGCTCACATTGAAGTATGGCGCTGTTGTGAGATAATTGCTGTTGTTTATGGGAGAGATGACTGTGATTGCTGGAGGCGTGGTGTCTATCCTGACAGTCCTGTTCTCTGTCCTGTTGGTGTTTCCTGCAGAATCGTTGGCATAGGCATAGAATGTGTATATCCCGTCAGAGAGTGCTGTCTTGTTTATCCAGTAGAGGGAGCCGGAGCTGTCTGTGAAGTCCTGTGCCACGCCGTTCCAGTAAAGCCTGACCCTGTCAAGATAGCTGTCAAGCGCTGTCACATTGATGAATATAGAGTTCCTCGCGTAGCTGCCTGATGTGTCTGTGTTGTCGTTGAAATAGAGGTGGGGAAGCGTCCTGTCTACTATGATTGAGATGTTCGCCTGGTGGGTTGTGGCTGTCCTTGTGTAGTAGAGTGTTGTGTTGTCGTAGATGACGCATCCAAGACTGTGGTTACCCTCATCAAGCGAGTCTGTGCTTATCTGCTTTAGGGCATGGCCTGAGGAGTTTGTGGCTGAGAAGCCAAGCGATGAGGCGTTGTCAAAGAACTCAACAGGATAGGAGATTATGCCCTGCCCTGTGGTATTGTCTCTTACAAGGCAGGTTAGGTTTAGTGTCATGTTCCCATAATAGCCTGTTGAGGGTCTGATCCATGTGACATAAGAGTAGCTGTAGATTGTGAAGTTTGCTGATGCCGAGCCGCTCCTGTAATAGGTCGCACTCACATTGAGTGTGAGGTTTTCCGGGCCGAGCGAGTAGGTGGAGGGTATGCTCCAGATTGTGTTTCTTACGCTTGCTACCTGCTTGTAGGTGTCATTGTACCATAGCGAGGTTATCGCAGCAGGATTATTGCTCTCATCCTTGGGGCTGTTTCCGAACTCGTCAAGCACAGTAGAGTTCAGCCTCAGCGGGTAGCCCCTGTAGGCAGTTGTTGTATTAAGAGGATGGGTGATGTTTGGATAGAGCGTACCATAGAGGTAGATTGTGCTGGAGACAGAGCTGCTGCCGTACACCTTGTAGTAGCGCGCCGGGCTCTCAGAGATTGCACATGTGAGCTGGTCAGGCCCGACATTGTGGCCTGAGAAATTGAAGGTCAGCTTTGCAATGCCCGAGCTGTTAGTGGCATTAGTGCCTATTGAATAGCCAAGGTCGCCGTCATAGAAGGTGACTGTGTAGTTGTTGATTCCAACGCCAGTGTCATAGTCTGTCACATTGCAGAGCAGGGTAAGGACTCCCCTGTCTACATCGCCTGCAGGCGACTGGAATGCGATCTGAGCCCTGCCCCAGACCACGAAATACTTGTAGGGCGCTGTGCTGTTTATGTTTCCGCTCATGTCTTTTGCGTAGAGCTTGACAGAGTGATTTCCAGGTACCCATGAGCTGTTTATGCAGACTGTTGTGTTTGTCCAGTTGCCCGGGTAGGGATAAGAAAGGTATGATGTCAGGTAGCTTCCTGTTGGGGAGGGGTCGTAATCGAGCCATGAGAGATTTAGCTCCTCATTCCATTGTGCCGAAATGCCGAGGCACTCTCCCCTGTATAGCTCTGTGTCATTGAGCTGGTATGTGTTCCCAAGTATGTAAGGTATGACTATGTCCTCACCTGAAACCACGTTCAGGGTGTCTGTGCCAGAGTATGGATAGCTGGCGTTGTATCTAAGCGCCTCCTCGTGGGTTATGTTGCACAAGATTGTGTAGGTGTCCGCCTCGTTAAATACTGCGCTGAAATTGGCCCAGCCTCCGATGCCGGTGAGGTTTGAGCCAATGTATTCATATGCAGATGAGGTTGAGTTCTTTTTCCAGAATGTCACATTGTAGCCAGCTATCGCAGAGCTGGTGTTTGAGTCTGTCACCTGGCATCTCATCGAGCTTGTGTTTGTGGTCTGGATGCTTGTCAGACTCAGGCTTGCAGATGAGATCCTTGACCAGCCCCATACATCCACTGTCTGCATAGGTGTCAGGTTGGTGTTGCCGAAGCTGTCGTTCGCATACTGTATCCAGCCCATTGCGCCAAGCAAAGTTGTTGTAGGGAACTGGTAGGTGAAGTTTGCGTAGCTGTCTGTTGAGTTCAGATTGATTATAGATACATTGCTCCAGCTCCCGCTCGCGTTCGTGCCAAGGATTGCATAGCCAAGCTCATAGCTGTCATGCCAATAAACGCTCAGCACTGCTGTCTCTCCCCTGTGGACGATTGAAGGCCCTGCGATGTCTGTGTAATAGGGATAATCTGTCTCTCGCGTGGTCAGGGTGAATGACTGATAGTTGCTTGAGTCAGTCCTGTAGTAAGAGGTGGTGTTCTCAGTTATGTTGCAGCGCAGGCTCTCTGTGCCGGGAGTAGAGTCAGTGTAATCATACACTGCCCAGCCTGTCGAGTTTGTGCTCGATATGCCAAGGTATGTTGTCGAGTTGTAGAATGAAACTATATAGCCTGAGATTGGCGCGCTTGTGGCTGTGTAGTCTGTCACAAGGCAGGCAATCCTCACGCTCTGGTTCACGTTTATAGTGCTGGAATTGAGCGCCCCTCCTGTGGCCTGGGCCCTGCCCCACACAGTGAAATTAAGATAAGGCAGCGTGGTGTTCCAGTTACCTGACTCGTCTTTTGCAGAGATCTTCGCCTGGTGCACGCCCAAGTGCCATGCGCTGGAAGACTGCATTGTGAAATTTGTCCAGTTCTGGGGATTCTGAGGTGAGGTGTTTGTTGCATAGACCCATGTTGATGGCGAGGTTGTTGTGTAGGTCACATTCGCCTGGGTGATGGTCTCAGCCCATCTCGCGTAGATGATTGTGGAGCCACCCCTCTCTATGCTTAAATTTGTGAGATTATAAATCTGGTTGTAGAGCCTTGGCGGCTCTGTGTCATAGCCGGTTATATGATATGTAGAGTAATCTTCTCTTGAGAAAGTATCGTGGGATACCCTGAAAATTCCCTGGTAGTCCCCTGCAGAAGAAGTGTTGATTATGAAAAAGAATGTCGCATTCGCCCCAGCCCCTACTCCTCCTCCAAATTGGGTGGTGTTCCATGAGAGGTTGCCCTGGCTCCAGACTCCGCCAGTGTAGCTGCCGTCAAATCTCTTGTCATCATCTCCTGTCTTGTTAGAGTACCACACATCAACCCCCTGGCTGATTATCCAGCTCTGGTCAAGGTTGAGGTATGTGATGTTGGTCGTGTCTATCTCCCATTGGCTTGTGCCGATGTCTTTTACAGTTATCTCTATCCTGTAGAGCTTGTTTGTGTAGATGTTAAAGGTCTTGTTGAGGCCTGAGTCCACGAGGGTGTTTGTGTAGTAATGCCTGTTGGCCGGGGCAGATGCGGTCACGTCATATATCCTTATGCTGGATATGTTGAGCTGGAGCGCGGGCTGGAGGATTGTGAATGTGAATGTCTGGTTGAGGAAGCCGCTGCCTCCGTAGAGCACGCTGCCTGCCGGGCTCTCGAGTTGGGCAAGAATTCTGTAGGAGCCGGCGGAATAAGTTCCTGTGTACCATGCTGAGGGGTTCCATATCTGGGAAAGATTAAGCCCTGTCAGGTTGACTGATCTAAGTGTTCCGGTTCCATGGTCGTCAATTACTGTCTCCACATCCTGCCAGGTTCCTGAGCTGTTGGTCTGGACTTTCATCACAAGATATCCTGTGAAGTTTGTAAGGCCGGTATTTATTATCCCAGATCCGCTGGTCAGGTTGACATACTGGTTAGCCTTATAGCTGGTGTTTGTAGAGTTCAGGAAAATATATGCTGAGACGTTGACTGTAAAGTTATAGGCCTGCGAGACAGTGACTGAGCTGTCTGTATCGTTTGCAGTCAGGGTGAAGTTGTGCTGGCCGAACTGCCATGTGTTGGGGAAGGTGTAGGTGTAGGTGGTTGGCGGGGTGTAGCTCATCTGGTGAGTCTCAGAGGTGCTGTTCGCTATGTCAAGCGTGACAAAGACCTTATCGACTTCCCTGTCGTCTGTTACTGTGGCCTGGATAGTGACATTGTATCCATAGCCTACCATGTATGGTGTTGATGATACTGCTGAGATGATGGGCCTTGTCCTGATGTCAAGAATGGTGGTGTTCAGGCTGCCCCAGAGATAGCTTGCCTCCTGGCCTGCAAAGCTTGCGTTGAGTGTGTGGTAGCCGAGGGCGGCAGCAGAGGAGATAGCATACTGCACGCTCGCTGTTCCAGAGGAATCAGTAAACGCAGAGCCGATGTATATGTCTGCAGTTTGGTCGTAGAATGTTATGTTCTTTCCAGCTATCACGCTTCCGTTGTCGTATCTAAGGGTGGCGCTCACGAGGACTGTATCATCCCTGTTTGCCCAGTGGATATCATTGATTG
>CAYLII010000011.1:0-5986 GCA_964383645.1 uncultured Methanosarcinales archaeon
AATGCGCCGGCCGGGATTCGAACCCGGGTACCAAGCTTGGAAGGCTTGAGTCATAGCCACTAGACCACCAGCGCAAACTTTTACAAAAAGTTTGACCAAAAGTATGTATGGCATTCGGCTTAAGCCTCAGCCATACTAAGCCGCTAGATTTAAGCATTATGGCGGCGCCCTTTAGTCTGATATACGGGAAGCCCCGCCCATTTAAAAAGGTTTTCTCTTCACAGCCAAAAAGCTGTTCTCAAAAATTTCTGAGATCATAATAGCATATTAACCACTTCATAGTAACTACAAAACAAAAACTTTATAAACACCTGTCTGCATCTTTAGTTAAAACTTTATCGGGGGCAAAACATGTCAGACACTTCAATGGAAAAAGCAGATTTTCTTAATAAGATACATGATATAATCACACGATGGGAGTCAGTCATACCCCAAGAGATGGAAGGATCAAGCATATATGTCGGCGCTGTTGGAGACCTCGAGGGAATAACCTTTGGGGATGAGTTGCAGCAGATGCACATGATCCTTCTTGATATGAAAGACGCGCTCCCAAAATATTTAGATAATTTCCAGCGGCTTGACCGCCCGGAAAACGAGGTCAGGCCAGAGGATTTCTCAACATATCTCTCACCAGACGCATACATCGAAAAGCTTTCAGCATCGCTGGAGAATATAGCAGATAATATAGGCGCTATAAGACTCAATCCCAGGAAAGAGACTGCTGAAGCAAAAACTAAGGAGATAGTCAACTATCTGCCAGGCTTCAAAGAGATGAAAGCCACGCTCAACTCCAGGATAGTAGAGATGGAAAGCTTCATCGACCTGGCCTATGAATCGCCAGAGGGTGACCCGATGGACTCTAATCCAATCTATAAGCTGAGAAAAACCTTCGGAGCGCCAGCGGCTTGGGCAGCGGTCAACCCAGACAAGGCTAGACGCCTTGGCAAAGGCGTCATCATTGGACTCGCAACTCTTGCGATGGCCGCATTAAGCTATGCAGGCATAAGCGCAATTAGCAGGAGCGTCAGCGAGCAGAGGGAAATCAAAGCCACCCAGCAGGCGCAGATCTTCTCTGCAACAGCGACAGCAGAGGCAGAGCTTGCGTCAGCGCGCGCCACACAGACCTCGCTCGAATCCACGAGAAAAAATGATATCGCCCAATATATCAATACCCTTACTTCTGCTGAAAACTCCGCGCTCTCGGCCAGGCAGAACGAAGGATTCTGGTTCACAGACTCAGAATACAGCAATATCATAAATTCTCCGGAAAGTCTTATCTCTCAGTACGTCACCCAGGGTGTCGGAGACATCGCCAACATAGAAGCAGCGGTCAACAGCGCCTCGCAGGCGCTTTTTGCGATGAGCGATGACCCCCAGTATCAGATTCAGAAAAGCTGGCAGTTCTTCTTCGTTTCCGCATATTCCACTTCCAGCGCCCAAACAGAAAGCCATCCTAGCGATACCTGGCTTGAAGGCGTTGTCTGCGGCGGATTCGGAGATTCCATGGGCACATATGGCCAAGGCAATTACGCTGATGATAAAGGCATAGTCATAATCCAAAAGGGATACCAGGAAGGCCTACGCGCAGTAGCAGAGGTCCTGCGCGAGAGGAGAGACAATCAGACTGACAGCACGATCGGTCTGAGGGCAGACGGCACATTTGTCCTGGGTCTTGCGCCTTACACCAACAGCGCACAGATTACCAACTGGTATGGCCTTGGGGACAGAGATATAACAAACATCTCAGGAGACGAATTGGTGGGCATAATCGATGCGAACCAGTGCCCTGATGGAGGCCAGTAAAATGTCATCAAAATACACTTACAGATCCAACATCAGCTCCGCTAAGAGCAACATCAATGGTTATGAGAGAGATATATCTACATTAGACTCCAAGCTTAGGGAACTCGAGCGCAACAAGAATTCCGTCGAATCAGATATTTACCATGTCGAGAGCAAGCTCGAGTCGCAAAACCGCGTAATCAGAAACGTATGGGGTAAGATTGAAGAAGTAGACCAAGAGATAAACAAGCGCAACAGCGATATAGAATCCAACAGGCAGCTGATGGAAGAGCGGATTGCGAGAACCGCAGATGAAGTGCAGAAGAAATACCTTACTGGGAAAGACCAGATGCAAGGTATTGATATAGGAAGCAGCATCTCTGCCGAAAAGATAGAGAATGCGGTTTTCGGCGAGTGGATAGAGAACCAGGCTCGAGTCGCAGGACTGCAAAAATCCATAAGTGAAGAGGTGGCGAAACAAAAAGTTCTCCAAGGAGAGCTCTCCGAGCTCTCTGGCTACCTGGGAAGCAGCCAGGGAAAGAAAGGTATAAACTCAATCATCGCGGATCTTACAAAGGAGCTTGACAACAGGAGCAAGGTGCCTGAAGATGTCTTCGGCAGATTCTTAGCAGATTTCTCGCTGCGCTGCAATCAGATAAGAAACGAGCTATTTGTTGAGGGAAAATCGCATACTGCTGGAAACAACGGGCTTTTCATCAACGATTATTACTCCATACCTGACATCCAAAGCCTGAAAAACAGCCTAATCGAATCCGGCCTGGAGACTACGCTCGTTGACACTTATCTCTCAACTCCAGAGATACAGAGACAGGGCATCCTAACAGACCCAGAGCTTATAAGGCTTGAATTCTCAATCCTTTCAAGAGGCATCGACCCAAGGGCCGCAAGAGTGATGGTGCTTTACGCCATCACGCGGGACTGGGAGAACGCAAACAAATCCGACTTCAATTTCATGGAATACATGGACGCAAAATTCTATAGGGGCGCCCAGGATTATGTCAACGACATCAGGTCCAGCGAATCTGACATGGCCAAGATGGTTAGGAAGCTTGTGGCTGATGGCGCGGTTGATGAGAAAGGAATCATACTAGAGAATGCCTCAGGCATTGACAAAATAATCTATTCACAGGTAGATGAGGCGGTGCAGAAATACAGGCACTACCAAAAAAAGCTTGATGAAAGAAGTGATACTATTGATTCCCTAGAACAGGTAAAATCAGATATTGCAGAGCTATACAAGACTCTTGAGCAAAAAATGGCTGATACCCGTGAGACTATCTCCTCTGAACTCGCCTCTGAGCTAAAGAAGCCTATCGGCAAGCTGGCTGGGGTCATCAGCCTCGCAGAAGCGGTCAGATACGCGGCAGAACTCGAAGAAACTATAGCCAAAAAGACACAATACAAACAGGAATCTGCAATCTCAGAGAAACAACTTGAGCAGACCCTCTTTATGGAAAATAGCGCCACAGGCTCGACAGATTTCATCCACGCAGAGGCCACACTTGAGAGATACATAGGGGATCTAATCAGGAGATATGATGGCCTGCCTGAGAGCGAAAAAGCCCTCAAGCCAGACATCTTGCTTATGATACAGGCGGCTGATGCCTACCTAGACCAAAGGAAGGAGAATATCTCCTCGCTATACTCAGAGATTGCCGGCTATCAGGGCACAAGGAAGGGCATCCAGTCAGAGCTGAATTCGGAGCAGCAGGTGGCTAGCCGATACGAAAACGAGATTAATGCCATAAAGAACACCCAGCTCGCCCAAGTGCTCTCGCTCATCAGCCAGACAAAGAGCGAGATAAGCCAGCGCCACTTCAAGATCAGCTCTCTCCAATCAGATATCTCAAGCTGGGAGAGCGCGATTGATAGGATAGAATACCAGGAGAGGCAGGATAGCTATTCGCATTCAAGCAGCAGTTATAGCAGCGGTGGATCAAGCTTCTCTTCCTTCAGCAGCGGCGGATCATCATTTTCCGGCGGAAGATAAGCGCCTGCTTAGCCTTTTATCCCCCCTCAAATATTGAGTCCTCGCTCCGCTGGTAGAACGCGACAGGATCTCTTATGAACTGCAAGGTTTTGTCAACAAGCTCGTAGTGGGCCTTCTCCTGCTTCATCAAAAACTCGAAGAACTGCTTTAGCTCAGGCTCTTTTGAGGCATGGTACTGCTGGCTATAGAAATCGTATGATTCTTTCTCCAATTCAAGTGCTGTCTCATGGGCTTTTATGTCATCTTTGCTTACGCTTGTCTTGTGCCTGAACTGCTCAATTGTGCCCATGAAGAACTGCCTTGTCTCGTGCTGCTGGTCTCCTGCGAGCTCTATCCTGTTCATGTCCATGTATTTTCTTATCTCCTGGATATGAAATTCTTCCTGGCCTGCAAGATATGAGAAGGTCCTTTTCACTATTTCGTTGGTGGTCGAGGCTGAGGCCTCCTCATATAGGCTCCTTCCTTTTTTCTCGAAATCCAGCGCCTGCTTTAGCGCCTCATTTAATGCCTTGTTCATTGTTGCACCCCCTTTAGGTTGATACAGCATCTGCCTAAGAGAAAAAGATTATATAAATATATCTGAATTGATTTAAAGATGGGCGCTATTTCTTGTAGTTGGCATATTCAGGGATGATGTACCTTATTCCCCCTCTGGGATCAGGCACGTCTCCGAAGTACCTAGGTATCACATGGATGTGGAGGTGGTGGATTGTCCTTCCAGCTGCCTCGCCGTCGTTGTTTCCGAAGTTGTAGGCGTCTGGCAATTTTCCAAGATATGGCTTGTCCAGCATCTCCCTGCAGAGCCATGCGCTCTTGTCGTTGAGGGGATTTTCCAAAAATCCCTCGTAAAGCTTTCTTAGGTCGGTTGATTCTATTATCTTCACTGTGTCTTCAAGCGAAAACTTCAATGCGCCCCATTCTATCTCTGTCAAATCAAAAAGAGATACCACATGCCTTTTTGGGATGACCTCTGCATGGCCAGGGGTAATTGGAAATTTATCAAATTGGGCATAGAAGAAAAGATTGTCATAAATCTGCCTTGACTTATCTTTTCCTATTTCACAGAACAAACATTCTTCCATAAGACCCCCCTAGAGCTGGGCTAATCAGGGAATATTTATAAGCAATATGGGGGCTAAAATTAGATAATAAATAATATATATTGTAGAATATATTATAAGAGATTATTCTCCTATCTCAAACTCGCATCTCTCGCCTTTCAGATTGTAGCAGGCTATGTCTCCTGGCCTGAATGGGTATTTTATGATGAGGTGGACTATGCCTTTTTTTGAAAAGAAGTGCAGGTCTGCTCTTGAGGGCTTAGCGCTTCCAGAGGGGTGGCTGTGGACAGAGCCGATAGAGCCTGATGTCATGGGCATTGGTATCATTGCCTCTGGAAGGGCGGATGTCTCTGATGCCCTGAAGGGATGGTAGAGGAGGCCAGTTATTACCAGGGTGCCTTTATTTACCCTGCCCTCGAGCGCTGCCACAAATTCCCGCGGGTATGCGCCTCTCGCAAAGCCGGTTATGTCATCTATCACTTCAGGCATTATCCTTATGCCTGAAAAGCTCTGCTGGCCGCTTGTGAGCAGTTTTCCGAGTAGTTTCTGGAAATATGTGGAGATATTATCCATGGCAGTGTATAGCCCGGGCTGATTTAATAATCTTCCCAAAAAAGTTTATATATCAACAAGGATTACCTTCTGATATGGGGGACAAACTCAAGAAACTTGCGCAGTCTGTTGGGCTTACCAAGAGCTTTAAGAGAGAACTTTCTGATATTATCTCCGAGGAGACTGAGGTTATAAATAAGTCAGAAGAGGTCCAGGATCTCTCATTCTATCCCACTCATTCCAATGTCTATCCCCATGCTGCGCTGGGCGGATATTATGTGAATTATTTTGTCAAGCTTAAGGGCAGCAGGGAATTCGAGGTTAATGATGAGTTTCTCTTCAGGGAGGTAAAGGTTGGAGACAAGGTTAGGGTGGATTACCGAAATATTGATGATGTTGTCTCTGATTATACAGGGGGGGATTTCAGCAGGAAGGCAGAGATTGAGAGGACCAGAACAGGCACTTATGTAGAGAAAGCAGAGAAGCTCTAATTTTTTGGCGGATGAAAATTTAAAAAAGAGCCTGTACAAAGGCAATCTTTAAAAAGTTCTTGAGACTATATAATGCCATGGCTGAGAAT
>CAYLII010000011.1:6086-16682 GCA_964383645.1 uncultured Methanosarcinales archaeon
CTGCTTCACGTGTGCTGCGCCCCGTGCTCAACGCATTCTATAGAGCGCCTGATGCAGGACTACAAGGTTACATTGTTCTATTCTGATTCCAACATCTGGCCCAAAGAGGAGTATGACAGAAGGCTTGGCGAAGCGAGGAAGATTGCCAAAGCATACTGCCTTGAGCTTATTGAGGACAGCTATGAGAATGATGCCTGGGAAGAGCATGTCAAGGGACTTGAGGCAGAGCCCGAGAAGGGAAAGAGATGCGCCAAGTGTTTTGAGTTCAATCTGGGAAGGGCTGCCCAGTATGCCAAATCTCACGGCTTTGGCCTGTTTACGACCACTCTTACAATCGCGCCCCAGAAGAATTCCAAGATGGTGTTTGAGGCAGGAAGAAAGGCAGCTGAGGATGCTGGCATTATGTTTTTAGAGATTGATTTCAAGAAGCAGGACGGTTTCAAGCATAGCCTTGAGCTTTCTGAGAAGCATCACCTCTACAGGCAGGATTACTGCGGGTGCAGGTATAGCATAAGGAAATAGATAGCATAATAGCATAGCAGATTTTATTTTACCAGCAGCATGGCATCCCCCAGGCTGTAGAACCTGTATTTCTGCTTGATTGCTTCATTATATGCTGCAAGAATCTTCTCCCTGCCGTAATAAGCAGACACAAGCATTATGAGTGTTGATTCAGGCAGATGAAAGTTTGTGATTAAGGCATCAATCCTGTTTTTGAATCTGTAGCCTGGATAGATGAATATGGATGTCTTTGATTTTTGGGGAATTATCTTTCCTTTTGCGTCAGCAGCAGACTCAAGGGTTCTTACAGATGTTGTGCCCACAGCAATCAGCCTTCCTTTTCTATTATTTATGAGCTCAGCAGAGTCTTTACCAACCTCAAAATATTCCTCATGCATGTGATGCTCCTCAATCTTTCCTTTTATCTCAAGGAATGTTCCGAAATCGACATGCAGCACCACCTTTGCTATCTTTACTCCTTTCTTTTTTACCCGGTTGAGGAGCTCTGGCGTGAAGTGGAGTCCTGCTGTGGGCGCTGCAAGAGAGCCCTCTTTTTTTGAGTAGACTGTCTGGTATTCTGAGTCGCTTGCGAGCTTTCGCTTGACATAGGGAGGTGTGGGAAGCTCGAAGAGCGCGCATATCATCTTTTGGGATAGTGCCATATTGAATTCTACTGTGAAGATGTCATTGTTTTTTCCCATAACCTCGCATTCCAGCCCCTCTTTTTTTCCAGGCGCCTGGCCAAACAGGTATCTGTCTCCGACATGTATCCGATTGCCCTTTATCCTGCATTCATATCTTTTTGGCGCCAGCTTTTTTGTAAGGATGAGTTCAACCGGGCTTCCTGTTGTCTTCCTGCCGCAGAGCCTGGCCCTGGATACTTTTGTCTCGTTGATTACCAGCACATCGTCTTTCTGAAGATATTCAATGAGGTCATAGAAGTGCCTGTGCTCTGTCTTTTCCTCTTTGAGCACCATGAGACGTGAGTGGTCTTTGGGAATCATGGCCTTCTGGGCTATAAATTCCTTGGGAAGCTCGTAATAGAAATCGCTTAGCTCCATCTCTTGCACCTGGCCCTACATGTTCCTGCTCTTGATATGATAATGTCTGGTAAAATCTTTCCTGAACTTTGCCCATTCGCCCTGCTTAATCGCCTTTCTCGCATCCCTGAGAAGCTCCTGGATAAAATACAGGTTGTGGTAGGCAGCAAGCCTCATTCCCAATGGCTCACCCATCCTATGAAGATGATGCATGTATGCCTTTGTGTGGCTCTTGCACACCTTGCAGCTGCATTCCTCTGTGAGATGGGTGTAATCTTTCCTGAATGTGCCGTTCCTTATGTTGACTGCGCCCTGCCGGGTAAAGATCTGGCCGTGCCTTGCGTTTCTTGTTGGAAACACTGAATCGAATGAGTCTACCCCTAGGTTTATGCACTCCACTAGGTCAATTGGATTGCCTACTCCCATGACGTAATGTACCTTGTCAGCTGAGCAGTTCTCTGTGCTGAGTTTTATCATGCGGTACATCTTGTCTTTTGGCTCTCCCACCGCTAAGCCGCCGTAGGCGATGCCGTCAAAGTCCAGGCTGTCGATGTATCTTATGGATTTTTTCCTGAGATCAGGATACACAGAGCCCTGGGCGATTCCGAAGAGGAGCTGTTTCTTGTTCGCATGTAGCTCTTTACATTCTGCCATCCATTTGTGGGTGTGCTTGAGGGACTCTGCCGCCTCTGCCTTTGTGCAGCCATAGAGTGGCATGTGGTCTAGCGCCATCGCGATATCAGAGCCGAGCCTGTTCTGGATTTCTATTAGGCGCTTTGGGGTGAGGTGGTGCCTGGAGCCGTCAAATGGGCTCCTGAACACAAGACCCTCGTCAGTTGTCTTTTCATGGAATGAGTTCTCCATCGAAAGAACCTGGAAACCCCCGCAGTCGGTGAAGATTGTGCCGTCCCAGCCTATGAATTTGTGGAGCCCTCCATGGGCCTCTATGACCTCGAGGCCTGGCTTGAGGGATAGAAGAAGGGCGTTTGAGATTATCTCCTGGGCGCCCATCTCATGGAGGTCCTCAGGGGTTATTGGCTTTACCGCGCCTTTTGTGGCAACTGCCTTGAAGCTGGGTGTGTCTACCTTGCCGTGCGCAGTCTTTAGCACCCCCACTCTCGCCATGCCGTCTGTGTGCTTGAGCTTGTACATGGGGTTATGCTAAATTGGGCTTGTTTATAAAGCTAATCCAAAATCTCCAAAAGTGCATATCTTATATTTCTGAGGCTCTGTAGAAAATCTCTCCGAGGGCTGCCATCAACTCGCTTTGATGATTCTTCTATTATATTGGCAGGCATCCCCGTAAGCATAGTCACTCATGCTTCGTTCCTAGGTTATAAGTTGCTACGCAACTTCTAACGGTCTTCCCCCTGCCTGCCTTAGAAATAATTGCACTGCAAAGCTCGTGAATCAGATGGCAGCCTGCATTTTCTACAGAGCCTATTTGTAAGGAATCTTTATATATTAATCTGAACAACTAAATACAGAGGCCTCTGTTGTCTAGCCTGGATAAGATGCAGCCCCGCGAAGGCTGCGACCTGGGTTCGAATCCCAGCAGAGGCGTATTTCTTTTCCTTTCTTGTCAGGGGACTTAAAGACGCTTTTATTTTTCATTTTTGATAGGGATTAATTATTCCTATAAGAATATTTTTTTCAGCAATATATTTATAGATTCAGGCGGCTCCCCCTGGGATTGGATATATGGAAACATATATGATGTAGTTAAAATAAGAAAGGGGGAGTTGATATTCTATGAGAAAAGGAAACTATGTATTTACATCTGAGAGTATTACCGAAGGGCATCCTGACAAGGTCTGCGACCAGATCTCTGACAGCGTGGTTGATACAATAATAAAAGATGATCCTGGAGCAAGAATCGCCTGCGAGACAATGGCAGGAAATGGGTTTATCCTGGTGACAGGAGAGATTACCACAAAGACTTATGTTGATATAGTGGGCGTGGTAAGGGATGTGCTAAAGACAAGGGGCTATGACAAGCCCGAGTACGGCTTTGACTACAGGTCAGTTGGCGTTCTTACATCAATCAACAAGCAGTCGCCTGATATTGCGCAGGGCGTAAATGCAGACAAGAAGAAGGAGCTTGGCGCAGGAGACCAGGGAATGATGACAGGCTATGCCTGCAGCGATACGCCTGAGCTTATGCCAGCCCCAATCATGTATGCCCAAAAGCTTGCCATGAGGCTTGCTGAGGTGAGGAAAAAGAAGATTCTCCCCTATCTCAGGCCTGACGGCAAGACCCAGGTTAGCGTGGAGTACAGGAACGGAAAGCCTGTGAGATTCCCTGTTGTGGTGATTGCCGCCCAGCATGACCCTGATGTGAGCCTTGAGAAGATAAGGAAGGACATCATCCAGCATGTGGTAAGGCCTGTGTGCGGAAAGTGGATTGACTCAAAGACCCAGATATATGTCAACAACACAGGCAGGTTCGTGATAGGCGGGCCTGTTGCAGATTCCGGCTGCACAGGAAGAAAGATTATAACTGACACTTATGGAGGAGTTGGTAATCACGGCGGCGGAGCTTTTTCAGGAAAGGATCCCACCAAGGTGGACAGGTCAGCTGCTTACATGGCAAGATACATCGCCAAGAACATAGTCAAGGCAGGGCTTGCAGAGGCTTGCGAGGTCCAGCTCAGCTACGTGATAGGCATCAGGCACCCCCTGTCAATAATGATTGACACATTCGGGACAGGAAAGGTCGAGAACGGCAAGCTTATAGCTCTTGTAAACAAGCACTTCAGCCTGAACCCGTCAGGAATAATCGAGCAGCTCAATCTGAGAAGGCCTATCTACGCAAAGACAGCAGCGTACGGCCATTTCGGAAGAGAAGACCCTGAATTCACCTGGGAGCGAACCGATAAGGCTGCCATACTCAGGAAAGAGTCAGGCCTTTAAAGGGTTAATTAATTTTCTTTTTTTATCCTATTTTATTTCTTAAGTTTGCATATATTAATTGCACTATCCTGTGTTATCAGATCCATTATCAGATTTAATGTGTCTAGGTTATCTAATTTATCTAATACCCACAGGCAATGTAATAGCTATGATTTTAGAATATATTGTGGAAGAATATATGGTTTAAAGGATAAAAGCTTTGCAATCAGCAGAAGTTATAGAAAATTCTGTGCGATTTTTGAATGATTGAGAAAGAATGGAAAAAAAAGAAAAAATAAAATTTAAGAGGCAAACTTAATAGTAAGTCTGTCCAGAGACTTCCTCTGGCTCCTCTTTGTCTCTCAGCTTGCTGAATCCTATGATGAGTCCCAGTACGACCAGGATCACGACAAGGATTACGAAGCCGATCTCAAGCGCTGTCTTGATCTTGTCCCATCCGAAGGTGGGGGCAGTTTCAGATGCGACTGAAGCCTTCAGGGGAATCTCCTTAAGCACTGTGTCGGCTGAGCTGACAATCACGCTGAACATATGGTCGCCTGCAGCTGCGTCCTCAGTTGCTGAGAGGTAGATGAACACTGTGGAGGTCTCTCCAGGAGCCAGAACAACTACGTTGCTCGGGCTTATCCTTGAAGTGGCCCATCCTTCTGTTCCGTCAACCTTCACGACATATGTCTTTGTGGCTGAGCCCTGGTTTGTGAGAGCGACAGGGTAGACTGTTCCGCCTTCTCCAGTTGTGATCTTCTGGGAGTCAGTGGCTATTGTTATGATTGTCTTGTCTGCCTTAGGTGCTGCTGTTCCGCATGCATCATCGACACAGACAGGCTCAATCACTCTTATGACTCTCTTTGTTGTTATTGAGTCATAGCCCTCGTCGAAGCTCACTGTGACCTCTGCTGTATACTCGCCAGGCTTGGCGTCAGCAGGGATCCTGAGATAAAGCTCTTCAGATGTTGTTGAGTCGTCAGACTCGATTGTGTCTACATAGTCAGAGGCGCTTACGCCGAGTGCGGGTATGCTTACTCTTACCTTGACAGACTCCTCGTCTCTCTCGCCGACGTTCTTGATCCTGACTGTGGAGAGCAGAGCTCTTCCTGCGATAACATTATCCTCAGGGTTGAACACGACGTCTGTGATCTGCAGGGAGTGCCTTGCCACGTCAATCTTCAGCTTGAAGTTCATGGTTGTGGCTTCGCCATACCTGTCAGTTGCGATTATTCTCAGAAGATAGTCGTCTTCCTCGACCTTGGATGGCAGTGTGAGGGTTAGTGTCTTCACATATTTCACATCAGCTTCCATGTCAAAGATGTGGGTTGAGTCAGACATTCTCTCGATGTCATTGTACTCATAGCCTGAGATGAATGCTGTTATCTCGACATCCTCGACGTCGACGCCGCATGACTCAAGCTCCATCCTGATGTCAATTTCCTGGCCCCTCTCGAGGTCAAGCCTTGTTGTGTCCTCAGGTGAAAGGTCTGTACCATCCACCTCAACGCTGTGGAAGCTGATTGGCAATGCTGTGGCAAATGTTGCCATGGAGATTGCTATTATCAGCACCAACACACTCCAAATTCCAAATTTATTCATTTTTTTTACCCCCTATTTGTTTGGTTTTACTATCAGAGTCTTGGGAATAAGTCCCCAAATATATGAGCATCTGTTAAATATATGGTATATATAAAACTTTTGCTCATGAGCATACTAAAGTGAAAACTTTTTTTTGCTCTTTTCCAGTGATAAATATACTTTATATTTAAACCTTTCGCTTTGTATGCTTTTCCCAAACCCCTTTTTTTCCGGCCTGCCCTATGCAGGATTATATAAAAAACAAAATAGCTGCCTATCTCACTATTGTTATAGGCCTGTACTTTACCCTTCTTATGACATCATTGGATATGCTAAACCTTATGTCATAGGTCTGGCCCGGCCTGGCATCCTCAGGTATCTCTATATAGATTCTCTGGGTTGCCCTCTTTCCAATCTTGAGGTCATACCTCGAAGAGGTGGCATACACGCCAAGCTCGTCCATGAATGCCCTGTCCCTGAGTCCCTTGAGGTCCTTTGTGCCTGCATTTGTTGTTGTTATGAGCACCATTATGGTCTCCCCTGGCCTTGCTGTCTCAGGCATGGCTATTGTATCTACCATCAGTGCGCCGTATGGAGTCTCAAGCACGTAGATCCTAAAGCACCTCTCTGAAGAGGCTGTGCCGTCTGTGGCCTGGACGCAGGCATCGTACTCACCTATATGGTAGTCTTTCCTGGTCTGCCATGTGCCGTCAGGGCCGAGCACACCTGAGTATGTTATTGTCACAGGGTCTCCGTCAGGGTCGCACACCTTTGGGAATACCTCCACAAGCTCTCCCTCTATCACACTTATGTCATCTATTGGCTCTATTACAGGCGCGTGGTTTCCTGACTCAAGCACGTATATTGTGAAAGACTGGCTTGCTGTGGCACCTCTTGCGTCACGCACAGTAACGCTCGCAGGATAGGTGCCCGCATTTGTGTAGTTTGTCTTCCACTTTCCGCTTGAGTTGAGCGGCTGGCTGAAGGTATAGCTGAGGCTGTCGCCGTCTATATCTGTGGCAGCGGGAGTCACTATGACCAGCTCTCCCTCGGTGACTGTTATGTCTGCTATTGGCTGCAGCACAGGATCATGATTGCCCCAGTCAAGCACAGTCAGCTTGAAGCTGTCCTGGGCAGTTCCTCCATGGCCGTCAGATGCGCTTACTATTATAGTATATACGCCCTGGCTCCTGAAGTCGGTCTGCCACTCTCCGATTGAATTGAGCGGAAGGCTGAAGCTGAATGTGACTACATCCCCGTCCGGATCTGAGGCTACCGGCCCCACACTAACTTTCTCTCCTTCTGTGATTGTGATGTCTGGGAGGTCCTGAAGCACAGGCGCGTGGTTTCCTGACTCAAGCACTGTTATCCTGAATGCCTCAACATCCTCGCAGGTTCCGTCGCTTACCCCTAGTGAGGTATTGTATATGCCAGAGCTTGAGAAGGTGGTCTGCCACCTGCCGTCTTCCCCGAGCGGCGATGTGAAGTGATAAGTCAGGCTGTCCCCATCCAAATCAATTGCTCCAGGCAAAGCCACTATCACAAGCTGCCCCTCTGTAACTGTTATGTCTTTTACAGGCGCAAGCTCAGGGCAGTGGTTTCCTGATTCAAGCACGGTTATATGAACTGCCTGTGTATCGGTTCCGCCATGGCCGTCATTTACTGTTATGACAACATCATACTCTCCGCTGTCTGTGTAGTTGGTCTGCCACGCCCCGCTTGAATTGAGCGGTGATGTGAAATTGTACACCAGGCTGTCGCCGTCGATGTCAGATGCACTTGGGCTGAGCTTGACAAGCTCGCCCTCTGTGACAACCACATCCTCAATATGGTCCAATTCTGGAGCGTGGTTTCCAAACTCTGTTACCTGGATGAGCACATCCTGGGAGTCTGTCCCGCCGTTTCCGTCATCAACACTGACTGTCACGTGGTAGATTCCGCTGCTTGAGTAGTTGGTTTGCCACTCTCCGCTCGCATTTAGGGGCGAGGTGAAGTGGAACGTTAGGCTGTCGCCCTCTGTGTCGCTTGCCGAGGGATTTATCTCTGCAAGTTCGCCCTCTGCTACTATTATATTGGATATCGGGTCCAATACCGGCGCGTCATTGACAGGCGTGACCTCAAGTTCCATAGGGTTTCCATCTATCTCAAACTCGCCGTCAGAGGCGCTTATTCTTATCGCGCTCATGCCATTCCAGTCTGTATCTGGGACAAGCACAAGGCTTGATGAGATTATGCTCTCCTCAATGTGGTCTGCCGGGCTGATTATTTGGAACACGAGGCTGTCGCCGTCAGTGTCCATGAAGTACGGGCTGAGGTCAATGGTTTTTGTGGTGTCCTCAGGCCATGCAAGGTCTGGAAGATCCATTATCTGGATTGGAGCATCATTCCTGCAGTTCTGGTCTGTTGAGTCAGGTAGCTCCTGGGCTCCAGGATAAGCATCTGCGCATTCATCATTGCAGTCCCCATCGCACTCTGTGTCATAGCCGTCCATGTCATTGTCTGTTATGACGTCGGTTGTCTGGCACTGGGCAAAGCATGTTCCTGGGTTGAGGCACTGGTTGAGCTTGAATGTGCCCTCTATGCACTGGCTCTCTCCGCAGTCTGCGTCAGAGTCGCAGGCTATCCTCATGCCGTTATCCACTATGCCGTCGCAGTCATTGTCCAAGCCGTCGCAGATCTCTTCTTCAGGATAGACTGCTCCGATGCACTCTGTCCACACATCCCATGTGCAGCCTTCTGTGCATTCCCTTGATCTTGTGCCGTACTCGCACTCGCCAAGGTCTGTCTTAGGGCCGCATTGGTTGTCTATTCCCACCTGGCTATCTTCGCATTCTGCGCCGCAGAGGTCTATACTGCATGTGTGGGTTACTGTGTTATCCCCGCTTGGGCAGATGTCTAGCTCCTCGTCGCAGTAGGAGTCGAATGGCTCCCTGAAATCGAATGTGAATGGGTTATCGTCCTGCTGGCTTGTGCAGCTTGATACGTTTGAGAGGCAGAATGCCGAGCAGTCCCTTGGAGCTCCGCCGCAGGTTCCGTCTGTGCAGACATCATCAACTGTGCAGAACAGGCCGTCATCGCAGGCTGTGCCGTTGTTCTTTGGCCTGATCTCGCCTGTGTCTACCATCTGATGGTCAGTTACATTGTATGCGCAGCCGTTGTCAGAGAGCTCAGAGCAGGTGTAGTCCCTGTATTCCTGCTCCTTCTGCTCCTTCTCCCCGCATATATCCGAGCTTATCCACTCTGTCTCTTTGTCAGTGTCATACCAGCCATCATGCTGGTTGCAGTCTTCGGTCTCATACTGGCAGAAGCATGTTGTAAGTAGGTCGCAGAATCCTGCTGAATAATAGGTGTCTCCGACGCACTTGGTTTTGCAGTCCTCATTCTGGTCGCACTCTGAGCCGCACTTGAGGTCATTTAGGCCGTCAGTGGCATCATCATCCCTGCACACCCTTGAGGTCATCTCGCACACATAGGCTATGCATGTACCGCTGCCGTCGCACTCGTCATGGCCGTCAGGCGTGAAGAACTCGGCAAAGCACCCGTCGCAGCCGTTGTCGCTGCAGTCTCTTGCAGAGCCGCATAGCGTTCCCTCTTCCTCGTAGGTGAGGTCGCACTTGTCAAGTTCCTCGTCACAGAAGCCAATGGCGCACTCGTTTGTGAGCGAGCAGTCCTTGGGAGCGCCGCCGCAAACGCCTGTTGCGCACTTGTCATTTACTGTGCAGAAGGCTCCGTCATCGCAGAGCGTGCCGTCTTTCTTGGGTTTCTCGTTTCCTGTATCAACCCATGTTGAATTAGTTATTGTATAGTTGCAGCCTTTTATCGCGCAGCTGTAATCCCTGTATACTGTGTAGATCTGCTCTTTTAGGTTGCACTGGTCCAATTCTACCCATCTTGGAGCGTCTGTTGTGTTGTACCAGTTGTCCTGTAGGTCGCAGTCCACTACAGTAGTATAGCTGCATTCGCACTTGTTCTCTGTGCCGCAGGTTCCGCCGTAGCTTAGCACATTGCCGTCGCATCTTGGCGCGCAGTCTGTGTTGGTTACGCACTCTGCAAGGCATTTTGTCTTGTCGCAGGTATTGGTTATGGTCTCATTTCCTGTTGTGCACTTGTCTGCTGTCTCGTTGCAGACAGATGTGAATGCTGCCCTGAAGTCCCATGTCATGCTGATGTTGTCAGGGTCATTTGAGCAGGTCGCAATGCCCAGGATGTTGTTCTCTGAGCAGTCCCTTGGAGCTCCGCCGCATATTCCTCCTGTGCACACATCATTTACTGTGCACCACTTGGAATCGTCGCAGGGTGTGCCGTCTTCCTTGCTGTATGGCAGGGCCACATCTTTCCATGTGGTGTTGGTTACTGTGTAATTGCAGCCTGTTATTGAGCAGGTATAGTTCCTGTACTCCTGCTGGATTTGCAGCTTCTCTCCGCAGATGCTTGTGTTTACAATCTGGGTTACATTTGTGTCATTTATTGTGACGTCATACCAGCCATCCTGGAGATTGCAGTTGTATGTTGTGTAGCTGCATGAGCAGGTGGTTGTGTTATTGCATATTCCTCCGCTGTAATATGTGTCTCCGACGCA
>CAYLII010000011.1:16782-21575 GCA_964383645.1 uncultured Methanosarcinales archaeon
CAGAACAGGCCGTCATTGCATAGCGTTCCGTCTGTCTTGTTCCTCACATTTCCTGTATCTTTCCAGGTAGTGTTGGTGACTGTGAATATGCAGCCGGTTGTGGAGCACTTGTAGTCCCGGTAGTCCTGCCAGATCTGCTCTTTTTCTGTGCACAAGCCTGTACTGACCCACTGGAGCTTTGCTGTGTTGTTGTACCAGCCGTCTTTTAGGTCGCAGTTCTCAGTTGAGTAGCTGCATGAGCAGGTGTCTGTTGTGTCGCACACTCCTCCTGAATAATATACTGTACCTACGCACTTTGCAGGGCAGCCTGTGTTGCTCTGGCACTCTGCGCCGCATTTCAATACATTGCAGGTGTGCGTAAATGTGTATGTTGAAGTTGTGCATGCATCTGCTGTCTCGTTGCACACTGATGTGAAGCCGGCTGCAGAGTCCCATGTGAAGTTCTTGCTGTCAGGGGTGTTGTTGCATGTTGCAATTGCAGGCAGGTTGTTTGAAGAGCAGTTCATTGCAGTTCCTGTGCAAACGCCGTTTGTGCATACCTCATTCACCTTGCAGAACAGGCCGTCGTCGCAAGCCATGCCGTTGGGCTCGTTTCTTATGGAAGTGGTGTTGAGCCACTGGGTCTCTGCAACTACATAAGTGCAGCCGCCGAGCGAACAGCTGTAGTCCCTTCTCTCCTGCCAGACCTGCTGCCTCTCCTTGCACTGGTCTATGTTGACCCACTGTGTTGTGGTTGTGTTGTACCAGCCGTCCTGGAGGTCGCAGTTCTTGATTGTGTAGCTGCATGTGCAGTTTGAGGTGCATGAGCCTGTGCTGTAGTAGAGGTTTCCCTCGCACTTGTTAATGCAGTCAGCTGTAAGCTCGCACTCTGCATCGCACCTGTCAATATCGCATGTGCTTACTATAGTTGTGTTTCCTGTTGTGCAGATGTCTGCAGTCTCGTCGCAAACTGAGATGAATGATGCCCTAAAGTCCCATGTCAGATTTTTGCTGTCAGGAACATTTGTACATGTCTCTATGCCCAGTATGTTATTTGCAGAGCAGTCCTTTGGAGTTCCGCCGCACACTCCGTCTGTGCAGATATCGCTGACTGTGCAGAACAGGGTATCGTTGCACACAGTGCCGTTTGGCTTGTTCCTCACATTTCCTGTGTCTGTCCAGGTAGTGTTGGTTACTGTGAATGTGCAGCCTGAGGTTGAGCACTTGTAGTCCCTGTAGTCCTGCCAGATCTGCTCTTTCTCTGTGCACTGGCTTGTGTTTATCCACTGGAGCTTTGCTGTGTTGTTGTACCAGCCGTCCTTAAGGTCGCAGTTCTCAGTTGTGTAGCTGCATGAGCAGGTGTCTGCCGTGTCGCAGACTCCTCCGCTATAATAGATATTAGCAACGCACTTATTCGGGCAGCCTGTGCTGTTCTGGCACTGGGCACCGCATCTTGAGATATCGCACGTGTGCGTGAATGTGTATGAAGATGTTGTGCATGAGTCTGTTGTCTCGTTGCATGTGCTTGTGAAGCCGGCTGCAGAATCCCATGTGAAGTTCTTGCTGTCAGGGATGTTGTTGCATGCTGCTATTGCAGGCAGGTTGTTTGCAGAGCAGTTTATTGCCGTTCCTGCGTTGCACTGATAGAGCGCTTTACAGGTCTCCACGCCGTTGCACCAGAGGCTGTCGTTGCAGTCGCTGTTCTGGGTGGAGTTGTAGATAGCTGTTCCATTCTGGTCGCAGCTTGCGCACACGCCTGCATCAAGATTATAGGTTGAGCACACAGACCAGGCTGTTGACTGGTTGTTGCATGTCCTGATGCCTGCGCACACTCCTGTTCCGCAGGTTATGTTTGTGTTCTGGAGCGGGTTTGAGAGAAGCGCGCAGTTGTCGCAGGCATCTCCTATCTTGTCATAGTCTGTGTCAAGCTGGTTTGGGTTTGGCACAGATATGCAGTTGTCGCACACGTCTCCATCGCCGTCAAGATCTGTGTCTGTCTGGTTTGTGTTGGCTATGGAAATGCAGTTATCGCAGGCGTCTCCCACCTTGTCTTTATCTGCGTCTGCCTGAGTGGGATTGTAGGTCACCATGCAGTTGTCACACACATCGCCCTTTCCATCATTGTCAATGTCTGACTGGAGGGGATTGGATACGAGAGCGCAGTTGTCGCACACATCGCCAAGCCCGTCCTTGTCTGTATCAAGCTGGTTTGAGTTGGGTGTGCATGGGCAGTTGTCCCTCTGGTCAGGGATTGTATCGCTGTCAGAGTCAACTGCTGCTGTGAGCCACAGGACTGAATTCTGGAAGAATAGTCTTGTCTCGGGCGTCCAATAGTAGGCGTCGAAGGCGCCGAACATGACAACCCTTGAATAGGTCTTGTAACCGTTCTTGATGTATGTGTCTTTTTCAAGGGCAGAGATAGCTATATAGTTAGGATAGCTATTCATTGTTGTGAGCGTAATGAGGCTTAATGGTGCTCCGACTCTCTGGAAATTATGGACCGGAAGAGACTGCCCAAGGCAGTTCAGTGTCTGGTTATTTACATATATAGTAGAGCCGTTGTATGTGCCTGTGATGAAGTGGGAGGTGCTGTTCACATCCATCCTGAGCCTGGCTGAGGAATAGGTGAGCTGAGTAGGGTACATATAGAGGTTCCAGACATCAAGCTGGTTGAAGTTCATTACTAGCGAGGGTTTGGCGGTTACTGGTATCAGGGCTGCGTTCTGGAAGATTCCGTCCCCCACTATTATCATGTCATAATTGCCCCAGTTTGTGGAGGGTATCTGGGAATCTGTTATCTGGGTAACAGAATATCCCATGCCGTCAAGAATGTCTATAATTGTCTGGCGACTGCCGCACGTGTCTGTTCCATCAACCACATAAGCTACATCAGGCCTGCATGTCTCGGCGAATGCGCCGGCGCTAAGAAGCACCAGCAGGACTGCAAATATCAAAATTTTGTTTTTATTCATTTTTCGCACCCTTCCTCATATTTATGATTATGATTGCCAGTATCAGCAGGGCAATAACGCCTGCCGCGATGATTGGGAGTGTTCCTGTCTGGTCTGGATTGTCCTCAGGGATTCCTGTCTCATTTGATGTTGAGTTCACAGGAACTGTATCATTTGAGGATGTGTTTATGACTGGAGAAGTCCCGTTTGTAGGTGTGGTATTCTGGAGCTTAGGCAGAACCATCAAAACTGTTGAGACCGCAAACTGGTCTGGGGTCTGGTTCGCAGGAATTGTTGGATCTGCGAATACAATTATTACAGAGCCAGAGTATTTTTTCATCTCTGTGGCTGTAAGGTTGAACTTGACAAACCTGGTCTCGTTCGGCTCAAGGGTTATGTTATATGCCTCCATCACGATTATGTCCTTGATCTCAGATGAAGGAGTGAATTTGACAAGCACCGGCTCGCTGTTCTCGTTCTTGACCCCTATTGATTTCTCGAATGTGGTGGGCACGCTCTCAAGGCTCATCTGGATCATTCCAGAGAGGGTTGTTGCT
The DNA here is from genome assembly GCA_964383645.1 of uncultured Methanosarcinales archaeon. Taxonomy (GTDB): domain Archaea; phylum Nanobdellota; class Nanobdellia; order Woesearchaeales; family JAGVZT01; genus CAYLII01. The sequence goes on from CAYLII010000011.1 coordinate 20,270, forward strand.
GTGAGCGCAAAAACAGATGTAGAAAGCAGGACGAGCATTATTGCGATGACAAAAAAGTTTTTCATTTTTCAGCCTCCAAAAACAAGATTATTTTTCACTCATGATAAGTAATGATATACTAACACTATTAGTCAGTAGCAAAAAGGATTCCCTGTTTATATAAAAGCATTATTGTGAATAATCACAGAAATTTGAGGCTGATTTTATTACCACGAGTCATGGACAAAAACAGAGAAAAAACTCTACCTATATATTGATGGGCTCCAACCGACCCCTTACATCATAAGGGACTCCAATGCGGGGCAGGCAGCATAAGGCCACCTTTTTCCGCTTTGGAATCATCCCCCAACAACACTAACTATTCCTTATCTGAATATATGTATGCCTCTGGCGAAGATCAGTATTAATAAAAGGATTTATGTGGTGCGAGAATTATTAGCGAAGTGTTATGACAGAGCACAGAAATCTTGCCCCTGAATTGTCATCAACAGGTCCGTGACGAAAACAGGAGAAATAAGGAAAAAAGAAAAAAGAAGAAAAGAAAATTTTATCTCAGCTCTACAGAGTTCCTGCCAGCGGTCTTTATCGCCACAACTATTATGGCCACAACCGCAAGGAACACGAGCAGGCCCAAGAACACAGGACTCTTCTGTATGTCTGCTACAGATAGGCCAGTGGCTTTTGGAGGCTCTTCTGGCACTATAGTTGCATTCTCTGCTGCTCCTGAGGTGGCATTGGCCTCTGTTGTGTTTGCCTCTGTTGTGTTGACCTTAACAGGGATTTCAGGCAATACAGGAGGTGCTGCCGCGTTTATCTCTGTGATGAATGCGAATGTTGAGAAGCCAGGAGATTCTGCCTCGTAGTAGGCGTATGTGGCATCCTCCTTGATGTAGAGGGTGTTTAGGTATTGCCATGATTTCTGGGTCTCAAGATACCTCACCATCCTTATGTCATATACAGTGGCGTTGGCTTTTGCAAGCGCTGTCTTCTTTATCCTGAAGCTGAATGTGACATCTGATATTGCGTCTGTTGGTATGTTGCTCCTGCTTATCAGGAGGTAGCTGAGCACCTTTCCCTTTGTGCCTGAGGGCACCATAGCTCCTGACGGGAGACTGCCCTGCTTTACTGTTATCTGCGGGTTTGAACTGGTGTTTGTAAGAGTTACTCTTACACCATCTATGTATAGCTCGTCATATTTCTGGAATATGAACTCGCCAGTATTGCCTGCAGTAAGAACTGAGAGGAACTGGGTCTCTGTGGGTGTGGTGCTTCCTCCGCCTCCTCCACCGCCGCCGCTAGATCCGCC
>CAYLII010000011.1:21675-23675 GCA_964383645.1 uncultured Methanosarcinales archaeon
CCGCCGCCACCGCTGCTGGTTGTGCAGCTGTCTGATTCAACCGGCTTGTTTAGCTCTGTTCCGCAATTGTTCGCATCTGTGCAGGTCCTTGTTTTTGTTTTGTTCACGCATGCACTCCATGAGCCGCATGTCCATCTCTCTGTGCAGTCTGTGCATGACATGTAGGTAAGAGGAGATGATGTATTGCATTTGTTTGGATTTGTGCAGGTCCTTGTCTGGACATAGTTTGTGCAGGCGCTCCAGGCTGTGCATGACCACTGGCATATTGTTGTGTTTGTGCCGCAGGACGGGTCAGTCTTGACGCATATAGAATTTGTCCATGTGTAGCCGTCGCATGTTTGTGTACCTGCGCATCCGTTTGTGAGTGTGCAGGGCCTGGTCTGGCCGTTCTGGCATAAGCCCTTGCTTATTGTCACCTGTGATGTTATGGTCGCCGGGAGGCTGTCTTCTCCTGAAGGATCCTCAAACTTGGAGAGGATTGTTCCGGTGTATGTTCCTTCTGAAGCCACCTTGACTGTAAAAGGAACCTCTTTAGTCTGCCCTGCATTGATAGTGACAGGATTTTGAGAGAAAGTAATCATGCCGGATATCTCTGACGAGGTTGTGAAAGTCACCTTGACAGGGAAAGGATTATCATTTTTTAGGCAGATCTGGCTGCTTACTGTGCTGGGCACACTGAAATACTTGACGCTTATTGAGTAGCTGCAGGTTTTTGCCCCAACAGCATAAGCGAAGCTTGATACCATGACAAGAGAAAATATCAATAACAACGCCAAAAACAGTTTCTTCATTTGTACAACCCCCCTTTGAATAGATGTGCAAAATTGATTTGGAAAGAAGTAATCTGGGTGCATATTTAAAGGTTACTATTGCTCAGGAGTTACTAAATATAAAGAAAAAGGAAAAAAGAAAAAGATTAATTTGCCGTTGAGGTCGAGTAGCAGGCGCCCTTCCTTGTGCTCCAGAAATAGCTGGTTGAGAGGAGCCTGCAGTCGTTGGGCAGTGCAGCCGCCTCGTTGTCCTTCCAGTCTGCCGCCTTGCACTCAGAGCCTATCTGGGATGCGCAGTACTGGGCAGCAGAGCAGCCGTTCGCATCAACAGCATACCTTGTCAGGGTGTATGGGCACTTGTCCTTGTCGTTCGTTACCCCATCCCTGTCTGTGTCCACATTGGTGCTTGCGCAGAAGGGATCTGACCTTATCTCAAGGGCAGTAAGGCCGTGGCAGTAGTGGGCGTTGAAATAGTTTACAGGGAATCTTATGTAGAATGCCTTGTCGCCCATTCCTGTGCACATCCACCTTCTCCAGTCTGTAAAGCAGGCGCATTTAGGGTCCTGTTCATTCATCACTGTATCAGGCCCGCAGTATGCAAAGTTCCAGCTGTAGGTGACGTCCGCATAGCCGTCAGATACACACACCCTGCTTTTCTCGCTGGAGATGCAGTCGCAAGTGGAGTCACCCTCCTGAGCTACCCTGCTTGAACCGCAATATGCATAGTTCCAGTCATAGGTAACATCTGCTATCCCATCTGCTGTACAAACCCTGCTTACCTCGCTTTCAATGCAGGCGCAGGTTTCATCTGGCACAGGTTCTGTCCAGCTTGAGCCGCAGTATGCATAGTTCCAGTCATAGGTAACAGTTGCTACACCATCTGCTGTACAAACCCTACTTACCTCGCCGGATATGCAATCGCAGGCCATATCACCTACTTCACGATAGAGATCCTCTATGCACCAGAGGTTTCCTGTGAGCTCAGTCCTTTCTTCTGCGCGGAGTTCATCAGCAATACAGCCTATGCTTGTCCAGGGGGTGTAATCGCACGGGCAGCCGACTGTATCTGCAACGTCTATCAGGCCGTCGCAGTCATTGTCATTCCCATCCATGCATGACTGCTCCTCTGTTTCAAAGGGATTTGCTTCATTTGGGTCATTGCCACAGCAGTTTAGACTATCTCCGTTTCCTACCCAATCAAAGCCCCTGAATATCTCGCATGTACCTATG
>CAYLII010000012.1:0-21339 GCA_964383645.1 uncultured Methanosarcinales archaeon
AGAGAGATACTTGTCATAGATGAAAACAGTAATATCCCCTTCAGGAGTTGAGCTGGTATGCGGGACGCTTGTTGGCGTGTTTCTTGGTGCAATCCACTGTGGCAGCACTGTCCAGCTTCCAGGGCTTTCTGCCACAATCCCCAATGAAGAGCTATCAAATGCCTGCTCAGGAAGCCAGACCCCTGAAGGTTCATTCCCAAAAAAATAATTGAATAGCGCCCTGCTCCACCTGTGCTGGAGCTCCTGGCTCTCCTTTGGAAGAAGCGGTACAATCGAGTGGAATATCGAGCCCTGGAGCAGAAGCTCTGTAGCACCCCACCTCTCCAGCGATTTCTGGTTTGCCTGCCTGAACTCCTCGCTAACCTTTGCGGCGACCTTGTCATCCTGATGGGCCAGAAGATCAAGCAGCACAGAGCCGCTCACGTTAAGAGAGACACCTGTCTCAGCACCCGTCTCAAGCTTACCCATGTAATTGCTCAGCTCTGCACTAGCCAGATAGCTCCTCTCATAAATACCTTTGTTGATGCTATGAAATCTATCATAGCCGAGAGGCTGATGAGCATGCAGCACAAAAGAAATCGCCGGCTTGTTACCCTCTTTTTCAGCGCTAGTCATTTCCAAAATAATCACATATCACCTAAGTGCTTTATATAACTTTTGGAGACCGGGGCAAAGCTGACAGCCCATAATACAGAAAATAATAAATAGCCCTGATTCCAGGATTAGCAATAATGGAAGGTTTAGTGAGAAGAGAGAGGGCTGCTGAATACGTGCTAATCTTTGTGGTAAGCTTTGCCATCTCTGAGATTATCATACGGCTTTTCCTGGAATTTGCTGGTTACCCCCAGATTGCCTTTTCCATATTCCATTTCTCCCACGTGCTGTGGGGCGGGCTTCTCATGCTCATCGCAGTCATGATGATGCTGGTCTATTCTAACACATGGGTTCTGAGACTTGGCTCGTTGCTCTCAGGCGCGGGCTTTGCCCTTTTCATAGACGAGGTTGGGAAATACATCACAAAAGACTACAACTACCATTATGAGCCGGCGCTCCCAATAATATACATTGTTTTCCTGCTTGTTTTTCTGGTCTACATCTATCTCCACAAGGATAAGAGGGAGACTCCCAGGCAGATGTTCTATGATGTGCTGGACGATTGCAAAGATATATTGGATCTTGACCTGAGCCTCTCGGAAAAAAATGAGATAGAGAAGAAGCTTGAGGCCATCAGCAAAAGCGATGAGCAGCCAGAGATACGCAACTTTGCAGCATCGCTCCTCACTTACTTAAAAAGCATAAACTACCAAAAAGAGATGAAGAAAAGCTGGCTGGGGCAGAAATTTTTCTCCATCAGGGAGAAAATAAAAAAATACAGGAAGACCCACAAGATCCTATTCTGGATAATGCTTCTCCTGGCTGCAGTATCAGCAGCCTACTCTATAATCAATTCTGCAGCCTTAGGCATAGGCGTCCTGCAGTCCAGGGATAATATGGTTCCTGCGCTCCAGGATGTATTCAGGAGCAACTTTCCGGACATGGTTCCCAGAAGAATAGACTTTGCCCTTCTGCTGGCGCAGTGGATGATAAACTTTTTTGTGGGTGCAACAATACTTGCAGGGCTTTTTTCTATCCTGGCCAGGAGAAAAGGTGGTTCAGCCATCATCAAGTTCGCGCTTGTGTTCTCTCTCTGCTCATCAGACATAATCATGCTCTACTACAACCAGCTCTCGCAACTGGGTCCCATGCTGCTTAAACTTGCAGCTATCAGCTACCTCATATTCTACGAGCGGCTCTATCTCAAGCCGCCTATAGACAATCCAGCTCAAAAACGGGGGTGAAGCAATGGACACATTGGACGCGATAAAAACAAGAAGAAGCATAAGGAGATTCAAGGAAAAAGAGATATCAGACCATGACATCAAGGAACTGCTGGCAGCAGCCATGCAGGCTCCCTCAGCAGGAAATGAGCAGCCATGGCACTTTGTTGTGATAAAAGAAAGGCCGTTCCTGGAGAAGATACCCTCCATCCACCCTTACGCCTCTATGGCAAAAGAGGCCTCTGCTGCAATACTCGTCTGCGCAGACCCGGCACTAGAGAAATACAGAGGATTCTGGGTGCAGGACTGTTCTGCAGCTGTAGAAAACCTCCTGCTGGCCGCCCACGCGAAAGGTTTTGGCGCAGTCTGGTGCGGAATCTACCCTAATGATGAGAGGATGGCGCCTTTCAGGAAAATGTTTGGGCTTCCTGAGAACATTATCCCATTTGCCCTGATTCCGATAGGCCATCCAGGCGAGGAGAAAAAGCCTGAGGACAGGTTCAGGCCAGAGAGAGTGCATGCAGGCCAGTGGTAAGTTGTGCATTATATTTTGCCTGTTCTTCTTTCAGTTGCTTGCAGTTTAGATCTGTTTAGATTTGTGTTTGTTGTATTGTTTGGAAAAATTTATAAACCTCTTGCTTTGCCAATAAATCCATGATTGATGTATTTTCAACTATGGAGTTCCAGCTTTCGCTTCTCCTATTCACAGCCCTATTCGGGTATCTCCTGGCAAGCAGGCTAAACCAGTCAGCGGTCATAGGCGAAATACTGGTTGGCATCCTTATAGGCCCTGCAGTGCTAGGGTGGATTACTTACACTGACTTTGTAAGGAGCATAGCCCAGTTTGGCGCAATCGTCCTTCTATTTGTGGTCGGCCTTGAGTTCAGGCCAAAAGACATACTCAAAGTCAGATACCTAATCATTGCTCTATGCGGTGTTATCTTTCCCTGGATAGTGGGGTTCGGCTTTGCAAAACTATTCGGCATGGACTACGGCAGTTCAGTCCTTATCGGAACAGCCCTCACTGCCACAAGCATAGCGATAACCGCAAATGTCCTAAAAGAGATGGGCAAGCTCAACACAGAAGTGGCAAAGGCCATAATCGGCGCAGCTGTGATTGATGACGTGCTCAGCCTTCTTGCACTCTCCGTCTCCGCTCAGGTAATAGCAGGCCAAGTTTCATACATTAGGATAGGGATAGTTGTGGTCGAGGCAATACTCTTCTTCATTATTGGAATGCTCCTCGGTGACAAGGTATTTAAAAAAGTTATATCCCAGATTGACACAGGCAAGATAGGCAGTAAATACCCTGAGTTTGTGTTCATATTCGCCATGATGATTGCATTTTTCTACGGCCTCATCGCAGAAATGATTGGCCTCTCAGCAATAGTAGGCTCATTTATCGCAGGTGTATCACTTGCTAGCATAGAGCTAAAGCACAGCAAGAGCTACAAGGAGGGAGCAGAATATTTACATGTCATATTCTCAGCAGTATTCTTCATCTCACTGGGCATCCTTGCAGACTTTAGGGAACTCACATACGCCACATGGATTTTTGTGGGGCTTCTGACTGTTGCGGCAATGATATCAAAGGTAGTCGCCTGCTATATCCCTGCAAGGCGTTTTGGGATGAGCAAGAGAAACTCACTCATCCTTGGATTCGGAATGTCGCCAAGGGGTGAGGTAGCCATGATTGTAGGGCTTCTCGGCCTCAACATGGGTATAATTGGCCAGGATGTGTACGTCCCCATAGTATTCATGAGCCTCCTTACCACAATGTTTACCCCCTTAATTCTAAGAAAGCTATTTAGCAAGGAAACACAGATATGACAGCCCTTATTTAACCGATATTTATTTAAATCATGTATTATTACATGTTTATAAACGGGCCCGTGGTCTAGTTGGTTATGATGTCGCCTTGACATGGCGGAGTTCCCCGGTTCGAGTCCGGGCGGGCCCACTAATCATTATCTGGAAAAAATGGTCTCTATTCTTATCAGAAGCTACGGCTGCTCGGCAAACATGAATGACGGCGAGATAATGGCGGGTCTCCTTGAAAAAGCAGGACATAGGGTTGTCGCAAAGCCGGAAGCTGCAGACGTTATCATTGTCAATACTTGCATAGTGAAGGGCAGGACAGAGAGCCGGATGAGAAACATCATATCAAAATTCTCAAAACAGTTCCCCAAAAAAAAGCTGATAGTCGCAGGTTGCATGCCACAGGCAGGGCTCAAAACAGGCGTGAAAGGCGCTTCCCTGATAGGACCCCATAATATCCTAGACATAGTCCGGATTGCAGAAGGCAAGGCAAAAACCGCGCTGGGCAAAAAGACTGCTGTCAAAGTCGCTCTCCCAAAAAAATTAGGCAATAAGGCAGTAAACATCATACAGATACTTGAGGGCTGCAGCGGGTGCTGCGCATACTGCATAGTCAAGCAGGCCAAGCCTGTCCTCTGCTCGTTTCCTGAAGCTCTAATTCTTGAAGAGATCATGGAAGGCCAAAAAAAAAGGGCGCAGGAGATATGGCTCACCTCGCAAGACAACGCCTCTTACAACCTTGAGAAACAGAAGAAATCCGGCCTGCCCGGCCTGCTAAAAGAGATAGCCGGAGTTGATGGCAAATTCCTTGTGAGAGTTGGGATGATGAACCCAGATACAATCCTGCCTGTGCTGGATGAATTGCTCCAGGCATACAAGTCTCCCAAGATATTCAAATTTCTCCATATCCCTGTGCAGTCCGGCAATGACAGGATACTAAAGCTGATGAACCGAAAATACACTGTTGCAGAATTCAAGAAGGTCATAACCAGGTTCAGACGCGCCATACCTGAACTCACCATCAGCACAGACATAATACTTGGATTTCCCACAGAGACAGATGAGGAATTCAGGGATTCTATCAAACTGATAAAATGGCTAAAGCCCGACATCCTGAACATCTCCCGGTTCTTTCCAAGGCCCAAAACCACTGCTGCCTCCATGAGCGGCCAGGTTCACGGCAACATCAACAAACTAAGGTCTGAAGAAGTTGCAAGCCTCTTTGCAAGCATCTGCACAGAGAAAAACAAGGGCTGGCTTGGCTGGAAGGGCGAGGCATATGTCGATGAAAAAGGAAAGCCTGGGACCTTTATTGCCCGGAATCATGCCTACAAGCCCATTGTCATAAGCTCTGCGAAAGATATCCTAGGAGAATGGGTACAAGTTGAGATATTTGAGACGAGAAAGAACTATCTCCTGGGCAGAATACTCAAGCAGAAACGTTTATAAACAATGTCGGATTACATTTTCATTCGTGAACTCATATGGTACTGATGGACATACATAACATCTTCCTGAACCGCAAGAGCAACATAATGCAGATGCTCAAGGAGCAGGAAGGCGCAATTGCTCTCGACAAGAAGCATGAGCTTATAGGCGCGATGAACGAGATAGACCTTGTCCTCAGGACACTAGAATATTACAATACAAACGGCAAAAAAGACAATAATGATATCAATCTTCTCACTAATCCCGAAGAAGACCATGAGTCTATCTTCTCCAGAATCTTCAGGGGAAAAAAAGACTGATTTGCATCACTATTTTATCAAAAATCACACATCTTCTTATTTTATCATATAATATCATACTTTCCGAAAAATATTTAAACCCGCCTGTCTTTTAGCTAACCCATGAGAGAGCGTGTAACATTAACTCTGGACAATACGTTGCTTGGAAGAATAGACGAGAGCGTGGACGGCCACAGCATAAAGAACAGGAGCCACGCCATTGAGCTGCTTCTCCTAAAAGCACTCAACACAGACAAGCCTAGCAAGGCGCTAATACTCGCAGGAGGCAAGAACAACCTGCTCAAGACAGATTTGGGAATGGTCCCAAGATACATGGCCCTGGTAAACAAGAAGCCAGTGATAGAGTACACAATAGAGTTATTCAGGAAATACGGAGTGAAGGATGTGATAATCTCAATAAACAAAGAGGATAACCTCGTCAAGAGGCATTTTGCAGGAAAAGATCTGGGCGTGAACCTAAGTTTTATCGAGGAAGGTTTTCCCATGGGCACATCAGGCCCGATAAGGATGGCAGCAAACATGCTAACCTCCACATTCTTTGTCTCAAACGGCGATGAGCTCAAAAACTTCGACCTGTCAGAGATGTACCTCTTCCACCGCGAGAACAGGGGAATCGCAACAGTGGCGCTCACCACAGTCGACGACCCGAGCAAGTACGGGGTGGCAAACCTTAACGGCAATCATATAATGGACTTTGTTGAGAAGCCAAAAAAGCAGAACGCGCCAAGCAACCTGATAAGTTCAGGGCTCTACCTCATGGAGCCTGCAGTCATGGAATACATACCTGACGGGTTCGGGAAACTTGAGGAAGATGTCTTTCCCAAGCTCGCGAGAGAGAAAAACCTCCTGGGCTATTCATTCAGCGGCCAGTGGCTGCCCCTGAACTCTCCAGAAGATTACCAGAACGCGCTCAAGAAGTGGAAGGGCATCTGAGACTTCTGCTTGCATTCTAATAGAAAGATGAGGTGGTCAAGATAGGCATATTCAAGGCATATGATGTTAGAGGGATTTATCCCACCGAGCTTAATGAGGATACAGCTTACAAGGTGGGGAGGGCTTTTGTGAGTTTTCTGAATTGCAAAAAACTAATAGTGGGAAGAGACATGAGGCTCTCCTCCGAGAGGCTATTTGAAGCTCTCACAAAGGGCATAACAGATCAGGGCGCTGATGTATATGAAGTGGGGCTGTGCTCTACAGACATGGTCTATTTCGCAACTGGCTTCTACAGGATGGATGGGGGGATAATGATAACCGCGTCTCACAATCCAAAGGAATACAACGGATTCAAATTCTGCCGCGAGGATGCTATTGCAGTCGGCGGAGATTCAGGGCTTAAAGAAATCGAGAGGCTTGCCGAGGAAAACAAATTCGCTGAACCTGCCAACAAAGGCAGGATAATCAAGAAAGAGATCATCGGCGATTTTGTGAATCGGGCGCTCTCAATGGTAGATGTGAAAAAGATAAAGCCACTAAAGATAGTAGTTGACGCAGGAAATGGCATAGGCGGGCTTGTAGTGCCCAAAGTGATGGACAAGCTGCCATGTAAAATAATCCCCCTGTATTTTGAGTTGGACGGAAACTTTCCCAACCACCTCGCAAGCCCTATAGAGATAGAAAATCTCCGCGACCTTATCGCCAGGGTAAAAACGGAGAAAGCAGACCTTGGCCTGGCTTTTGACGGCGACGGGGACAGGGTCTTTATCATAGATGACAAGGGAGAGAGATTCACCTCTTCATTCATGGAGGCATTGATCTCAAGGTGGGTCCTGGAGAGATATCCTGGCTCAGAGATACTATACAATGTTGTTAGCAGCTGGCTGGTTCCGGATGTCATAAAAGAGGCTGGCGGAAAACCTGTCATGACGCCAGTCGGGCATGCCTTCATAAAAAAGATAATGAGGGAAAGGAATGCTCCCTTTGCAGGAGAGCACTCAGGTCATTATTTCTTCAGGGATTTCTACTATGCAGACAGCGGAATAATCGCAGCCCTCATAATGCTTGAGATAATATCCACAGAGGGCATTGCCCTCTCAGAGATAGCCAAGCGGTACAAAAGATACTTCTGGATAGAGGAAACCAATTTCAGCGTAAGCGACAAGGCAGGAAAGATGGCAGAGATTGAGGCAATCCATGAGGATGCCAAGGAGATACTCCATCTAGACGGGATAAGCTTCATCTATGACGACTGGTGGTTCAATGTCAGGCCGAGCAACACAGAGCCCCTCCTCAGGCTGAACATGGAGGCAAAAACCCAGGAGAAGCTTGACAAGATGAAAGCAAGGCTCATAAAAGAAATAGAATCCTCTGGTAAATAAGCCAGCAAAAGAAGATAGTGAAAATCTGCCTGACCCGAAACTATTCCCTCACGTAAATATGTCTGATCTTGAGAAATATCTAATCTTTAGAAATTGTCTGATCTTGAGATATGTCTAATCTGCGCCCTGCATCAGGATGAGCGGACAGCTCCCAGGATTTTCCCAAAACTTTTCGCATCAGGATTCCTGCTGTAGGCCATCGCCAGCCCGCTCAAACCTTTCTTGTCAATATCAATCTTCTTCTGCTTTAAAATCTCTGCAACATTGCTGTTTGTCAGGAACTGGCAGAACTGGGTGACATTGTGGGCCTTAGTGCTGTACCTTGCCCTCTCAAAATCAATCATCACAGGCTCGCCCCGTCTCACAATGATGTGCTTTACCGGGTGATGCATCTCTTGCTTGTTTATCCTGAGCAGGTCAAGCTCATATAGCTGGAGCAGGGTCTTTTGGATGACAGACTTGACATCCCTCTTTCCTGCTGCCCGGAAATAGTCGAGGATAGGCATCCCCCTGACATATTCCATTATTATGAAATCCTCTTCAGCCTCAAATACTTTAGGGCCAATACCCCTCTTATTCAGCGTTGAAAGGATATGAGCTTCAATCTGGATTCTTGCCGGCGCTGTAGATGCAGGGTTCTTGACCTTCACCGCAACAGCCTTGCCATTATATTTTCCCAAAAACACAATCCCGCGCTTTCCGCTCGCATACGGCTTCAGCCCGGACACTGCCTCCAGTCTGCTCTTGAGAGGGGACTTTTTGATAATATACACATACAGATCCTCAAAGAATATATGCCTGCTGGAAAGCTGCCTGTGCTCGAACAGATTCAGCGAGACAAGCTCCTCAACCTTCCTCTTTCCTGTCAGCGAGCTGAAAAGCAGAAGTATAGTGCCGTCATCCTCAAGATAGTCCCCTGCCAAAAGCAGGAATCTCTCAATTGTCTCGTGGCCCTGCTTGCCCCCGTAGATGGCGGAGTCATTTATTCCGTTATCCTGCGGAAGATAAGGGGGATTGAAAATAATAAGGTTAAACCTGCCTTTTACTTTAGAGAACATGTCTGAGCGCACAAACCTGATGTTTTTTATCCCCTGTTTTTCCGCTCTCTCCTTAGCAGTTTTGATGGCGGCAGGACTTATGTCAACAGCGATAACTGAGTCAGCATTCTTAGCCGCCTCTATCGCCTGGATGCCTGAGCCAGTGCCCATGTCCAGCACCCTGCCGCGTGCATATCTCTTCACCTGCTCTGCCAGAAGCGCAGAGTCCTCTGCCGGTTCGTAGAAATCCTTAACCATGAGAACACCCTATTCCGATTTGGGCGCGGGCTTTGCCGGTCCCTCATCAAGCGCCTGCACATATTCCCTAACTCTTGAGAGAGTTGATTCGAGAAGCACGCCTCTTATCCTTGTATCAAAGATGAGGGTAAGAGATGAGAACTCTGTTATCCTATAGACATTCTTTATCTTCTCAACGAGCAGGATGTCCCTCAGCCTCAGTATCTGCCTCCTGATGTTTGATGATGCTATTCCAAGCATAGGCTGCTTTGAGGCCTTCCTCTCTTTTATCACCCTGGCAACAATCTCCTCTGAGGTGAGATACTTCTTCTGCTTTTTCGCCTTGAGCAGCACATAAAGAACATCGACCACCACATCCCTGGAATCGCCCGGCTGGAGCAGACCTAGGCTTAGGCAAAGCTTTCTTACAAGTTTCCTGCCCCCCTCATTTGAAGGACTCTCGTATCGCCTGAAGGTGATTTCACCGAGCGGAGTGTCCTTAGAAATTTTTTTCTCCATGCTTAATCTTTTTAGTTAAGAACTGCTTTAAATAGTTTTTGATTATGGTTTTGGGGGTTTTTCCGTCCTAAAAGACTAGTATAGAATTTTGTATTCTAATATCAGATATGGCGTATGCCCGTCTGAAAAAACCGATTGAGGGATTGGCTAATCAGCAGAAAAATGAAAAAAACAAAAAAATTAGGCCTGCTCAACCCTGTCAAACAGGATCTTGAGCTTCCTCTCCTTGATATCTATATCCTTGGAGAACTTAAGCTCGCCAAGAGGCGGGACATCGGAGATGGTCTGCTTTGCCGCGCCCACCCTCTCAAATATGTAATCCTTGTGCTTCTCGAGCATCTTCTTTAGCTTTGCATCCGCAATGACATAAAGCTCAATCCTGTCACTCTTGCTAAATCCCGACTGCTTCCTCTGCTCCTGCACCCTTCTCACAAGCTCTCTTGCAAATCCCTCTGCCTCAAGTTCAGGAGTCACTTTCTTGCTGAGAAGCAGGATTCCCTTGGAGAAATCTGCCATTATGTATCCGTCAGGCGCCTCTTTCTCCAGCAGGAGATGCTCCATCTTTATCGCGACCTTTGCGTTGTGCTCTATCTCGAACTCATACGCGCCGGATTCCTTTATGTGTGTGAGGATTGTTGAATGGCTTGTCCTGGAAAGGTGGGCGATTATGAGCGCAGTTAATCCGCCGTAGTCTTTCCTCAGCCGCTCATAGTCAGTCTTCACAGTCTCTTTTATCTCGAATTCCTCAACTGCCTTAAGAGATTTGATATTTGTCTGGAGCATTATCAGAGAGCCGAGATGCTCGACTGCCTTCCTGGTGTTCTCGTCTTTTGTTACGACAAGAGCCTCTGGAAGCGGCCACCTGACGCCCATAGCCATCCTGTCCCTCGCGTAGAGAAGCCTCTGGACAATGGTGTCTGCTATCACAAAATCATTCTCAAGCCCATCGTCTACAAGCTTTTCGTCAGCCTTGGGCCAGCTATGGAGATGGATGCTTTCCTCCTCCAGCCCGAATTCCCTCCTGAAATTCTGATAGATGGATTCTGTGATGTACGGGCAGACAGGCGCAAAAAGCTTGATGGCGCCCATAAGCGTGGAGTACATGACATAAAGCACCTTCTGCTTCTCGGCTTCCTCACCAAGATTCAGCTTGTCCCTTACCAGCCTCACATAATCCCTCGAGAGCGAAAGGAACAATTCCTCAACCGCCCATGGCACCTCATTCAGCCTGTATTTCTCCATGAGTTCTGTAGTGTGCTTGATTGTTGAGTTCAGCTTGGACAGCATGAACCTGTCCTCGATGTCGAAATCCTGCGGCGCGGCCTGTGCGGGATTTATCCTAGCAAGCTTCGCAGAGCTAACCAGGAGCTCGTGCAGATTCCAGAGCACACCCAGATTCCTGAACTTTATCTTAAGGTCCTCAATATTGTAATTCAGGTCAAGCCCGGGATTGGTCGCGCCTATCATGTAATACCTGAACGCGTCATTCCCGAATTTGGGCACTACCTCTTCTGGCAGGATATAATTTCCAAGGCTCTTGGACATCTTCCTTCCAAGCGCGTCATTGATGAAGCCGTGCATATAGACCGCCTTGAAAGAGGGCTTCTGCATCGAGACCATGCTTGCCACAAACAGCATGTTGAACCATCCCCTTACCTGGTCTATACCCTCCAGGATGAAATCAGCAGGATACATCAGGTCGAACAGGCCCTTGTTTGGCGGGTAGTCCAGGCAGTTCCATGATGTTGAGCCTGCATCTATCCAAACATCCATTATTCCGGGGATCCTGGTCTTCATATTCCCGCACTTGCACTTGAACTTGACTTCGTCAATCCAGGGGATATGCAGATCCTCTGGAACCTTGGCTCCATGGCCTATTATCTCATCCCTCGAGCCTATGACTGTGATGTCTCCGCAGCTCTCGCATCTCCACACCGGAAATGGAGTGCCCCATGTCCTCTGCCTTGTGATGCAGTTATCCCTGAGGTTTGCAAGCCACGAGTCGAACTGCCTGCTGCCTGCATAGTCGGGCATCCAATAGATGCTCTTGTTAAGCTCCCTCATATTCTCCTTAAGATCTTCCACCTTAAAGAACCACTGCTTTGTCGTGCGGTAGATCACCGGCTTGTGGCAGCGCCAGCAGTGGGCATATTCATGCTCCACAGGATTCTCTGCAAGTATCGCGCCCTTTTTTTTCAGCGCATCGATAAACTTCTTGTCGTCATCCTTTGCAGTAAGCCCGCTAAATATACCCATCTCTTTTGGGAACACCCCGAAATCATCCAGGTTGTTGAAAGCAGGAATCCCGTTCTTGTGCCCGATCTCAAAATCCTCTGGCCCGCAGCCAGGCGCCATGTGCACAAGGCCTGAGCCCGCAGATGTATCAACATACTCGCCAGACATAACAACAGAAAATGCCTTAGGGGATTCCGCAATAATCCTGTCGTATTCCTGCTTTAGCTCGTCATAAAGGGGATGCCTGTATCTAAGCCCCTCCAGCTTATCTCCCTGGAACTCCTCAATTATCTCAAACTTTTTTCCAGCAACCCCCTGGATGAATGTGCCGGCGAGAGCCTTTGCAAGAATCCATGTCTCATCTCCTGCATCGCACTCAACCTTTGCCTTGATATACTCCAGGTCAGGATTGGCCATAACACCAAGATTGAAAGGGATTGTCCAGGGAGTTGTGGTCCAGATGATAAGAAATTCTTTATCTGAGCCCACAAGCGGGAACTTGACAAATATAGAATTATCCTTCACATTCTCATATTCCAGCTCATGCTTCGCAAGCGCTGTCCCGCAGCTCTTGCACCAGGTCATGGCAAGCTTGCTCTCATACAGCCTGTTGTTCTCATGAGCCTTCTTTATCAGCCACCACACCCTCTCGATAAACTCAGGCTTAATAGACTGGTATGGGCTGTCGAAATCCATCCACACGCCAAGCCTCCTGAAATCCTCATTCATGAGGGCCATATTATCTGTGGAAAGCTTGATGCACTCCCTGATGTAGCGCTCATGGCCGAACTCCTGTATCTGGTCCTTGTTCTTTATGCCCAGCTTCTCCTCCACCTTGTGGGCAGTGGGAAGCCCGTGCATGTCATAGCCTGCCCTGTCCCAGGCGTTCCAGCCGCTCATCCTCTTGTATCTGAGCACGCAGTCCTTCAGGCTCTTATTCCAGGCAGTCCCGATATGGACCTTTCCTGATGTGTAAGGCGGGCCGTCAAGGAAATAGAATATCTTTCCCTTCTTAGCATTATCCTTTGCCTTTCTGTATATCTGCTCTTTCTCCCAGTAACTGTAAATATCTGATTCAACTTTCTTGAAATCGTACATTTTCCCTCATTCCTCGCGTCTGCTGGTTTGCTTGTTGATTTAGTTTTAAATACTTTTAGATTTTGGCTCTAAAATGCCTCTAAAACCGATGCTTGGGGTGTTATGGCCCTGACTATATAATAATAGTAATAATAATAGAAATTACGCCTGACATCTTATTAATATGCATAAGATATGACTAATCCATGCAGATTTATATAAGTTTCTGAAAATAAGCTTATGAAAAAACAAGCTTATGAATAATGCACATAACCGGACTATTATGCCATGATTGTCTTATCATGGCGTTCACACCCCAAAATTTCATACCCCTAAAGTTCATACCCTGAAATTATCAGGTATCTTGGAGTATTTGGAGAAAACCATCCTTCCGTTAGGAGTTACAACAAACTCTATGAAATTGCCCTTGCCCATGGCTACCTGGCTGATGTAGCCGTCAGGCCCAAGCACTGGAAACCCGTCCCTGTCAACCATCCTCTCAAGATCCTGCCCGTCAAGGGATTTTTGCACAAGCATGTGGTCGTGGGGTTTGCCGTTCTTTCCGCCCATGGAAGTAATCCTGTAATTATGCCTGTTCCTCCCCCTGGCCTCTCCGTTGCTCATGTGGATGTCCAGACTCTCAGGCCTCACAATCGCGTTGGCTCCAACAGAAGATTCCTTGTCAAGCAGGGTCTGCTCGACCTGGCTGCCGAATCCTATATTGCATCGGTCATATAACACAGAGTTCCTAACAGAAGACCCTGGCTTTGTCTCAACACCATAAGAAAGCACTGAGCTGCCAACAAGCCCGCTTATGATGCAGCCTGGGTTTGTGATTGATTGGTGGGCCGAGCCAGTATCAGATATCTTAGGGCCGTTGCCCTGATATTTTTCGACAGGAGAGCTGTACCACCATTTTGGATCATACATGTTGAATTTCGGCTTTGCGCCAAGCAAATCAAAATTTGCGCTGAAAAGTGCGTCAAGAGTGCCCACATCCTCCCAGTATCCATCATGGATAAAGGCCTTTATCTTAAGATTGCCCTCATCCACAAGAGGGGCGATGAGATGCTTGGACTGGTCATAGTCAGGCTTTCCCGCCCTTTCCTTGAAAAAAGTCCTCACATAATGGTCAAGCACATCTGTCTCATATACTATATTTGCCTCGCTTGCCAGGCAGAACCCCGGCTCGCCAGGAATCTCTGTAGGCTTCAAAGGCTTTTCCTCAAAGCCAAGCACATTAAAATCCTTGTCAATTATCACCACACCGAATTGGCCTGAGGCCTCCTCACTCCTGACCTTTCTCACTGCGATTGTTATGTCAGCTCCTGTCTTGTGATGGGAATCCATTATCTTATGCGGATTGAAATATGTGATATGGTCCCCGCTCAGCACAAGATAATGGCTTGGCTTAAACGGCTTCTCCTGCCTGTTGAACCAGTGGCTGTGGAGTGAATCTGCTGTCCCCCTGCTCATCCCTTCGCTCGACCTCATCTGGGTAGGCACAGGTATGATGTCGCCTCCCTTGCCCATAAATGCATTCCATTTTGCTAGCTGGCCGTGCAGCGAGTCTGACTTGTATTCAGTAAGTACATCAACATGCTTTACCTCGGCATTGATGAGATTGCTTATCATTATGTCTATTATCCTGTAGCCTGCAAAAGGCACTGCGGGCTTTGCCCTCTCTTTTGTGAGGTTGTAAAGCCTGGTACCCCTTCCTCCTGCAAGAATTATCGCCAAAACATCGTCAAGTGCTGCCATTTTTTCTTTTATAGTGTAATTATCTAATTATGTTCCCTATCTGCCAAATGGTAATAAATGGGCGTATATAAATGTTGTTATTAAATAGTGACTATAAAAATAACAAAAAACAAGAATAAATTTATAAATAACTTGCCTTGCTTAGCCTTCTGATGATAAAAGCTGTAATCTTTGACATGGACGGCGTGATATTTGACACAGAGCACAAGCGCTTCGCAGACCTGAAAAGGCTTCTTAAGATGCATGGGCTTATCCTCAAAGCATCACATTTCAAAGAGCTGCTGGGCAAGAAGTCAGATGTGTTTGTAAAAGAGGTCTTTCCATCCTGCCCAATGGAGTTCTGCAAAGAGATCGCGATTGAAAGAAGAGAACTCCAGTACCACAACCTCAAGGGAGGCAGACTCATAAAAGGAATGCCTGAGCTACTCAGGCATGTTAAGCTTGAAGGATACAAGACAGCGCTTGTGACAGGCTCAAAAAGGCAGATAGTAAATAGGCTTCTGGAAATGTATCTTCTTAGGAGATACTTTGATATTATCATAACCGGAGAGGACTACAAGAGCACCAAGCCCAATCCGGAATGCTACAGGCTAGCCCTGAAAAAAACAGGCGCCAGGCCAAAAGAGGCGCTGGTTATCGAAGATGCGCCAAACGGGATTGCGGCGGCAAAAAAACTCGGCTGCAGGGTGTTTGGGCTTAAGACATACCTTTCAAATAAAGAACTAAAAGAGGCAGACAGGGTTTTTGGCACACCCAAGGAGATACAGAAATATCTCAAGGCCAAAACAATTTAATCCATTCTGGATTTTAATGGCGGAAAAATGGTTTTCATAACAATAGATGAGATAATTGCGATGGCAATAACAGTCGCTTTCGTTGGATACATATTCTCAGACATATTCCCCAAACGGATGACCTACCAGAACATGGTCAGGATGGGCCCAAGGTTCGACATGGAGAGCTTCAAATTTGCGGCAATAATTGCAGGCTCTGCGATAATATTTCATGAATTGGGCCACAAGGTTGTTGCGATGTCATTTGGAATGCAGGCCACATATCAGGCCGCATTCACATGGCTGATAATAGGAGTCATCCTGAAACTCATGAATGTGGGATTCATCGTGCTTGTCCCTGCGTTTGTGAGCATCTATGGAATAGGAAGCCCTCTGGAGTTCTCCCTTATTGCAATAGCCGGACCATTGGTCAATCTCATCATCTGGCTTGTGTTCGGCCAGCTTGCAAAAAATAAGAAGCTCTACAAAAAGCACCACCTGCTTCTCCACTACGGAAAAGAGATAAACAAGTTCCTGTTCATATTTAACATCCTGCCCATACCCGGGTTTGACGGCTACAAGTTCCTTGGCTACCTGCTCAAGATGGCAGGAGTAGATATACCTCTTCTCTGAGCATTGGGCAGGGGTATTCTAGCTGATTCCTAACTTGGCTTTGTCCTAATCTAACCTGCTCTTGCCTAATCTAACATTCTCTTGTCCTAATTTAACCTATTCCGGAACCATTATTAGCCAGTCCCATAAATTATATAAACCTGGCTCCTTCTTTATGAAATACATGGCTCGGAGACATGTGAAATGGATTATTGTTTCCGGGGGCGTTCTCTCTGGCCTGGGTAAGGGCATTGTTACAGCTTCTATCGGAAGGCTTCTCAAAGACAGGTACAAGGTAGTTCCTGTAAAATGCGACGGCTACCTGAATGTTGATCCCGGAACCATAAACCCATACGAGCACGGAGAGGTATTCGTGCTTGAAGACGGAGGCGAGGTGGACATGGATTTCGGGCACTATGAGAGATTCCTCAACATAGACTGCAGATTCGGCTGGAACCTCACCTCCGGCAAAGTGTTCAATTCTGTCATCCAGAAAGAGCGGGATGGAAAGTACCTGGGCCAGACAGTCCAGATAGTGCCCCATGTCATAAATGAGGTAAAAGACAGGCTCAGGAGGATAGCCCGGGATGAAAAAGCTGATGTGATGATAGTAGAAGTGGGCGGCACAGTAGGTGATATAGAGAACATGATATTTCTTGAGGCAGTTAGGCAGATGAGGCTTGAGGAAGGACCAAACAACCTCATCTCGCTTCACCTCACATATGTCCCTTCGCTTGATTCAGTGGGAGAGCAGAAGACAAAGCCCACCCAGCAGAGCACAAAGCTTCTCCAGGAGGCAGGAATCCAGCCTGATGTCATAATCGGAAGGTCTGGCACGCCCCTGTCGGAAAAGGCAAAGAGAAAGATAGCCCTGTTCTGCAACCTCAGGCCTGAAGAGGTGGTAAGCGACCCAGATATACAGACAGTCTATGAGCTGCCACTGATATTTGAGAAAGAGGGCCTCCACAAGATTATAGAGCGCAAGCTCGGAATAAAAATCAGGCCCGAGCTTTCCAGATGGAAAAAGCTGGTGAACACTATCCTCAGCCCTAAACGAGAAGTAAAAATTGCGCTCTGCGGAAAATACACAGACCTGAAAGACTCCTATGTGAGCATAAGCGAGGCACTGATCCATGCAGGAGCCAACCTTGACACAAAGGTAAGCACCATATTTGTAGAGACCACAGACATCGAGCATGGAAAACTGGACATTGCAAGCTGCCTTAGTGGTGTGGATGGAGTGATAATCCCGGGCGGATTCGGCAGCAGGGGAGCAGAGGGAAAAATGCAAGTCATAAGATACTTGAGGGAAAAGAATATCCCCTTCCTTGGGCTATGCTTCGGGCTCCAGATTGCAGTGGCAGAGTTTGCCCGGAATGTGTGCCTTCTCAAAGGCGCGAATTCCACAGAGATTAACCCAAAGACACCCCATCCCGTTGTTTTCATCATGCCAGAGCAGAAAGAAATCACAAGAAAAGGCGCGACAATGAGGCTCGGCAGCCACATGGCAGTTCTCATGCGCGGCTCCCAGGTAAGAAGCCTTTATGGTTCTGAGACGGCTTATGAGAGACACAGGCACAGGTACGAGGTAAATCCTCTCTATCACGCAATACTCAGAGGCAAGGGACTGGCTCTCTCAGGCATGAGCCCTGACAGCACGCTTGTAGAGTTTATCGAGCTTCCCGGCCACAGATTCTTTGTTGCGACACAGGGGCATCCGGAGCTCAAGAGCAGGCTTGAGCGGCCCGCTCCACTTTTCTACGGGTTTGTGAGGGCATGCCTTTCAAAAAAATAGGCGGCTTGATGAGCATCAGCTGAGAAAGAGGAGATTTCTCTCTAAAAAAAGAAAATCTATTTATATGAGGGAATGTTGTGCTGAAGCATAGTTAAGGGAATCTGAAAAATAAGAGGTGGTATTATATGGCTGTGAGAGTCGCTATCAATGGTTTTGGAAGGATTGGAAGGCAGGTGTTCCAGGCGGGCTGCAATGACCCTGCGCTTGAGTTTGTTGCCATAAATGACCTCACTGACACAAAGACCCTCGCCCATCTTCTCAAATATGATTCTGTGCACGGCAGGGCTGACGAGACTATAGATTCAAGGCCTGACGGGCTGGTCGTGAACGGGAAGTTCATCAAGGTGTTCGCGGAAAAAGACCCTGAAAGGCTGCCATGGGGCGAGCTCAAGATTGATGTTGTTGTGGAGAGCACAGGCTTTTTCACAGAAAGGGCAGGCGCATCAAAGCACCTAACTGCAGGCGCAAAGAAAGTCTTAATCTCGGCTCCCGCAAAAGGGCAGGACATAACAATTGTAAAAGGGGTCAATGAGCATCTCTACGACAAAAGCAGGCACCACATAATATCCAATGCGAGCTGCACCACAAACTGCCTTGCGCCTGTTGCCAAGGTTCTGAACGATAATTTTGGCATAGTGCATGGATTCATGACAACTGTCCACGCTTATACTGCAGACCAGCGGCTTGTGGATGCGCCTCACAAAGACTTGAGGAGGGCGAGGCATGCTGCGGTAAGCACAGTGCCCACAACCACTGGCGCAGCAATCGCGGTCGCAGAGGTAATCCCCGAGCTCAAGGGAAAGCTTGACGGAATCGCGCTCAGGGTACCTGTCCCTGACGGAAGCATAACTGATTTTGTATGCGTGCTCAGGAAAAGCGCCACAAAAGAGGATATCAACAGGCTATTCAAGGGCGTGGCAGAGAGGGAACTGAAAGGAATAATAGAATACACAGAAGACCCAATTGTCTCAGTGGACGTCATCCACAATCCCCATTCATCCATATTTGATTCCGCGCTTACCAATGTCATAGATGGCAATCTCGTCAAGGTTGTGGCCTGGTATGACAATGAGTGGGGCTATTCCAGCAGGATGGTAGATGTGATTAAGCTGCTTGTGTAGGCAATCCTATCCGCCTCTTGGCCAGTTGGCCTTATGCCCTGGGACAGGTCAGCAATCAGACAGGAGGTTAAAAAATGCCGTACCGGACACTTAAGGATTTCAGCTTCAAGGGTAAAAGGGTTCTTATAAGAGTTGACTATAACGTACCTCTCAAGGAAGGCAGGATATCTGATGACACAAGGATCAAGGAGAGCCTTCCCACAATCAGATATATCCTAAAGCAGAATCCCAAACAGATAATACTCATGTCCCATCTGGGCAGGCCGGACGGAAAAGTCAAGGAATCTCTAAGCCTCAAGCCCACTGCAGTCAGGCTTGGCTCTTTCCTGAAAAAAAAGGTCAGGCTATCAGAGGACTGCATTCTTCCAATCCCCAAGACAGAGAAGATTGTCATGCTTGAGAACCTCAGGTTCCACAAGGAAGAGGAGGAAAACGATGAGAAGTTTGCAAAAAAGCTTGCTGCATTCGGCGATATCTTTGTCAATGATGCATTTGGCACAGCCCACAGGGGCCATGCCTCTAACGATGCGATAACCAAGCTCCTCCCTGGCTGTGTAGGCTTCCTGATGGAAAAAGAGATACTGAATCTCTCCAGGGGTCTAGAGCCTGAAAGGCCATATGTCACCATAATGGGCGGGGCAAAAGGCGACAAGCTTCCCCTCTTCGAGGGCTTTGCCGAGAAGGCAGACAAGATCCTGTTTGGGGGAGTGCTCGCAAACACAATACTTCTTGCTGCTGGAAAAAATATAGGTGCTTCCATCTATGATGATACAACCAGGCAGTTTGCGGCAAGGATACTTGAGAAGGACCGGGAAAAAGTGGTAGTCCCCATAGATGTGGTTGTAGCCAACAAATTCAAGGACGATGCAGAGTACAAGATAGTTGATGTGGATTCTGTGCCTGAATACTGGCTCATCCTTGACATGGGGCCAAAGACAATCGAGCTATACAAGAAAGAGCTCTCTAAAGCAAAGACAGTCACATGGAACGGCCCTGTCGGTGTGTTTGAGTTCAAGAATTTCGCAACTGGCACAAAGGAGATAGCCACTTTCCTTGCCAAGAGTAAGATAACCACAATAATAGGCGGCGGAGACTCGGCAGCAGCAGTGGTAAAGTACAGGCTAAAAGACAAGATGACGCATGTGAGCACAGGCGGGGGAGCTTCCCTTGAATTCTTAGGCGGGAAAAAACTTCCAGCTATAGCTGCGCTTGAAGAGAATTGCCTGAAATTCAGTAAAATCTAAGTCTTAGTAAATTATTGGAATTGATGCAGAAAAGCAACAGGAGCTGGAATCTAAAACTCACTCCTCTTCAAGCTCGCTGTCTTCCTCAGAATCTTCTTCAAACTCGCTGTCGCCCTCATCTTCAGCATGCTCGGCTTCTTCCCTGGCCTTGTCTTCAACCTTCTGCAGCAGACTTATGTCAGCAAAATTCTCCTCAGCGCACTCGTCGCAGTAATAGTCGGAAGTGCCTTTGATTAGATATTTAGCCTCGGCTCCGCAGATGATGCATTTTTTGGGCATTGTGTCTTAAACCATATATAATCATTAATAAAGTTTTTGGTTTTCGTCCTCTGAAAAATGTATTGTAATAAGGATAATTTCTAGGCGCTTGTCTGCCTATTCCTTTGATAGAATGTGCTTAATCAGCCCGTTAAGGTATGATCTCTCAAAATAGTCGGAGTGGGGGGAAGTATATCTGATGTGCATTTGCACTTCCCTTAAGAGCTTTTTCTCCTGCAGCAGGTGGCTTATATCTTTTTCCTGGGGTTTGTTTCCACCTACAATCTCTCCATTCTCGTCATCAATTATGCAATGGTAATTAAGACAATCATTATCCTGCCCAAAATACCACCAGTCCCTACACATTTCCTTTATGTGCCTGTACCCATCCATGTCCTTATATCCATTTTTTCTATTCAAAAACACGAGGATAGGCATATAAGGGATATCTTCGCCGGGTATTTGGCTTAGATGATGCATCTCAAGGTGGGTGTCATATTCGCCTTCTGTCTTTGTGACTTTTAATATCTCAGTCAGACCAGGCGAGTATTCCACAACGATATTATCTGCGGGGTTGGCTGGCTGCGCATGACTATTATCTATTCTTTCATCATTCTTCCTTTGAAAGAAAGGTATTACTCTATTCATCATACAGAATAGGGAATATAAATTAGTATATAAATATTTTGAACCCCAAATTGCAGTTATTCAGAACCTGTGCAGGATTCTCTTAAAGTCAGATATCTTTCTGCCTTCCACTTTGACGCTTTCTCCTTCTAGCATCCTTATCTTGCGTCTGATTGAGGGGCCGCCCCTCTTGCCGTTGAAGCCTCCGATTGTGCCGTCAGAGGATACCACCCTGTGGCAGGGCACAGCAGGAGCATATGGATTATTCCTCAGCGCTTGGCCCACTGCGCGATATGCCTTTGTGTTGAGTGCCTTTGCTATCTCCTTGTATGTTGAGACCTTACC
>CAYLII010000013.1:0-18370 GCA_964383645.1 uncultured Methanosarcinales archaeon
TAATATAACCTATTTTGATGATCGACCTTAAGAATATCCCATCCGAGCCAGGCTGCTACCTTTTCAAGGATATCAGCGGGAAGATAATCTATGTGGGAAAGGCCAAGAACCTAAAGAAACGGGTTTCCTCATACTTCTCAAAAAAAGACCATGACCCAAAGACAGCTCTCCTTGTGATGGGCATCTCAGATGCAGAATTCATAGTCACTGACAGCGAGGTTGAGGCATTAATCCTAGAGAACAACCTCATCAAGCGCCACCAGCCAAAGTACAACATCGACCTCAGGGACTCAAAGCAGTACGCCTACATCCAGGTGACCGATGAGCCATGCAGGCGCCTCATCATCTCAAGGAAGCGCACAAATGAGGGCTCATTCTACGGCCCCTTTGTCTCTGCAGCAGAGCGG
Organism: uncultured Methanosarcinales archaeon; assembly: GCA_964383645.1. Taxonomy (GTDB): domain Archaea; phylum Nanobdellota; class Nanobdellia; order Woesearchaeales; family JAGVZT01; genus CAYLII01. Next base: position 408 of record CAYLII010000013.1, read on the forward strand.
GACTACATCCTTGAGTACCTCAACAAGGCCTTCAAGCTGCGCACCTGCAAAAAACTGCCCAAGAGAGCATGCCTGCGCTACCATATAGACCTCTGCACAGCGCCCTGCATAGGAAAAGTGAGCATTGAAGAGTATGACCTCCAGGTAAAAAAGGCAGAAGCAATCCTCAAGGGCAGGTCTGATGAGCTCGTCAAAGAGCTCGAGAGCGAGATGAGAAAATCTTCATCCTCGCTAGAGTTCGAGAGATCCATGCTGCTAAGAGACCAGCTCTCTTCCATCCAGCACCTCAGCGAGCGCCAGAACATGCAGCGCCAGAAAACCTCAAACGAGGACATCATGAACTATGTAGTTGCAGGCGACAAAGTCTACCTCATGCTCTTCAACATCTATAAAGGCACCCTCATTAACAGGAGCGAGTTCATCTTCAATTACCATCCTGAATTCTTTGAGGAATTCATCCTGCAATACTACTCAGAGCCCGGCCATGAACTCCCCGCAGAGCTCATACTGCCAGAGCAGCCTGACAGCTCGCTTTCTGAATACCTCAGCCAGAAGGCTGCCGGCTCCAAATGGCAGCGAAGGACCATCACAATAACAGTCCCAAAGCAGGGCGAGAAAAAAGAGCTCTTGGAACTGGTGAGAAAGAACATAGAGCTCACCTACATGGGAAGCGAGGCAAAGCTAGAGGCCCTCAAGACAAAGCTGAGGCTTCCTGACCTGCCCAAAGTGATAGAATGCTTTGACATCTCTCATCTTGGAGGCACCTCCACAGTAGGCTCCATGGTCCAGTTCAGGAATGGTGTGCCGGACAAGAGCAGCTACAGGCGCTTTAAGATAAGAAGCGTAGAGGGCATTGATGATTTCGCTTCCATCTCCGAGATAGTGGGGCGCAGGTACGAGCGCCTTGCAAGAGAGGAAAAAGAGATGCCCGACCTCATAATAATAGACGGCGGCAAGGGCCAGCTTTCCTCAGCGCTCGCAGAGCTAAAGAGGATTGGGCTGCGAATCCCAATAATCTCAATAGCCAAGCGCCTCGAGGAAATTTACGTCCCGGGCCTGCCCTATCCAATCGTCCTCAAGCGCACAGACGCAGCCCTCAAGGCCATCCAGGAGATAAGGGACGAGGCCCACAGGTTCGCCATAAGCTATAATCGGCTCCTGAGAAGCAAGAAGCTGAGGGAATAATCCATAATCATTCGATCAGTCTTGCATGATACCAGCAGAATCTGTCCTTTGCAGGCAGATATAATGCATGGAAATAGGGCTTTCTGCAGCACAGATCAACTGAACCAGCAATAAATCTCACATCCCCCGGGATGCTTAAAGCAAAAGAATCATCAACAGCATGCGTATGCCATTCTACAACCATGTCCGCTAAAGATGATTCCTGAATAGGAACATGGTTTAGCCCTGCATAAGGTGTTGCGCCATCTAGGCTAATTACCACCTTATAGGGGTCTGGTTCTGCCTCGTAAGTCTTATGCGCCTCACCATCTTTTATTATGAATCGGCCGCCTGCTTCCATAATATCCTCAACACGTTGCACAATACCCCTAAACTGGTTTTCTGGCAGGCTCTTTAGGCAGCTTTTTCTTATGTCTTCCTCTATTGCAGATTGGTCTGGCACTATAGATGAATCAGTATATTCTATCCTAAACCCATATCCCTCTTCTTCAGCGAATAGATTGATATCTCTCAGCTTCCTAAACAGCAAATCTTCATCATAAGACATACCCGATTTTTTAAAGATACGATTAATCCGTTCTCCAAATCCTTTCTTTGGCACCATTCTCCAGACTAAATTTTGGATATTTATATACCTTTCTATTATTTATTACTATTAAGTAGTAAAATATAGAAAACTTTAAATATGGGGCTTCTCATCTTTTTATTATGGACCTATTTGGATATTTTAATAATATTCTTAGAAAGAGAACTAGTGAAAACTTTCAATACCAAGAGTTTAAAGAAAACTTTGTTGGCCCTTTTTCTATCCTGCCCTGTGTATGTGAATCAGAATTGGACCGCAAATACGGGATAGTCTTAAAAAAATTAAAAAACGGCAAACCTGCTAAATTTCAAGGAGAACTGGAGAAAAAGGTTTCTTTCAACGGGGGATATACACACTCTCGTAAAAAGATAAGAAAAAGAATACTGAAGAGATATGACTCGCTTCCAGGATTCTGTTCTATGGATATTGGCACAACTGACGAGCTGTTTGAACATGTTAAAAAAATCTATGAGATAAGCTACTGCCATTATGCCTGGGCAAAAAAAACTAACCTGGAAGATGAATTCCCCAATTATTGTTGTGGAAGCTCTTCACGCAATGTTTTCTTGACTTTGATGGACAAGGGTTATCCCAACGCATCATTGGTCTATAATTCGTACTATGATCATTCATATGTGGCATTACCTTTCCTGTTGCGGGAAATCGAGGATAAAGGCTTTATACTGGCAGATCCTACATCTGACCAGCTATTTAAGGATATGAAACATGCCCCAAGAAATAACCTCTTTGTTGTGCTTGGAGATAAATGGGTTTATGAGACAGATTGGAAATCCGGGCACAACCTATATCCCAGTCCAGAAGACTCTTCAAGCTTTGCAAACCTTCATACTTTAAGAGCCTACCCTGGTAATTCGATAACTGTGGAAGAGGGTATTAAGAAGTATTTTAGGAACGTTTTTGATAATCCTGTAAGGATAAGAACTGATGACCTCTAATTATTGTTGGGCAGTAGCATAACAAAAATTTCATAAGGTAAGTAAGGGTTTTTTAGTGGTTGATATGGTAAGAGCACGAATAAGATTAGGGTATGAATTGAATAATAGTAACGCATATTCACTAGAGCAGACAGTTCTTCATTTGCAAAACCAGAACTTTAATCCAGAAAGAGAATTCTTTGAATTCTTGCTAAAAGAATCTGTAAATCCAATTTGTATTAGATATCTTAAAAGTTTTCCATACCTTGAATTGTTACTAAAAGAATCTATAGATCCGGTTTGTATTAGACATCTTACAAATTTGCCATATGAAATTGCCATAACAGAAGCAGACGGCAGATTAATCTTATCAACCGGAACAGAACTAGAAACAGGAGGAGAAGAGGGGTACATGAAGAGGATCCAGAACCCGAGGATATCATTTCATACCCACCCTGCCAATGGGATAGAAACACCCAAGACAACCCCCTCTTTTGCTGATGTTTATACGACTGATTACGCCCGTGATAAAACCACTTTTGGGCTAGCAGACTCAAAGGGGATCATGGCATACAGGAAACCTGTTTATGACCCAGACACAAATACATCTATAATAAATAAAGAAGCAAGAGATGTTATGCTAACATATTGTAAAAACAGGGGAGTGGATATATTCGGATTCGGCGTAAGAGAAGGTCTAAAGAAGTTTTGGGATTTAAGCGATTTGGAAAAAACAAGATTAGAACGGCAATTTGCAGAGGATACTCAAATGATTGTTGATGAAGCATCATGGGAAGACAAAAAAGGGTTGGAAAGAGTGATTTCACTGATTTTTTAGTGAGGCAGATTAGTATGCCCTGCTGTTTCGTTAGATTTAGATATTTTCTCTATTGTGCATAGCTCTTAACCCAGGCTATCCCCACTGGACACCCCCGCGTAATCTATATAAACTCAAGGGGATTAATCTCTCAGCATGGCAGAGCCAAAATTCCAGCTGAAGTCAGACTTCCAGCCGAAAGGCTCCCAGCCAGAAGCCATAAGGCAGCTTGTGGAAGGCCTAAACAAGAAAAAGCTCAAGGCCCAGACCCTTTTGGGAGTAACAGGCAGCGGCAAGACCTTCACAATCGCCAATGTTGTGGCCAAGGCCAACAGGCCAGTTCTCGTCATCGCCCACAACAAGACCCTCGCTGCCCAGCTCTACAACGAATTCAAGGAGTTCTTCCCTAACAATAAGGTTGAGTACTTTGTCTCATACTACGATTACTATCAGCCAGAGTCCTACATCCCCCAGCGCGACCTCTACATAGAAAAAGACTCCCAGATAAACCCAAAGATTGAGCAGATGAGGCTCTCTGCAACAGCATCCCTCATGTCAAGGCGGGATGTGATAGTGGTGGCTTCAGTGTCATGCATCTACGGCCTCGGCAACCCTGAGAACTTCAGGAAGCTGGGCGTAGAACTCAATGTGGGGCAGACCCTAAAGAGGGATGAGCTTATCGCTAAGCTCGTGGCAAGCCAGTACGAGCGAAACGACATAGAGCTCATGCCCGGCCGGTTCAGGGTAAAAGGAAGCACAATTGATGTTATTCCCGGCTACTACAAGGACATCATCAGGATAGAGCTTGACGGCGACACCATCTCAAGGCTCGCAGAGCTCGAGAAAGAGACAGCTAAATCAAAAGGAGAGATGGAGCAGTTCTTCATCTACCCTGCAAAGCACTTCGTGACCCCTGATGATGAGACCAAAAGGGCCATAAGATCGATAGGCGCAGAGCTTGACGAGGTCCTGCCAGGAATGGACCTCTTAGAAAAAAGCCGCCTCAAGCAGCGCACCCTCTTCGACCTTGAGATGATAGAAGAGACCGGCTCCTGCAAGGGAATCGAAAATTATTCCCGGCATTTTGACGGTAGGAAGGCGGGCGAGAAGCCCTTCACCCTGATGGACTACTTCCCTGACGACTTCCTTCTTGTCATAGACGAGAGCCACCAGACAATACCCCAGCTGCATGGCATGTTCAACGGCGACCGCTCAAGAAAACAGGCCCTTGTCCAGTACGGCTTCAGGCTCCCTTCTGCATTCGACAACAGGCCCCTCAAATTCGCAGAGTTCGAGAAGTACATGCACAAAGTCATATTCGTATCAGCCACACCGGCAGAATACGAGAAAAAGCTCTCAGGCCAGCTCGTCGAGCAGATCATCAGGCCAACAGGCCTTATAGACCCAAGAGTAGAGGTAAAGCCCATCGAGGGCCAGGTGGATGATCTCATTAAAGAGATAAGCGCAACAATCCTTAGGGGAGACAGGGCGCTTGTGACCACGCTCACGAAGAAGCTCGCTGAAGAGCTCTCAGAGTTCCTCGCCGCAAAAGGAGTCAAGACAAGATACCTCCACTCTGATATCGACACCCTAGAAAGGACCGAAATCATAAGGGAGCTCCGCCTCGGCAAGTTTGACGTGCTTGTGGGCATCAATCTCTTAAGGGAGGGAATTGATATTCCTGAAGTAGGCTTCATCGGCATACTTGACGCGGACAAAGAAGGCTTCCTTAGGGATGCCCGAAGCCTGATACAGATAATCGGAAGGGCTGCGCGAAACGTGAACTCAAAAGTCATACTTTACGCAGACAAGATGACAGAATCCATCAAAGAGGCGCTGAAAGAGACAAACAGGCGCAGAGAGCTCCAGATCAGCTTCAACAAAGAGCACAACATCACGCCCCAGACCATCATCAAGCCTATCAAGGAAAAAGAGGTCGAAATAAAAGACATCAAGCACATACCCAAAAAAGAGATACCCAACATGCTCATCGAGCTCCAGGCCAGGATGGAAGAGGCTGCAGACAAGCTCGACTTTGAGACCGCAATAGAACTCAGGGACAGGATGAATAGGATGAGAGAGCGCCTCGGCCAGGATGCCATGGCTGACTAGACAATTCCTGGCTGAATAGAACCGTTCTTATGCCTTTTATTTCTTAGGGATGAATGAATTATAGTCAAACTCGCTATTACATATATAATCCGGCACAAGCAAGATGTCCAATCCGAAATAGATTGAAGGCATTATGTCGCTCCTGCCGTCTCCTATGACAAGGGTCTTTTCCTTTTCTGCACCCATATCTTGCACCATCCTCCCGAAATCCTTGATATAATTGCGCTCATCATACATATCTGTCCCGGCGATGCAGATAGAATATTCCCTGCCGAAATGCCCATCAACATGGCTGTCAAAATCCCATCCTTTCCGGATATTGTCAAACTCCTGCCTTGAGAACGAGTCTGTATGTATCCCTATCATCTTTCCCAGCCTCTGATAATGCCTGACAAAATCGCCGAAACCCGCTCTCGGGCTCCTGTATTTCATGAACGCTTCAATGCCCTGCCTTTCATATGTCCTCTGCTCATCCAGAGTTGTCACAGGCTCGATGAATGTGTGGAACACATCTATCAGAAACACGTCTTTTCCTCCCAGGAGATCCAGCACACCCTCAAGCCCGAGCATATTCTCATGCTTGAACCAGTTATTATATCCGAGCATGCATAAGATATATTTGCAGTCCCTGTCTGACAGGTATATCTCCATAGCTATTAGATAACCTAATCTAATATTTAATTCTTTCATAACTCATATATCCTGCAATAACCGAGGACAAAAGCGCCAAAAGCGCTGGTAGCGTTCATTCAAGGTAGATGCGATTCTAAACTTCTTATAATACCTAAACAAACAGACTTCTTGCCAGAGCTCTGCAGCCTTATCAACTATGGAGATAGTGGTGTAATGGAAGCATCCAGGATTGTGGATCCTGTGGCGCGAGTTCAATTCCCGCCTATCTCCCTCAGCCTTTACAGGTCTGACTGCGAGCTCCATCTCCCGCGCCATTAGATTCTGAAACATTTTTGCTGGACCAACTTTGAGATAGCGCCAGCCATAGTGCTGGCAAAATGATATGGTAAAATAGGAGGAAAACAAAATGGAAAATAAGATAGGAAACAATAAGCAGGATGAGGAGGCCAAGGTGCCAAAAGGCACTGGTTGCCTTCATCTATAGTGGATTAGAACAGATGCCAATAGCATATGGGAAAAGGGCAGAGCTCATGAAACAGCTTGAGGTGATGTTTGTTGAAAGCGCCTCATCCTATGGCTGTAATCTGGTGGATTTTCCAGAAATCATGCCTGAAAAGCTGGTAGACTCAAAATTCCTCAATGAGGATTGGAGAATAACGGCACCCACAGGCGAGCGCTTTGTGCTCGCGCCAGAGATAACCGCGCTCTACTCTGATCTCCTTGGGCAATACCCTAAGACAGAGGAGCTGCAAAAAATAGCCTATGTCTCGACCTGCTTTAGGGAAAACCGGTTCAAGCAGCTTGGCCTTGAGATGATAGACAACTCTGAAGAGGCAGATGTCTCAGTCGTGTCTGCCGCATACAGGTATCTCTCTGACCTTGGGCTTGGAAAAGATGTTGAAGTGGCAATCAGTGATCTTAACAATCTGAGAGACACAATTGATCTTGTGGGCATAAAGCCAGAGTACCGCAACAGGGCGCTGAAAGCAATAGACAACTCCAACAGCCTGCTCAGAAAAGGCAAGGATTTTGAGGAATACTTTGACGCAGAGATGGGCTCATGCGAGGCGGGCAAGACTGCCTCTGACGCACTCAGGAGATTAATTGTCTCTGGAGAGAGCATCGTTGAGCCTTCTGAGGAGTTCATGAGGGTATATGATGTCCTTGAGAAGCAGACAGGCGCAAGGCTTGATGCCGCCCTGGCAAGAGGCTTAAGCTACTACAACAGCCTGCCTCCAAGAAAATCTGCCCTTATCTTTGAAATCTATTCAAAGAATGACCTTGCCCAGATCTGCGGCGGCGGAAGATATGACGGAATGCCCGGCAGATTCAATCCTGCGCTCTCAGGCACTGAGCTTGACAGGGGGATAGGATTTGCCTTCGGCCTTGAGCGGGTGCTGGAAGTCGTGCTTGACAAATATGGGGACTCTGCCCTGGAGGTGCTAAGATGAGACCAACGACTATGGGAGCAGCATCCTCAGAAAAAGCAATTTCCTGGATAGAGTCCAACAGCAGAGAACCGCCTGTAAACTGCGCAGACCTAAAAGAAAAGCTGGAACAAAGCTATGAAAGCCAGGAGCCGCTCGCTTTATTCACACCCTGGGGACCCAAATACACCTATAAGGAAAAGGGAGTTGAGGTCGGCGAGCCTGAGATTAGGACATTAAAGGAACTAGAGGGCATAATGAGCTATTTCAGGCAGGAGCTAGGCATACCTGTCAAATGGTACATAATGCTAGCAGACACATACGGCACAGAGATAAATGGACTGCCGGAGGATGCGGTCAATGCATACTTCTCAAACCTCGAGAAGGAAATCCAAAAGATGCCTTATTTTGATGCATTATGGTGGTCCAGGACAAAGGCCTGCGATAGGTACACTGAACTGGAATCTCAGATCAGGAGCAGATTTTTTGACTATGTCTCCCCGGAGATATTTGAGAAAAATATCGGGAAATCCAGGAAATTTGGTGGAGATGTGTCAAACGCTACTGCCTACTCAGTCGAGAGATTGGTAGAAGGTCTGCTGATCGAGGAAATGTACGCCCCGCTGAAAATCAGCCTGGTGGCCTCGAAAAATGACGTGCTTGACGGCCCGCTCAGGAGAATATATGTTGTGGAGAACAGAAAACCATGGCTGAAATAGACATAAAGGAAATTGTACGAAACGCAGTCGACCTGCACTTCCACATTGGGCCAGAGATCATCCCCAGGAAGTACACGGCAGGCAGCCTTGCAAAGGCTATGGGTGGAAAAATAGGCGGATTTGCATTAAAGAACCACTACTTTCCCACCACGCCCATGATAAGGCAGTCAGAGCAGGTCTCAAGAAGACAGGCTGCCGATGCGGGCCAGGCAAAACGCCCGCTGATGATCGGCTCAGTTACCCTGAACTGGTCAGTAGGCGGCCTGAACCCTGAGGCAGTAAAAAGCTGCGCCAGCCTCACAGATAAGCCAATAATTATCTGGTTTCCAACAATAAGCGCAAAAAACTATCTCGACAAAAGCGAGTTTGAGATAAGGCCTGAATGGGTAGGTGAATCCTCATTTCAGCCAAGAGAATCTTCCTCGCTGAAAGGGATATCTGTACTTGATGATGGAGAATTATCAGATGAGGCGCTGAGCGTGCTGGAAGCCATAAAAGAATGCAGAGGAGTGCTTGCGACCGGCCACATATCCTGGCAGGAAGCTGAGAAGCTGGCCGAAAAGGCGCTTGAGATGGAAATCAAGGTGATAATCACGCACCCAATCTACCAGCTGATTGATATGCCTCTAAGTGTTCAGAAACGGCTTGCGGACAAGGGAGCCTACATTGAGGAATGTTACTCTATGTATTCCATAGACAATATCCCTATCCGAAAGATTTCCAGCCAGATAAGGTCTGTCGGAGCAAGGGGCTGCATAATCAGCTCTGACCTCGGCCAGAGATTCAGCAAGAACCCTGACAAGGGCCTGGAAGAATTCGCCGCTCTGCTCATCGGGGAAGGGATCTCAGAAGAGGAGCTTAGGCTCATGATGGTCGAAAATCCGCGGAGGCTGATAAGTTAATTTTTTATTTTTACTTTTGGTTTATATCCCCTCTTTAAACCAAAATTATATAAACCGAATATGAGAACAGGTACATCATATATAATAACCTAAATCACAAAGGCGATAAACATGGCACTAGAGATGGCTAAAGGAGTGCGGGACTTCCCGCCGGAAGAAAAGATTCTGAGGCAAGAGGTAGTCAGCAAGCTGACATCTGTATTCGAGATATACGGCTTCTCGCCTCTCGAGACTCCAGCAATCGAGCGAATGGAAGTGCTCTCAGCCAAATTCGCCGCAGGCGAGGCCTCTGATGTCCAGAAGGAGATATTCCAGCTCTCTGACCAGGGCGGAAGAAAGCTCGGCCTCAGGTTCGACCTCACAGTCCCGCTAGCCCGCTTCCTGGCCATGAACCCCCGCCTAAGGATGCCATTCAAGCGCTATGAGATAGGCCGAACATACCGAGACGGCCCGATAAAGCTAGGCAGATATAGGGAATTCTGGCAGTGCGACGTTGATACAGTAGGCTGCAAGGGCATGATGGCAGAGGCTGAACTCATCAAGCTATCGCTTGACGTTTTTGCAGCGCTCAAGCTCGATGCATATCTTGAGGTCAACAGCCGAAAGCTCCTGAACGGCATAATGGACTATGCAGGAGTCGCAGAGGACAAGAGGCAGTCTGCAATAATCTCAGTTGACAAGCTCAAAAAAATAGGGGTTGAGGAAGTCAAAAAAGAGCTTCTAACAGCCCAGATAGCAGACAAATCCATCGAGAGGCTGCTTGAGATATTCGGCCTTCAGGCTGCAAAAGGAGATTACAAGGAGCTTCTCAAGGAGCTCAGGACAAAGATCCAGGCCCCTGCAGGAGTCGAGGGCATGAACGAGCTCGATGAGCTATTCACATACTTCAGCGAAGAAGAGCTAAAGAGCATAAGCCTCAACATCTCTCTTGCAAGAGGACTCTCATACTACACAGGCACTGTCTTTGAGGGCTACCTCAGGGACTCCAAGGTCACAAGCTCTATCTGCGGCGGCGGAAGATACGACAATATGATAGGCCTCTACATGGATGGCAAATCAGAATTTCCAGCAGTAGGTATCAGCTTCGGGCTCGAGCCAATAACAGAGGCCCTCAAGCTCACAAGAAAAGAACCCAAAAAGACAGTTGCTAATGTTCTCATCTGCCCCATAAAGCTACCCAAAGAGGGATTTAGGATAGCAAAGCTTCTCAGGGATTCAGGAGCGAATGTCGAGCTTGACCTCCTGGGAAGGAATGTCTCAAAAAACCTTGAATCCGCAGACAAGCTGGGCATCCCCTACGCAGTCATATTCGGCTCTGACGAGCTCTCCAAAGGAATAGTCAAGGTAAAAAATATGAAGAGCGGTGAAGAGCAGGAAGTAAAGATAGAGGCCCTCAAGGGCTATAAATTTGACTAGATTTATAGGCCCATTATATAGGCAAATTCGGCAAATTCTCTATCCTTGACTTCAGAACTTGCACAGCATGCTAGTCAGAACTCGCAGAGCATAGTCTGCCTCTTGCCATCTATTTCTATGAATGGCTTTGCCCTCTCAACCCAGCCCCCAAGCTCCTTTAGCTGCTCGTATTTTGTGATTCTTCCACTGCTTGCCCCTCTCGCCTGGGCATCAACAATTCTCTTTGCAGTCTTGGGCCCGATTCCAGGCACCCTTATCAGCTCATCATAGCCCGCCTCATTTATGTCAAGAGGCCCGTCAAAATGGGCCAATGCAAGAGCCGCCTTTGGGTCCTTGTTAGGCAGCATGCCACCTTCCATTATATCATTAAACTCGCTTGCCTCATAGCCGTACTGCCTAATAAGAAAATCAGCGTTATACAGGTGGTTCTGCCTGCTGAGAGGCTCTGCCTTCTCTGCCTCAAGCGGGGTGCCTGGCACAGGCCTGAACGCAGAATAATACACTCTCCTAAGGCCCAACTTATCGTATTCCCAGTCTGCCATCCTGATTATATCCTTGTCGCTCGCAAGGCTATTAACAATCACCTGTGTTGTCTGCCCGCCGCCGAGCCTCGAGCATGGCTTTGAGGCCAGCCCTGCTATCCATGCCTGGCGCTTGAGTATGTCTATTTTATAATCCTTGCAGCTTGACATCTCTGCCAGCACGCTCCTGCTAGGTGCCTCTATATTTATGCTCATCCGGTTCGAGAGCTCAGAGGCCTGCTTGATGAGCTCGTAGGATGTGCCAGGTAGAACCTTAAAATGCACATATCCCCTAAACCTGTAATCATTCCTGATGAGCTTTACTGCCTCAATCATCCTTTCAGTAACCCTGTCAGGCTCGCCGGAAACAGCAGAGCTCAGGAAAAGCTCATGCACATTCTCTTTGCGCCTCAGGTAATCAAACACCTTGGCAAGCTCCCTTGGCTCATAAGAGGCCTTCTCGCCTTTGCTTGCGCAGCCACTCCTGTTCGCGCAGTACTTGCAGTCAAAAGAGCAGAAATTATCCATCAGTGTCTTGAAAATCCTGCATGTCTTGTGCTCTGCCTGGGCATAATATATTCCGCCAAGGCCGCTTTTCACCTTGACCTCGCACATCTTGGGCCCGCATGAGTCATACTGCCCTGAATTTGAAAGGATCCTGGCTTTCTTAAGTAGCTCCATGAGAAGCGAAAGGGGCATCCCTCCTTATATGCCCTGCGCAAGCCTGTCCAGTGGGGAGTGCCTGCTCCTTAAAGATATCAAAAACCGCCACATATCAAAAAATATTAAATAAGGATTATAATTATACATCCAGCATTGATGGAGCCGCTCTCTGAGAGGATAAGGTATGAGGAGCCTTCATATATAGAGGAATACGCAGCAGAGCTTTCCCATCCCATTTACTCAATAACAAAGCAGAGGGTTGATTTCTCGCTTGTGATAGGAAAATACTTCTACAAAAAGAGATACGGCAACCCGCGGAAAAAAAGCCTCCTGCCAGCTGCGCCAAAGGTTTATTACGGCCAAATCAGCATGACAGAGCAGGACATAGAATGGAAAATAGGGTTTGGGCCATACGCTCTTGCAGAAGGGCTCTCAAAGAACCGCATCATAGAAGACATACACGCCCAACTCTCAAAACACAGGCTTGTTGCGCGCGAGGGCAGCCTTGAGGAGCTGCTTGAGCCGCTTTTCTTAAAGATGGGCGAGAGATATTCAGGCACTATGCCTCCTCCTGAATAATCAAAACACAATGCATTCAGGCACCATGCTAATAAAAGCAATAACAGGCAATATTTTACAGAGACCAATAGAGTCCAATATATAGAAAAGTTTAAATACAGATTTGCTCGGAAGTATATATATGGCAGACATAACATATGTTCAGGATGGTCCACACAAGCGGGAATACAGCCTTTCTCCTAATGGAAATTATGAGATAGACCAGAATAGGCATAGACTTGCCAATAATCAGGGCAATAAAACAACAAGAGACAGCCTAACAGAAAAAGTTAAGAAACATGGCGGAGAAGTCAAATGGAGCGGCGAGCCAAGGCAGAAAATAGTCCTTCCTTACACAAGCAAAAACCACCAGGATCTAAAGGAGATGGAAAAGAAGGTCGCTGAGCGTATGAAAAAGCTTATTGACTCAGGTGTAGGAATCGACAAGACGCTAACAAGCTACCACAATATCGACGATTTTCTCACGGGCCAGGCAAGCTTTAACATAATCTACAATGCAGAAGGCCACGTTGAGGTCCAAAAGCTCGAGAAAGGAGTATCCCCGGCCCCAAGGCCATATGGATTCACAGAGGCGATTGGTGTATTAAGGACACTTGACAGATATGCAGAAAATGTGGAGAAGGTGGTTGCCATAAGGAACAAAATGAACAACAAAAAAAGCGGGCTTGAGAATATTGTTGACAGCAGCAAAGTGATGGTGCTACTTGCAGCAGCCTATGCCCTTACAGGCACACTGATGATGTCAGGCGGAATAACAGGCTATGCAGTGCTGAACGCTCCAAAAGTCGAGACAGCGGGTAACATAGTAGGACTCATCATGTTTGTTGCAGGTTGCGTAGGATTATTCGTCCACTACCACAACAAGAAATTCTGATTAATCTTTTTTTTCTTTAATTCTTTAATCGTTTAATCCGATTTATTTAATCCCATTCCTAATAACAATATTTATCTTAATCCCTTTATCTATCCGAATCCCTTCTCAATTCTCGCTTAGGGTCCTCATATCGCTCAGTGAGAGCTGCCTGACATCCTTCTTAGCCCTCACCTTCCTTATCATCCTGTCCTCTTCCTCAAGCTTCTTCTGTATCTCCTTCGCCCGCTCGATGACCTCTTTTGGCATGCCGGCAAGCTTGGCCACATGGATGCCGTAGCTCTTGTCAGTGCCCCCCGGCACAATCTTCCTGAGGAAAATGATCCTGTCCTCATCCTCCCTTACAGCAATGTTGAAGTTCTTGATATTCTCAAAGCTCTCCGCTAGCTTGTTGAGCACATGGTAGTGGGTCGCAAACATCGTCTTGCACTTGAGCTTCTTGTAGATATACTCTGCCACGCTCCAGGCAAGGGCCACGCCGTCAAATGTCGATGTGCCTCTGCCTATCTCATCCAGTATCACAAGGCTCCTGTTTGTGGCGTTATTCAGGATATTTGCTGTCTCGCTCATCTCCAGCATGAAAGTGCTTCTTCCCCTTGTAAGGTCGTCGCTCGCCCCAACCCTTGTAAAAACCCTGTCCACAAGCCCTATCTCTGCCTTGAGCGCAGGCACAAAGCTTCCCATCTGGGCCATTATAGTAATAAGGGCTATCTGCCTCATGAATGTTGACTTGCCTGCCATATTCGGGCCAGTGATAATCATCATCTCGTAGTTCTCCAGCTCGCAGCTGTTTGGGATAAACTCCTTTTCCAGCCTCTCCAGGACAGGATGCCTCGAGTCCTCAATTCTTATGGCAAGCCTGTCATTCACAGCAGGCCTGCAGTAATTATTGTCAAGCGCAACCTCTGCAAGCGAGCAGAGCGCGTCAAGCGCGGCGAGCTTTACTGCAGCGTCCTGCACCTCTTTTGTCCGGCCGGCAACCTTCAGGACAACACCCTCAAAAAGCTCCCTCTCCAATGCGAATATGCGCTCTTCTGCAGTCAAAACTTCTTCCTCATGCCTCTTGAGCTCCTCTGTTATGAACCTCTCGTTATTCACAAGAGTCTGCTTCCTTATGTAATTAGGCGGCACAAACGCAAGATTTGCCTTCGTAACCTCAATATAATAGCCAAACACCCTGTTAAAACTCACCTTCAGGCTCTTTATCCCTGTCTTTTCCCTCTCCTTCTGCTCAAGCTCGGCTATATAGCCCTTGCCGTTAAGCTTGATGTCATGAAGCCTGTCAAGCTCTTCGCTATAGCCCCTCTTTATCATATTGCCCTCGCTGATGATAGATGCAGGCTGCTCCTTTATTGCAGAATCGATAAGCTCGAACACATCCCTAAGCTCATCCATCGTAGCAATCGAGCCTATCATCTTTGTGCTGCACCTAGAGAGCTCGCGTTTTATCAGCGGGATAGCCCTGATGGATTCCTTTAGGCCTGCAAGGTCAACTGCATTGCAATTCCCATAGCTCACCCTTGAGATGAGCCTCTCTATATCCCTAACCTTTTTCAGGAGCTCCTGGACATCCTTTCTCACAATAGTCTTGTTGACCAGCTCTGATACCCCGTCAAGCCGGTGGTTAATCTTTTCAGTGTCGAGAAGCGGCTGCTTAAGCCACCTTGCCATGAGCCTTGAGCCCATCGGCGTGTGCGTCCTGTCCAGCACAGATAGCAATGTGCCCTCTTTCGAGCCCTCAGCCATATTCCTGATAAGCTCCAGATTTTTGAGGGTAGGCTCGTCAATCACCATGTGGGTCTTCGGATAAAGGTATATCAGGCGGTTTATGAAAGACAGAGACCTCTTCTGGGTCTCCTTAAGGTAAGACAGCAACGCGCCCGAAGCCCCTATCGCAAGCTTATCCTCAATGCCGAATCCAGACATGTTATGCACCCCGAAATGCTCCACAAGCGCATGCAGGGCCTCCTCTGGCTTAAACCTGAAATCCTCCACATTGTTAAGAAACGCCCTCTCCTCAAGCCTCTTTGTGAGCTCCTGGTTAACCCTTAGCGAAGTCGGCATGATTATCTCAGAAGGGCTGTAAAGCGATATCGTTGTGGCAAGCTCCTCGTCACCATGCGCATTCATCGCAAGAAACTCGCCTGTAGAGATATCCACTGCAGCAAGCCCATAGTCAGAGCCGTGGCAGCAGACAGCCAGCATATAATTATTAGATCTAGAGTCAAGCGAAACTTCGTCAATAACAGTCCCTGGCGTAATCACCCTTATCACATCCCGCTTCACCACCCCTTTCGCAAGCTTGGGGTCCTCCATCTGCTCGCATATAGCAAGCTTGTAGCCCTTCTTGACAAACTTTGCGATATACTGGTCAACCGCATGGTAAGGCACGCCAGCAAGCGGTACTGATTTCTCCCTCGCACCCCTCTTTGTGAGCGTTATCTCAAGCACCTTTGAAGCAGTGACTGCGTCATCATAGAACATCTCGTAGAAATCACCCATCCGAAACATGAGTATGCAGTCCTTATACTGCTGCTTTATCCGGTGGTACTGCTGCATCGCAGGCGTAAGAGCATCTGTTCCCATCCCTAAAATAACCCCCTCAAACACCCTTCAAAGAAACCCCAATAATATATATAGGTTGTGCTGGGCTTTTTAAAGCAGGGCAATTACCACCGGAATGGGCCAAAAACAGGCAGGAAACTATATATAAAATATAGAATATAATCTATAGAACAACCTATAGAATTTAACAGAAAGAACCTAACAAGAAAATGCCAAATAAAAAGAAAAAAGGGATTAGATCCCTCTTTTTTTGCCGTGATTATTAGATCTGATAATTCAGGCGACAAGATATCCCTGAATTAAAAATATACGAGCTGCTCAATCTCAGATAGCCTTCTCTCAAGGTCGCTCTTGTCTATGTCAGGCGACTCGATAGGCCTAATAAGATCCCTGAAATGCTTAAGCTCGCACCTTCCCATGGGAATTATCATCTGGTATGCCAGCTTGAGATTCGACTCTAGGATCCTGGATGTGCCTCCATTATATTTCTCGTCATTGCAGTTCTCATAGATGACTCCAAGCGAGGACTTGATGTCCTCTCTGAGTTTCTCATCCTCTTTCTGGAGAAGGAAATATGTCACTCCTCTTCCGTTTGTATCTGTAAAATATGATTGGGCAACAGCCATTTTGAAATACCTCCAAATATTATTGTTTAATATAGCTTGAATACTATTTATAAAAAGGTAGCAGAACAGGTTATATAATCATTATGTTACTCTGATAACAGAAAAATAGAGGGTCAGTTATTTTGTGCAGACAGGGCGCAAGCCAGAAAACCTAATGGTTCGAGGGAGAAGGCTCAAACCCGCCTGTGAGGTAGATAGCAGTACCGCATGAGAGCTCAAGCCCCCCAAGAAGCCTGACAACATTATTCCTAAACAAGCCATACTTGGTGGATGTATCAAGCCCATGGCAGTCCACCACCCCTGAAGTCTCATTGATGTGGGCGTCAAGCTTGTCAAGCAAACTGAGGGTCTTACCCAGCGCTCCAAAAAGCATGTCAACGCTCTTGTTCAGATAAGTCTCCTTAATCTCAGTCCTGTAGTAAGGATCCTTTTCAGGGGCCATCTCCTCCTTAAGCCCGTCAAGCTCTGCTGAGCCGTACAAAAAAGCCTCAATGATATCAAGAAAAGGTGTGAAATAGCTGTGGTCCGGCATGACCTCACCAGAAGATTTCAGCGGAAACATCACGCAGCTTGAGAGCAGAGATTCATAGCAGTCAGAGAGCGGCAAGTAATAACCCTTAGTAGAATCCTGCCTTGCCACCATGCCCAGCATTATCTCTGCCCTGTTGATGAACCTATTCACTGCGGTCCTGTCAAAACCCCTTCCATTCTGAAAATCATCATCCATGTTTTCTGCCGGGCAACAGATAATTCTGCCCAATATTTAACTCTTTCCCGCAAAATATGGAGTTTTCATCCACATTTGCTAAAGGAAGGTACTCTATCTGGATTAAACGGCACAGCGAATTTATCAGAGCACATTTATAATACTACTTTATAGTGGTATCAAAACATAAAATTTATAAATCCCAGCTGCAATATGAGCATAATATGGGAAAAATCATGAATAAACTGGCAGATATCTTCCTTTCTGCAGCCCTTATTGCAGAAGCATTCCAAGGAGTTTCATTAGTAGTCTATAATCATGACTATAATTCGGGAAACGGCTATCCCACTCATCTCAAGGTTAACATCCCTAGGGAAGAGCAGAAAACCCAATTAAGATTATTGCCCAAGAAAATGCCAAATCCTGCTCTTTTGGAGGGTCTTGAGTACGAAACAATAAGCAAGGAATCACTTGACCTATCTTTGTATTATTCGAACATATTCAAGAAATGCAGCCAGCTGGGATTATCAGAATATCCTGACACATTGACCGAAGAAGAGATTATTGAACAGGCAGGAATAATACACAAACATCTTGATGGATATTATGGCAAAGACAAAGAAGAGCCAAGCCTGAAATTAAAGCTTGAATAGACCATTGAATTAGTTAATGCGTATCTTGCAGTAAATTATAACCCGTT
>CAYLII010000014.1:0-17727 GCA_964383645.1 uncultured Methanosarcinales archaeon
ACTATCTTCTCTATCTCATAGCCCTTCGTGCCTCTGAGCCTGAAGTAGTTCTTTATCATGATGTCTACCATGAGGCCTGAGAGGAAGAGCTGCAGCCCGATGATTACCATGAATATTGAGACAGATGAGATGAAGTTTCCAGAAAGATCCATTCCCCATGCAAACTTTTCATAGACAGCAAAGAGGCCGAGGAGCACCCCAAAAAGAAACATGAGTATTCCTGCCCCTCCAAATAGGTGGAGCGGCCTTGAGGAGAATTTCTGCCAGAACCAGATGTTGAATAGGTCCAAAAATCCCTTTGGCACCCGCCAGAAATTATATTTTGTCTTCCCCCTCTTCCTTGAATGGTGGAGCACCTTGAGCTCTGATATCTTAAATCCGCGCAGCGCAACAAGCGAAGCGATGTAGCGGTGCATTTCCCCATAGAGCTCGATTCCCACGAGGCACTCCCGCCTATATGCCTTGAGGGTGCAGCCCGAGTCATTGACCTGGTCGTTTATGAGCCTGTGCCTGAGGAAATTGCTTATCCTTGAGAAGATCTTTTTTGAGATGCTGTCATGCCTTTTGGCCCTGTAGCCTGAGACGCAGCCGTAGCCCTCTTCAAGCTTTGCCAGTAATCTTGGTATGTCCCTGGTGTCGTTCTGGAGGTCGCCGTCAATTGTGACTATCACCCTGCCTTTCGCGTTCTCAAAGCCCGCAAGAAGCGCGGCAGACTGGCCGAAGTTCTTCCTGAGCTTTACTATCCTTACATGCCTGTCTTGTATAGAGCAGAGCCTTTCAAAGGTGCTGTCAGTGCTTCCGTCATCCACAAATACTATAGAATAATTCCTGTATTTGCGGACAAGCTCTCCTTTCCCAAGCCTCTCAAAATAAAGCCCCATGTTTTCAAGCACTGCGTTAAGCCGGCTGTGGAGCTCGAGCACATTGTCCTCTTCGTCCCTTAAGGGAACAACAATTGAGAGGTCTATGCCCTGCTTTTTTATCATATCCCAAAAACAGGCCAAAGCCTATAAATAGATTATTAGGGTGCATCAAATAGGTTAGACAATATACATCCTTTTAGGGGCACCTGAATGCAGAGATGTCTTCCTTGTTGATGATTTCTGTACAGTTGGTGACGAAATATTCCCTGAGCCCGCTATCAATCCTCATGACTGACCATGCCCCTGCCACAACTATTTTCTCGCCCTCTATACCCAGGAAATCTGTCAGATTGTAGAGCACATCTGCCCCTGTGTAGACATCCTTTCCCAGGTAGAGGGATTCATTTCTCTCCCTGCCCTTGTAGCCAGACATGCTGAAGTAGGTCCAGTAGTCAGGCTTTTTGAAATACCATTCTGCAGGCGGGCCGAATGAGGCCACAAATGTCTCGCCGTCATAGATGGCAGAAAGCTCCTCATATAGAGGCCTGAAGTTGAGCCTTGGAGCAGTAGGGTCGTAGTTGGATATGCTTTCCATGGGGGTGACGACAAATGTGTATGTTAGCGGAGTAAACAGGTTCGAGAGCCACATGATGTAGATGAATGTGACTGTCCATTTCATCTTGATTCTTGAGAGGGCCACTGCAGAGAGCACGACAGCAGGAAGGAAGCTTAGGTAGATGTACCTGTAGCCGAATGTTATGTTTAGGCCTCCTGCGAGCAGGTTCAGAAGAAGCGCTCCTGCAAGGATTAGGCTTATCTTCTTTTTCCAGGAGAGGGCAAAGCCTATTATAGCAAGCAGCAGGAAGGGCGCGTAATATTTTAGGTGGCCCAGGTAAAGGGTTATGTAGCTAAACCTGAACTCGCTTATCATGTAGCTATATCTGTAGAGGAGATAGATGAGCAAAAGCCCAGATGCTATCCAGAAAAACAATTTCCTGCCCCTGCTGTAAGTAAATCCTTCTTTCCTAAGAAGCTTATACCCTGCATATGCAAGAAGCGGAAAGAGGAGGAGGGCTATCACGTGGGTCTCATAGGCTATCAAGAAACATAGGAGACCCCAGAGGAAGAATCTCCTGTCAGATAGCGACCTGTAGAGCAGATAGAGGGAAAGGAAGAAAAAGAGCATCTCCATCTGGTACATCCTTGCCTCTCTCGAGTGCACGATGAATATCTCCATGAATAGGCTTAAGACAAACGCAAGCCAGCCTGTCTCCCTGCTGTAGAGCCGTCCGATAAAAAATATAAGCACGCATGTTGCAAGCCCGAATATGACAGATATGAGCCTCGCATTCGCCTCGCTTTCCCCAAAAAGCAGGAAAAACGACATCAGATAGTGGAACCCAAGCGCCCTGTCATACATGAATCCGCTCCCAAGCCTTGGCGCGCCCTGCTCGGTTATGGCCCTTGCCGAAATAGCGGATATGGACTCGTCTATCCAGAAGCTTTTTCCGCCCAGGTTCCATACCCTTATTAGTCCTCCGTAGAGGAGCAGGATGATGAATATGGCTATCAGAAATCTCCTGTCGCTAAAAAGCCTTTTGAGTGAATCTATGAAACCCGCCAACCTGCATTCCCAAGTAAGAAGCCATATATATTAATATTGCGTAGTTAATATTACTGAGATTAAGTCTGAAGATTTAATATTGGGTATATGGAGTCAATATTTAAAGGAGCCCTACCTTAGGCTTGCTGTGAGCATCTCCACTTTGGCCCTCACTTCCTTACTTATCTGCCTTACTTCCCCCTTTTTCTTGCCGTAGAGCTTGTCAATGTTCCAGATGTCCACCTTTGCAAAGATGTCTCTTGGGATGAATGTGAGAAGGTCTGAGTCCATCAGTATTATTCTTTCAACACGCCTCATCATCTCCTGGGTTGCGGGCTTTGGCTCTGCATCTTTTAGGTCAAAGCCAAGCTCTCCCATTATCTCAACTGTCCAGGGGTGGAGGTTTGGGTCAGGCTCTGTGCCTGCGCTTATCGCTGTCCAGCCCTTTGAGACCGCATTTGAGCTGTTGAAGAAGGCCTCTGCCATCTGGCTCCTGCCGGAATTTCCCTTGCAGATGAATAAAAGCAGCTTCTCAGACATAGATCCCACCATGATACCTGAATCCCCGAGTAAGTGAAGCCTAATTTAAAGATTTCTATGCCCGGGAATAATGGAGGATTTCCGGGTATATTAAGGGCATGCCGAAAATCGTCTGGCTAAGCCAGAAATCTCTAGCTAATACCCGGAAAACCTGCCTTCCTGCCGCAAAAGGTGTTTTTAAGGCGCGGTTTCCTATAATACCCTAAATATTTCCGGAGGTTGTGAAGGATGAATGCAAAAAGCAGAAGGATGGAGCCATGGGAGACAAGAAACTCCCTGGACAGCATGATAGATAGGGGCATGGAGCAGCACAGGAGAAAGGCAGAGCTTTCAAGTGGATGGAAAAAGGCAGGCATCGCTGCGGGCTTTGCAGGCGTGGCTGCAGCGCTGGTGCTTGGGGTTGGATATCTGCGCAGCATGGCGCCCCAGATAGATCCAACTCCTGAGATTGCTGTTGAGCAGAACAGTGGCACTATAAATTCAGGGCTTGTTGTGATAAACAGCGGCAATGCAAAGGAGCCTAAGAGCAAGACTGTCATCTATGAGCCTGCAGCGCAGGATGTGGCGGTTGACGATAGCAATGATGAGAAAGGCATCATAGCAAAGGCTATTGAGAGCATATTGCCGTATTCTCCGCTTGCGTTGTATGATGAGCCGCCTAAATCAGAGGGATCTGGCTATGGGGCAGTGCCTGAAGCGGATGCGGAAATTACAGGATATTATGACAGCTTTTCCATCGTGCTGTCCAAGGCACGGCTATATGACTTAAGCCACAGCGGGCTTTTGGATGAGCTTGAGTCTCTTGCAGGAGGGTACTATCCTTCTGGCCAGGGAGGCACAATACTTAGGGCAGTACTGGATGATGAGAATAATGCGGTGGCGCTGGATTATGAAAAAGATGCCTCACATATCGAGATAGTGGTTGATGAGGCGACAATAGACAGGCTCATCTCAGGGACTGCAGGGTACAGGAAAGAGAGCATCAATATCGAGGGCGGCTGGCTAAGGCAGTATCTTGAGAGCAGCGGACAGGGGATAGGTGGATTTGCAGAAGAGGTATCTAGATACACAATAGGAAACACAGAGCCTGGGCTGGTTAGCTCATATCTCTTTAGGGCAGAGCTGGTGAATTTTGTGCCGGGCAACGGGGCAAATCCGCTGCTTAACATAATAACTGATGAGGGCATATATACATTCCAGGCAAGGGATAGTGCTGGAATAGAATATATCATGGATGCTGCAGGCGTGCCCAGATAGGCGGATGATTAACAGGGACATAATCTGGTTATAGAAGGTGTAAGCCAACTATTTTTGGCCTGAGCCATCAGGCAGGGGAAAAAGCATGACTTGCTCTTTGAAGTAGTTCATGACCCTGGGAAGCTTCTCTATCTTTTTTATGGAGGCCATGTGCCTGCTTTTCAGCCTTCTTGCCTCCTCGCGGCCCATTCCTGAATCAGAGGTGTATGTGATGGTTCCTGAGAGAACCGACCTCCCAGAGCCCTCTACTGCCTTTATCCCGAATTCCTCCTGATGCTCATACACATAGCTTGCCTTCTGGAGGCCAAAATTGGAGGTGGAGATGAGGTCTATATATTCCTGGTTTTCCTTTAGGAATTCTATTGTCTCCAGGAATTCCTGCTTTGTCTCGCCGGGAAAGCCGAACATGATAAATAGGGTGTTTCTTATGCCTGCCTCGTGGCTCTCTTTTAAGACTGCTGCGACATCGCCTGGCGCTGTGCCTTTTCTCATGAGCCTTAGCACCCGTCCGCTTCCTGATTCCACCCCCCAGAAGATGGCTCTCGCGCCTGATTCGTAGAGGACATCAAATCTACCCAGCAGGTCCTTTGTGGGCCTGAGTTGCGCAGCCCATGTTATGCTAAGAGGGGCAATCATCTCTGCTATTTTCATCAGCCTTGGAGTGGGAATAAGGTCGTCAATAAAGAAAATTGCCTTTGCGCCTGATTCAGATATTGCCCTTTCCACTATCTCAAGGTCCTGCTCCTTATAGGCTGCGCCCTGGTGGTGGGTGCAGAACGCGCACTGGCGGTATGGGCAGCCGCTCGATGCCTTCACAGGTATGATAAGCTCTTTTGTGAGGTAATCATCTTTATCATAGTCTGAAAAATCAGGGATATGCATGCCGCACCCTGCCTTTTCCTGCTGTTTCTTTTGTTTTGGCTTTGCCCCTAGCTCTGAAATAAGATATGCAGAGAGCTCATGCTCGTCATGGATGAACCTGAAGTCCTGGGAGAGCTTTGAGGTGTCTGCAGGCCCGCCTATCAATATTTTTATGCCATTCTCAATAAGGGAGTCCATGAGGGCCTTTGCATAGAAGCACTGGCTGTTGTAGACCAGGCTGAATGCCACAGCATCCGGCTTTTCATCAGTTATAAGAGAGAGCATCTCTGAAAAAAGCTCTGGCTTTTTTCCCTCCGAGACCAGTCTATTGTTTTCTTTGTAGACAGGCCTGGACTCTGAATCGAACCTCTCAAGAAGCAGGGGGTAGCCTCCTATCCGCCCCCCTTCCATAAGTTTTGCGTCCTTAAGCCCTGCATATATATTCCCAAATCTTAGCCGGTGGAACTTTGCATTGAGGTCGAGGCACATGGAATCAATCTCCAGGTTCTCGTTAAGAAATCCCTTCAGGTTGGAGATGGAGTACGGCATCACAGACGGCGTGCAGAACGGCGGATAGACCAGCAGGAGTTTCATAAATGATGACTAGCCTGGACTGGAATATAAATCTTGCTTTGGCACTATCCCTATTGCCTTATGTTATCCACTACCGCTTAGAGAAGGACCAGTTTTTGGAAGACCGCAAGCGCATCAGATAAGCCCTAGGGACATCACAGTGAGAACTCCCAGGATGAATGCAAATATCACCCAGTGGTCGTCTGACTTGAAGCAGCTTGTGGGGATGAGCTCGTCTACAGAGATGAACACCATAAGACCTGCTGTTCCTGCTATCATGAGGCCGATTAGCGGGCGGGGTATCATTGGGAATATGTAGTAGGAGAGCATGAACCCTATTATTGTTGGGATAGCTGTGGATGCTGAGAGCAGGAATGATTTTAGCCTTTTCTTGCTCGTGTAATAGTAAGGGGCTGCTGTCACTATTCCTTCCGGGATGTCGTGTATCATGAGCGAGAGCGCAATAAGGAGCGAAACCTTGAATTCTGTGACAGAGCCTATGCCCATTGCGAGGCCCTCGGGGAAGTTGTGCAGGAATATGCCTATAAGAAGGAATGTCGCTGTCTTTTTCAGGTGGGCCCCTGGCTCCTGTGAGCAGAGCTGGGGATGGATGTGGGGCAGGTACTTGTCAAGAAGATACATGACAAACGCGCCCAGGCCAAACCCAAGTATTGCAATAGGCAGCGAGGATATCTCTATGCTTTCTGGTATGAGCTGGATGAAAGAGATGGATATCATTATCCCTGCTGTGAATGAGAGCATGATAAATAGCGCCCTTTCAGAGGGCTTTTTCATCACGCCGATGAAAGAGCCTATCACAGGCCCTGCCAAAGAAAGCAGGATGATTATCATAACTGGGTTCATAAAAATCATCCACCTTGTTAGTATTTAATAAATATTTCTGTTTTAGGGCAGAAGATGCATAACAGAATGAAATGAGATGGTCCTAGATGAATAACGAAAAATAAGATGAAATAATAGTAAAAAAAGAAAAGATTTCAAGGAAATGTTTCCTAGTGCATAAGCATTGATAGAAATAAGTTTTGCTTATTCTCTCGCTGGCTTGTGCTTCCCGTAGCAATCCTTGCAATACACTGGCCTTCCGTCCGCTGGCTTGAAAGGCACTTCTGCCTCTTTGCCGCAGTCGGAACAGGTGATTTTATGCATCTCCCTGGGGCCACCGAAGCCTCGATTTCCGAATCCCATTTTATATTCCTCCTATATAGATATAACGCAGTTCTAAGTCGCTGCATGGTATCACTGCTCTGCGTATATGGTCCATAAACAGGGCTTTGTTTAAAAAGGTATTGGTTTTAGGGCATAAGCAGGATAAGTATAGGGATGTTATGGTTGTCATATATCCCTCTAAAACCATTATCTCATTACCATTATCGCAGAAATCATTATCTTAGAGAAGCGTCTGGAGCTGCTCTGTAAGGCCGAAGGCTATTATGAGCCCAACTCCGATTATTACGGAAATTATGTTGATGAGAAGCCCTCTTTTGAGGTTATGCCTGTCCCTCTTGTCAAACAGGAATGTGAGGGCCCCAATCGAGAGGAACCCGCCCAGATGGGCGAAGTGGCCGATGCCGTCTTCCACTGGGTTTAGGATTCCTGATATGTCTGCAAATATCATGAGCCATGCAACTATCATCACTGGCAAAGGAAGCAGAAGCTCGTATGTTATGTAGAGCGGATCTAGAAGCATAGCTGCAGAGGCAAGGCCCATTATGGCCCCAGATGCGCCAAGCCCTCCTGTGTTGTCCCCTAGTATAAGGAAGTGGATAATGGAAAAGAATATGTTTGATATGACAAGAGCTCCGAGATAAACAAGACCTGTCTTTAGAAAGCCAAGTTTTCTCTCTACCACCCTTCCGAATATGAAGAGGGCGAGCATGTTTCCGAGAAGGTGGGCCGGGCTTGCGTGGAGAAACCCGGATGTTATAAGAGTCTCTAGCCTTAGCTCGAAGAGGTTTGAGGGGATGTTGATGAGCGAGAGGATGAGCTCTTCTGGCTGGAAGAGGCTCCAGATGTATATGCCAATGTTTGCGAGGATTACTAATATCGTGAATTTCGGCTCGAAGACAAAGAGGAATAGCTCATGGAATGGCTTGAAGATGTCATCGGACTTTTTTTTCTTCATTAGCACCATGATGAGCGTGTATGGCGTCAACAGAAGATGGAGCAGTATCTTCCAGAAGAACTTTGTCTCAGACTGGATGCGTGGTGCTATTGCCATCTTTTAGCCCTGGAAGAGCCCGTGCTTGGTGAATCTGGAGAGCTCTTTTACGAGCTCGTATGATGTGTAGCCGTAGCCCATCTGCCTGTACATGTACTCTCCTGCCTTGCCGTTTACGAATGCGGCCTGGACAGCGGATTCAAACAGTCTTCCTGTCTGGGCGATGTAGCCTGCGCATAGGCCTGCAAGCACATCTCCGGTGCCTCCTATTGTCATCGAGTTGTGGCCGGACTTGTTTGTGTGCCTCAGGTGCTTTGTGAAGATTGTGTCTGTGGGTCCTTTCAGGAGCACCACATTATCGCCGATGTATTTCTGCATTGTTTTTATGCCTGCGTTTATGTCGAATTTCTGGGCTTCTGCATTTTCCTGGCCCTGCTTTTCAGTTTCAGGCTTTTTCTCTGTGTTTGCGCATAGGAGCTCGAACTCTTTGAGGTTTGGGGTAAGAACGCTGTTTGAGGCAACAGTGAGGCTTATCACCTTTATCGCGTCTGCATCAAGCACGAATGGCTTTTTTATTTCCCTAAGAAGCTTTAGCACGAAATCTTTTTTTATGCCTAGCCCGCAGCCCAATACCACCACATCATGGCGCTCTGAGAGTTCTATTATCTCCTTGGCGTGGCTGATATGGAATTCCTCGCCAGGGAATTTCCTTGTGATGACATCTGGGGAGTATGAGTTTATTGTCCATGCAACCTTCTCAGGGGCGCAGACAGTGACTATGTCAACTCCTGTCCTCAGGGCAGCCATTGCCGCAAGGGCTGGCGCCCCCACATAATCCTGGCTTCCGCCAACAACAAGAACCCTTCCGTTCTCTCCCTTGTGGTCTTTGTGGGTTATCTTCATTATGCCCCTTTCTTAAGCAAGGGGATATATTAAGCTTTCCAAAAGTTATATTAAGCGAGTGAGAATTGAGGAGATTTAAGGAAAAGCAAGGAGGTTGGAAAACTATGAGGCTTACGTCTAACGCATTTAATGAGGGGGAGAAGATCCCTGACAGGTATACTTGCAAGGGCCTGGACATCAATCCCCAGCTGGTGTGGGAGGATGTTCCCGTAGAGACAAAGAGCTTCGCCCTCATCATGGACGACCCTGATGCGCCTGTAGGGCTGTGGACGCACTGGATGGTAAAAAACATCGCTCCTGACAGGAGAATCATAGAGGAGCAGACAGTTCCCGGGATTGAGGTTGTCAATTCTGCAGGAAGGAAGAGTTATCACGGACCCTGCCCTCCGTCTGGCACACACAGGTATTATTTCAGGCTGTATGCGCTTGATACTGCAAGGATTGAGGCGACCACAAAAGAGGATTTCTATAAAGAGGTAGAAGCGCACAAGATAGCTGCTGGCGTTCTCATGGGAAGATACTCTAAGTGATGACAATCTAAATAATGGCACTCTGAGTGAGGGCTGTTTTTTCAAATGAAAGTCATCCTGACAGCATCAATGATGCGCCTGTGGAGGGGCTTTTTCTTTGGCGGGTGGAGCCTTATGGAGTCAAGTATGTCCGGGCTAAAGCTGTAGATGTATTCCGAGACCTCGGGCGTGCCGTTCCTGAGATGCTGGGCTTCCTGGTTCTTGCTTATTGATTGCCTGAGTCCAGGGCTTGAGAATATCCTGTTTATGAGAGGCACGAGCTTATGGACGCGCGGCTCATAGAAGCCGAGCTTGTTTCCAGCCACATAATCCTTGTTTCCCACCTCCTGGTTTCCGAGGTATGAGTTGATTATGGGAATCTTACCGAGCATTATTATCTCCATGAAGGTGGAGGCGCCGCACTTAGTTATGACTACATCTGATATGCTGATGAGCTCGTATACAAAGTCCACAAAGCCATAGACGTGCAGGCTCTTATGCCTTTTTGCGAGCATTGATGCGAGCACCCTCAGCTGCTCATTCTTTCCGCACACTATCGCGATTTCCGCATCCAGCTTTCTGGAGAGCAGGCTTGAGAGGATAGGAATAGCCTTGGGTATGCCGTCAGCGCCCCCCAATACAAGGACTATTTTTCTTCCTGCAGGGTAGCCCATCTTCTTTTTTAGAGCGGCGATTTTGGCGGGTGGGAGCCTTTTGCTGTACCTGTCATTGAGTATGTAGGGGAAGACCACGCATCTGCTGTTTGGGATGCCGTGCCTTATGGCTGTCTTTTTCGCGTCATCGCTAGGGAGGATGTAATTTACTTTTTTGGAGGCGAACCACTGCGCGGGAGGCCTGTAAGGGTCTGTCACATACACGAGCACAGGAATCTTTAGGCCGTGCTTCCTGAGGATTTTTTCTACTGGCTTAATGAAAAAGCAGTGGAAGAGGACTATCTTGTCAGGCCTCTCCTGGAGTATTTTTTTCTCTGCGTAGTCTTCCAAGAGGAGGGTAATCAATTCTTTGGTCTGCTTCCAGACAGGAGGTATGCTGTTTATGTCGAATGTGACCTCGAAGAGCCATTCCGCATAGTTTTGGGATAGCCTGTAGCTGTCCTCAAATATGAATCTTTTTATCTTGGGCGAGTCCTCAAGCCCGTCCACCTGGACCACTTTTGCGTCAGGCCTGTGCTTGGAAAGGTATTCTGATACGCTTCTTGCGCATGACCTGTGGCCTCCGCCTGTCTTGAGATAGAAGAATAGGAGTTTCTGCCTGCTCATGCCAATTCACCGATAGTATTATGTTTCATTACAGTGTGTATGGGCTCGCGCAGCAGAGATATAAATCTTGCGGAAAAAAATAATGTGCTGGTAGAGAAGTTAGATTATTGGTGCTGGCAAAGAAAGATGGCTCTATTGGAGATTGCTGTAGCCCATCTGGATTTTTCTTCTCCTTTCGCTGATGGCCTCTTTTACAGGCATGCCCGCGCCCATGAGAAATGCGTAATGGGCGTAGTTGTCAAGGATGTAGTCCTCTACATTAAGGGCCATCTGGGCTGTCTTTACTGATCTCTCGCACGATTCCCTGGCAAAGCTCAAGTATCTGGGCAGGCGAAGGTTGAGCGGGAAAGGAAAATATTCGCAGTCATATGACAGGACTTCCATGCCGCTTCCGAGCATGCTTATCTCGCAGACGAGCTCGGGTATGTATTCGTCGCATTCATCTGTGTATTCTATAGGGATATCCTCCATCCCCAAGTTGAAATCCACTTTTACTGCGGGCTGGAACCTTAGGCCATCATTTATTGAATCATAGATGAAACTGTGTGTGTCTAGATATAGATTGTAATCGCAGGCAGGAAGGCCAAGCGCCCGCTCGCCAAGCTTTGAGAACCTGAAAGCCACTATCTTCATGTTCAGATTGTCTGTGTATCCCTTCGCATATTCTTCAATAGCGCTGCGGCCCACCATCCGGCTGGAGAATGGCATGAAATATATAAATCTGGCGGGAGAAAAATGGAAAAAGAGAGTAACTGAGGATTAAAAATTTGAGATTAACTAATCTACTTGAAGTATGACTGGACTGATTTCTGGAGCTTGACATCACCCTTGCTGATCTGCTCCCAGAGTTTTAGGAAGGGCATGTTCTGCTTTTCTATTGCGCGGGCCTGCTTTAGCCCTTTTGGGGTGAGCTTGAGGAATCTAGACTCGTATCTGAGGTATTTCTCAAGCTCCAGGTCTTCCAGGTTCTGATAGAGGGCGCGCTCTGATTTCTCGACGATTTTAAGCTCAAGGAGGAGATTGATGAAATCTATCTTCATTATTGACGCCTCGAGGGGCTCGTTCTCAAAACGCAGGTTTATAGCAGTCAGGTATTTGTAGAGAGAATATAGTATGAACTTGTGCTTCTCAGAGAGATGGGCCACAGAACTTGCTTTTGCATGTGCGGGTATAAGTATTTTTTGGAAAAAATAGGGGATTAGTCTTTCTTTCCTGAAGTCTGCCCCTTCTCAAACCTTATGGCTCTCTTCTTTGCAGACCCTGTCTGCATGGTGAAGAATCTGTGGAACATCTTTTTCTTTGCCATCAGCTGCCTGAATTTTCCGCTCTCCTCGACAACACCGTTGTTTATGAAGATAATGCCGTCCATGTCTTCAAGTATCTCAAGCTGGTGGGAGATGATTATTATGAGCTTGCCTCTTTTCTTGAGGTTCTGGAATAGGGTTAGGAACATCTTCTGGTTCTTGGCGTCAAGTCCTGAGATGGCCTCGTCTATCACTAGCACAGGTGTGTCGCGAAGGAGTGCCCTTGCGATGCAGAGTCTCTGCATCTGGCCTTCAGAGAGTGTCTCTTCCATTGAGCTTAGTGTTGTCTTGTACTGGTCTGGGAGGCTCATTATGAAATCGAATATGCCTGTTTCTATCGAGACTTGCATTACCTCAACCTCGCTCGCCTCGGTCTTTCCGTATTTTATGTTTTCCATTATGGTCTCGTCATAGAGGGTGGGCTCTGAGGTGACTATCGTGACCTTGTCCCTGAGTTCAGAGAGCCTGAGGGTTTTCAGGTCTGCCCCGTTGTATGTTATCGTGCCTGAGAGCGGGTCGTAGAGCCTTGAGAGGAGGTAGCCTATGCTGCTTTTCCCGCAGCCTGATGGGCCTGTGAGGCCGTAGACGTTTCCGCCCTCCAGCCTGATGCTGATGTTTGTGAGGAGCTCTTTTTCAGGGTCGTGGCTGAATGAGACATCCTTGAATTCTATCACCGGCTTTGAGCCGTCTATAGCCACGTCCCCCTCGGGTATTGCCTTTAGCCTGTCCACCATGCTTTTGATGCGCTCTGCAGAGACCTGGTTTTTCTTTATCGAGCTGTGGATGGTGGCAAGGGACTGGATGGGGTCGAGAAGCATCTCTGTGTATGCGTACATGGCGACAAAGACGCCTACTGTAGTCCTGCCGTTTATGACAAGATATCCGCCGTAGCCGAGGACAAGAACCTTTGATACAAGGGAGAGGAGGTCAACAAAGGTCTCGCGCATTGAGCGTATTATCTCAAAGTCAACGTTCTTCCTGACGAAGAGGGCGAATTTGCTCTCGAAGAGCCTGCTCTCATATACCATGTTGTTGAATATCTGGATTAGCTGGATGTCCCTAAGCCTCTGCTGGAGGAAATTGATGAGCCCTGCGCCGAGCACCCTTATCTCCCCAAATGCTGTCTTGATTTTCTCTCCGTAGTATCTCTGGACTAGGATGAGTATGGGGACAGGGAAGAGCGCGATAAGTGTGAGCCTCCAGTCAAGCGCGAATGAGACCACAAGTATTGCGGTGATTGTGAGGAGGGTGGAGGCCAGGTCGCCGATTATGTTGAATACCAGGTCTGAGGCGCCCTCTACGTCATCATCCATCCTGGAGAGGATGTCGCCCACATTCTCTTTCTGGACCAGGTCAAGCCTGCTGGAGAGTATCGAGGTGAGCATGGCTTTTTCCAGATCGAACTCGAAGTGCTCTGTTATGTAGGCCTGGAGATATCCGCTTATTATCCTGAATGCTGTGGAGAATATGATTGCCCCTGAGAAGATGGCGATGAGAGTGAGGAGGAGCGATGTGTCTCCGCCCAGCATCACATTATCAATTATTATCTTGACTAGAAGCGGGGAGACAATCGTGAGAATTGAGGAGAGTGAAAGAAACAAAAAAAAGAGAAAATAACGGGAAAGGTAGGGTTTCAGATACCTGAATAGACCATACCCTTCCATATATAATCACACTTTTCCAGTCCTGGATCCCTTCTGGTTCCTAACTGCTGTCTTTGGCTGTACTGCTCCTGCATTCGATTTCTTTGTCATAGTTCCCATGGTTGTTACCTCCTTTTAGGGTTCTGCATCTTTTATTTGAAGTACTAGTTTATATACTTTACTAATTTGTATATTGGTGTAGAAATTTGGATATCAAGTATTATTTATAAATGAGGGCCATAAATAAAGGCAAAGCGCCAAGCAGGCCAAAATCTGCCTAGTGGGGGTTATTTTCTGTCCTGCCCTTGCCCGTACCTTTTTTTCATGGCGGAAGTTGGAAAGAGTCTTGCACACATCTCTCCCTGCCACTTCATGAATAGTTTTATGCAGTCTGGGCAGAGGTCTGCAGAATGATCCTTGTCTATCTCAAGATGGTTGAGGCTGTGGTCGTATTCTCTTATAGGTTTTCCGCATAGCGCGCAGTCCATGTTCTTAAGAATAGCTTATTCCTCCACAATGTCCTTATTTAGGAAGGTTATCTGCTCAGTGAGCCTTACTGTGTAGGTCTTTCTCTCTATGGATCCATCTACATATACAAGCACTGCTTTGCCCTCGACTATCTCTGTTTTTCTTACAAGAGGCACGTATTCGTATTCTATGTCCAGGGACAGAGACTTGGGCTCTTCAGGATAGATGAAGTCGTAGAAGATCACTGTTATTATGTCAAGGGATGTGTCTCCTATTGTGTAGAATCTGCTCTCAGGTGTAATCCTTGCGAGGATCTTTGTGCCTTCCATTAGCCGAATCTCATTTATCTTGAGGGACTTGCTTAGGTTTATGAGCTTGTCATCATAGTCTACCAGCCTCATCTCTACTTCGAGCATGTTGTTGCTGCCGTAGAACGGGTTTGAGTATCTGACATAGATGTTGTTCTTAAAGCCAATGCCTGTCCACACATTGAAGAATTCAGTGTCCCTCTGCATGGAGTCGAGATACTCAACAACGCATTCATTTTCTATGCATTGCCTTGTTATGTATTTTGCGGTTACCAGCCGGTTGTTCGCGTCTTTGTATTTTACAGCTGCTTCGCATGCCCCGTAGTCTGCCGGGCAGCTGCATTTGCTTCCGGGTTTTCCGTCCTCAATTTCATCTGTTTTGTTGTTTCCGCAGCAGTTGGGGGTTGGCTCTGCCCTGCATGCGCCTGAGCCGCAGACTGGTGTCGTGCAGGTCTTGAGCTTTGCGCCAAGTATCCTTATGCAGTCTGTATTGACCTGGCATGCGTTTGGGTTTGGCTGGACAGGAGGCGCCGGCTCAGAGGCGCAGCCTGCTAACATGATTATGGCCAGTACAAGTATTGCAAAGAGGGCAAGAGTATTTAATTTCACCATGGATTGTTTTTTGGAAAATTAGTATTTAAACTTAACTCTTTTTTGCAGAAAATATATATATCCTAGATTCCAGATTTGACTAAAGGAGGTGATGTGGGATGAATATGATAAAATTAAGCATGCCCGCAAAGATAGGCCTTGCCGCGATACTGGCCGCGGGAATCACAACTGGCAGCGTGTCGGCAGCAAACACGCTCAGGAACAGAGAGGGAAATACTGCAGGAGAGCCGAAGCTTGAATGCATAATCAATGGTGACTGCCCTGCATTTAAGTGCCTTAAGGAGGGGCTAGGGGATTGCCTCCAGCCTATGTACAGGAACATGGAGAGGCTCAGATGGACCCTGAACAGCGATGAGGACCCTGAGCAGAACATGCATATGTGGGAAAACCAGTACATGTGGAATCAGGCTGAGGGCTGCGAAGCGCCCTGCTGCCCGGAAAACAGGTATGAGTGGAATAACCAGTACAGGTGGAACCTCATGGAAAACCCGAGTGCGCCTTACGGCGAGCTGAACCAAAACGAGTGGAATAACCAAAACAGGCTGAATAATCCGTAAGGGTTTTTTGGAAAACTAAAAAAGAGAAGATGCAAAAATTCAAAAACCTTATGCAGGGCTTTTAAGCCCTGATTTTTTATTTATTTCTTACTGCCTTTATGAAGAGGATGACCCATCATTAGGCCAATGAATTCTGTCCTGGGGTTCTTGAGGAGGAGCTGCCTTACTGCAAGGAATATGGGCAGCGAGAGGAAAGCCCCTAATATCCCGAATATGTAGCTGCACACCAGAAATGAGATGAATATGTAGGCTGCAGGTATCCTGAGCGCTGCTCCTATAAACCTGGGGGTTATCACATTGTCCATTATGAAGTTTATGACTATGATAAATATGGCTGCAAAGATCGCAGGAGTCCATCCGTAGAAGATGAGGGTAAGAAGGATGGGGGGGATGCTTGCCAGGATAAGGCCTATGTGGGGGATGTAGGAGAGGAGGAATGCGAGAAAACCCCAAAGCAGGGCATAGTCTATTCCCAAGAGCAGGAACAACAGTGCCAGGACTGCTCCCATTATGAGGTTACCTATTGTCTGAACCTTGTACTGGACCTGGATGCTCCTGCTCCATGAGGCGAAATCAGATGAGAACCCCTGTCTTTTTCCGGGAAGCTCATGATACCTTTTTACCACGCTTCCTGATGCGGTTATCATGAAGATAAGCGTAAGCAGGAACATGAGCACCCCAAATAAGCTGGAGGCAAACCCTGAGACAAAGCTGATAGCTGCCTGGGCTATTGATGAGCCGTTCATCCCTATGCTTCTTAGGGGGTCTGCCAGGTCCATCCATGATAGCTCTGAGAGGAGAGGCTCAAACCTGGTGTTGAGAAGCTCTGTATATGAAGGGATGTTTGAAGAGAGCTCCTCTAGCGAGCCTGCAACAACCAGTATGAGAAGTATGATGGCCAGGATTACTGTTGCCGAGACAAGTGTTATCGAGAGGCCGCGGGGCACTCCTTTCTTGTCTAGCCAGGCAAGGGCAGGCCAGACCAGGACTGTTAGTGTGAAGGCGAAAAGGATTGGCGCTATTAGCTCTGCGCTTAGTTTTAGCCCTGCTATGATTATGACAATTGCCGCAAATGTGAGCAGCTTGCCTGATACTGAAGAATGTTCACTCACTAGTCCACCCCTTTTTTAGCATTCTATGGTGGGGTATATATTTAAAGGTTTCTTTAGATTGGGGTATAGAAGAAAAAGTAGGGAAGGAAAAGGCCTGGAAGATTGGCCTTTTTCTCCGCGCATCACAACTTGGGCAGGTCTCCTTTTCTTACTTTCTTCCTTTTGGGGTCATCGTTCCAGGTGGAGCCGTCAAACCAGTTCTCATAGAACTCTGCCGGGTCCTTTGTCATTTCCTCACCCTTTTCTTTGGCTTGGATTTAGGTTTTTTATACTCTGTTATTGGCCCTGATCCAAACCAATCCACTAATATCTCCTTTGCGGACCTATCCTTCCATTCTGGCCAGTTCTCTCCTGTCATTTCCTATCACTCTAAGGCTTGGGACTTTTTCGTAGTCCCCTTTTGGCTTCCTTCTCTTTCTGCTCCCTTTCAGGATCAGAGTCATACCAATCTGCCATTACCTCTGCTGGAGTCCTGTCGTCTGTCATTTCCTATCCCTCTTTGGCCTAGGGCTGGTTATAGGCAGATTGGCCTTCTGCTCCCTTTCGCTGTCTGAGTCATACCAGTCTGCCAGGCATTCCTCAGCTGTCCTGGCTTTCCACAGCATCCAGCCTGCCTCTTCCTTTTTCTTTCTTGATTCCTCCTTCTCTTCTTCGTATGTTGTCATTTCTTTCCCCTCTTATACTCCCTGTGGGTGGGCATGGGCTCGGTGAGCTCTGCCATGTATTCCATGTAGTTCTCAGGCAGGTTGTCAGTCAGCCTGGTGGCCTTTAATTCTGCCCTAAATGCCTCGTCATGCACCTCTTCCCACTTCTCCTTTGTCATGCCGTATTTCTTCCACGGCTCCTTGTCTTGTTTTCCCATTTTTCTCTTACCTCCACCTTATATCTGGGAGAGAGAATACTTAATCCTATCCCTATTTTTCAGACGATAAAAGCATAGCAAAAGATTTATATTTAGAATGACTATATTAGTATCTTAAGACTGATTTTTCTTTTCCGAATACGGATCTCCTGATTCCTGCAATGAAGTTACTTTGGTCTCCTGCCCAGAATTTTCTTTGGAGCTGTGGCTATTTTTTTAGAATAAAAAAATAGCCCCGCCCAGATTCGAACTGGGGTCAGAGGATCCAGAGTCCCCTATCCTTGACCGCTAGA
>CAYLII010000015.1:0-4386 GCA_964383645.1 uncultured Methanosarcinales archaeon
GCGGTCTCTTCTTGTGAGCTCGATTCCCCCAATCCTCTCAGCTGCCTCCTCGGCTCCTTTTGAGGGGAGGATGTAGAAGTAGGGCTGGAATGTCGAATCCTGGACGCAGACTTGCCTTCCGTCGACCATCCTGCCGAATAGCTGGACATAGAGCTTATCTTCGGCCTGCCTGTAATCTATGCTGACAGGGTAGAACTGGATTCTCGCCATGGTCTGGCTCATGCGAGGCATTTATCCTATATAAAAGTTTGCTAAAATAGACGATAAAATGGATTGGAAGAGAGGATTGGGAAAGAGTTATTAATCCTGCCCGATTAGCATGCTCTAGGATGAAGCTGATAAGAAAGCCTCTTGTTGCTGTTGGGATTGACCCGGGCACCACATTGGGGTATGCCATTCTTGACCTTTCTGGAAATCTGCTGAGGATAGGCTCTGAGAGGGGCGGGAGCCTTAAGAGGCTTATAGAAGAAAGCACATATTATGGGATTCCTGTCATCGCTGCGACAGACAAGGCGAAGTGCCCTGAGCTGGTGCGCCAGTTTTCTGCAAAAACAGGTGCGAGGGTTGTGGCTCCACCTTCAGATCTTCTGTCCGACGAGAAGAAGGCGCTTGCCATTGGTATTAATGCAGGCAATGACCATGAGTTTGATGCTGTATCTGCGGCAATGTTTGGGCTCAAGAGGTTTTCAGGCATGCTCTCAAAGGTTGATGCCTCGCTGAAGGGCAAAAATGATGAGAGGTTTTCTGATGATGTGAAGAGGCTCATGATACTGAGGGATGGGCTGGGGATAGGGGCAGCGCTCAAGATAGCAGAGGAGAAGGAAAAAAGAAGATTTGAGGCTCCGGGGAAGAGTGTTGAAAGAGAAGAGTGTATGGAAGAGTTCATGCCCTCAAGAGAGGATTATATCAGGCTGAAGGCGAGCCTGAAGAAGCTTGATGGAGAGTACAGGGAGCTTAAGAGGAATCAGGAGTCGCTTGCAGACGAGCTTGAGAGGATGCAGGATGAGGAGAGGGACGGCGTTCAGGAGAATGGGAACGCCAAGAGCAAGAGGGGGTTTAACAGGCTTCTTAAGCTAAAGACAAAGAGGATAAGGGAGCTGGAGAAGATGCTTATGGCTGAGAAAGAGAGGAATGATAAGCTGAAGGGGCTTGTTTCTAATATTGGGCCAAAGCTGCTGGTCAAGAGGCTTGATAATCTCACTTATGATGAGTTCCTAAAAAAACAGAGGGAGCTTGGCATCCATGAGGGCGATATCCTGCTGGTGGGGGACATGGAGAGCCACAGCAAGAGGACGCTTGAGGCGCTGAGGGGAAGGGTTGGAGTGATACTTTACAGGGGCAGGCTTCCAAGTGATGTGAGAAATTCGCGGGATTTCGCGTTTCTTGACGCTTCTAGGCTTAAGCTTATAGAGGTCGAGGATTTCGCTCTCGCTGAGAGAGTGGAATTTGAGAGGCTGAGGCGGGACTCTGGGGCTGTGGCGGATATGTTCGAGAGGTACAAGGAGAGCAGGAAGAGGGGCAAGGACTAAAGTTTTCTCTGGAGATTTTTTCTATAAGCGGCACCAAAACAAAAGCCCAAAGTTTATAAATGAAGCTTGATTAGAAAGGCCAGCGATGATACCTGAAGAACTGAAAAACAAGCTGCTACAAGAGGATCCTTTTGCTGACATCATGGGGCAGGAGGAGGCGAAGAGCCAGATAAAGGGTGCTCTTTTGATGGGCAGGAACATGATAATTGTCGGTCCTCCCGGGGTGGGCAAGACCACGATGGCAAAGAATATTGCAAAGCTTCTTCCAAAGCTAGAGGTGAATGACTGCGGGTACAAGTGCCTCCCTAATAGCCCCACCTGCCCGAAGTGCGTTTCTGGGGATGCAGGAAAGGAGAAGGCCAAAAGGATTACTATAGAGGGAGAGGACAGGTTTGTGAGGCTGCAGGGCAGCCCTGACCTGACTGCAGAGGATCTCATCGGCGATATCGATCCTACAAAGGCGCTCAAGCACGGCGCGATGTCTATTGAGGCATTTACGCCAGGAAAGATTTTCAAGGCGAATAATGGTGTATTGTTCTTTGACGAGCTCAACAGGTGCCCTGAGAAGCTGCAGAACGCGCTTCTCCAGGTGCTTGAGGAGAAGAGGATGACTATTGCAGGCTATGACCTTGATTTCAGGATAGATTTCATTTTCATAGGGACGATGAATCCAGAGGACAGCTCGACTGAGCCATTGTCTAATGTGCTTCTTGACAGGTTTGATGTTGTGTACATGACTTATCCAGAGAGCGTAGAGATTGAGGAGAAGATTGTTGTTACCAAGGGAAAGAGGATTGTGGAGTTTCCGGGAGCGCTCCTAAGTGCGACGCTTGGGTTTGTGAAGTTCCTTAGAGAGAGCGAGGCCTTGGAGCTCAAGCCTTCGGTGAGGGCTTCTTTGGGCCTTTATGAGATGGCGCAATCATCTGCTTTCCTCGAGGGCAGGGATAAGGTGTGCCTTGATGATGTGGAGAAGGCGATAATACCTGTGCTTTCGCACAGGATAAGGCTAAAGCCTTCGATAAAGTATCTTACTTCCCCAGAGGAGTTCTTAAGAGAGCAGTTCGCGGCTTATGCGAAGCATAATTATTCCGAGAAAAAAGGTGGTTGTCTTTAGCGGGGAGCGTCAAGCGACGCCCACTGACAGGATTGAAGAGCTTTCCGGAAAGCTGAGCAGTGATTTTTCTGATGAGAAGCTGATGCACTCTGTGCTTGAGGCTGACAAGGATGTGATTGATGACGGCAGGCTTATTGCCGACTCAATAAACCAGGGGGTTGGGACTTTTACGCCTGACATGATATATCAGTCGATGGTTAAGAATTATCATCTGGCTGAGCAAATATATGGGGAGTCTATCATAAGGGAGCTCTCAGGCTATGACGCCAATTATGTGAAGGAGAATGTGCATATCCCTGAGTTTAAACGGGAGCTGCAGAAGAAGGTCCAGGAGAGGGTTGATGAGCTGAAAGAGAAGGGGCTTATAGAGAAGGACGGCTCGGTGAGCGATAAGGGGCTTGAGCTGGCCTCATTGATTCTTTATGTTGATGAGCTTGACCATATCGTGCCAAAAGGAATATTCGGGAATAAGGTGCACAAGAGGGGCGCGACCTATGGCGATAAGGAGGATGTGGTGGAGTACAGGAACCAGCGCTACAGGGATGTTGCGATAAGGGATTCGCTTCGGCTTGCTATCAGGAGAGGGCATGCCACTATTGAGAAAGAGGACCTGAGGGCGTTTGAGATAAGGAGCAAGGGGCAGATCTATCTTGTTTACGCGCTTGACGCCTCTGGCTCGATGAAGGGCAAAAAGATTGAGCAGTGCAAAAAGGCAGGGATTGCTCTCGCGTTTAAGGCAGTGCAGGAGAGGGATAAGGTTGGATTGGTGGTGTTTGGTGAGAGGGTAAAGCAGAAGGTTGAGCCTACTCTTGATTTTGTGAGGCTCCTAAAGGCGATAACAGGGGTTACTGCCTCTAACGAGACCAATATATCCGAGACTATAACAGAGGCTATATCTTTGTTTCCGAATGAGCATGTGTCAAAGCACCTTATGATTATTACTGATGCGCTTCCGACAAAGGGCAGGAGGCCTGAGGAGGCTACTATGGAGGCTGTGTCTATGGCGCGGGCTCGCGGGATTACGACTAGCATCATCGGGATTAAGCTTGATGCAAAGGGCGAGAGGATAGCAAAGAGAATTGCAGCCATGGGTGATGGCAGGCTGTACAAGGTTGCTGACCTCGAGCAGGTGGACAAGATAGTTCTAGAGGATTACTATAAGGAAGCAGAGTGAAGCATATCCTGTTCTGCGATTGATAATATTTAAATAGTCTCTCTATCTGAAAGCATTGACCTATGAAAGAAACACTCAAAAGACTGCTTGTTCATTTCACTGCACTCATCTTTGCGATGCTTACTGTCTTTTTATTCTGGAAGAACACTGTGCTAACTAGCATTATTTTGGTTGTCATAAGTATAGCCATGCTGATTAAGGCTCCAAAGACAGATATACTGTTTTTTGCAATAGTAAGCCTAAGCGCGACAGTTGTTGAATCATTGACCATCTCATCAGGGGCATGGGTATATTCCAGTCAGCATATATTTAATATTCCTGTATGGCTCCCATTGAACTGGGGCATGGGTGGAATTGTTGTGAAGGATATTTACCTGTTCTTGAAAGAGAAGCTTGCGGGATAATTGTTTCTAAACATCTTATATTTCAACTGCATTAGTTTTATAAATGGCTCCGAATGCCCTGCCTGAGATGGAAAAAAGAGTATCTGCAGTGCCTGCTCTGCTTCTTATGTTTCTTATACTCCTAGCTGTGACGCCTGCATTCTCTTCTGCTCTGCCTGACTCCTC
>CAYLII010000015.1:4486-7829 GCA_964383645.1 uncultured Methanosarcinales archaeon
AAAGAGAATGCAAAAATCAGCATAACCGCTAGGCTTGCGCTTGACGGAGATGACAGGCGGCATCCTGGCTACCAGGCGATGTATTTTGACAATTTCGAGCTTTCTGATTTTAGCATATATCCAAAAGGTGCTGTTCCAGAGGGAGAACTCCCTGAGGGAGCAACAGATGGAACCGCATCCTCGAGCACAACAACAGTGTCTGATGACAAGACCATAAACAAGACCACTGCGACAGAAGGAGGCATGACAACGACTGATTTTGAGGTCAATAGGAATGCTCCCTCGCCTGCGCCATGGTATATTGTGAGGATAACAGGCATGATTGCTTATGTATTGCTCTCGCTTTCAGTAATATTTGGCATCCTGAGAAAGCTCAACCCTAAGAGGTTCGGAAGGCTCTGCTCGCTCCATTGCGATGTTTCGTATCTTGCCCTCATCTTCGCGTTCCTGCACGGCATAAACAATATTGTGGACAAATACATGTGGAACCTGGGGCTCAAGGATGTGTTCTGGGTTTCGTTTGGGGCAAAGAATAGCAACCTTATCTCAATTGGTGTCATCGCTTTCTACATAATGCTCGCTGTCACAATCAGCTCTGTGAGCCCTAAGATTATCTCATTCATGAAGAGGAAGAGGTGGTATGTCCTCCACCTCGCCTCATATGCAGCTTTTCTCATTGTGGTGCTCCACAGCGTGATGCTGGGTACTGACCTGGACCCCACAAATCTGGGGGATCCCCTCACACTCATTAGTTCCTTTATATTCTGGGACTTTTTTGCGATAACTGCTGTGCTGTTCTTCCTAATGGTATTCAAGAAGAAAGAGAAGCCCTCAGGTAAGAGAGATGCCGCAAGCGATGACAGCAGCAAAGAGAAAGAGCCGGAGAGCAATGGCTGCGAGGTGCCTAAATGATAGCGATAGGAATCATCCACATCGTGCTTTCACTCTTGGCCTACATAATTTATCTCCTCATCACGTTCAAGTCATTTTCAGGCAGGGCTGATTACAGGCTGCTCGCTGCCGCGAATGCTATGTACTTTGCAGGGTTTGTGCTGGGCATGATCTGGGCAAAAATAGAATGGGGCTATTACCTTAGCCTTGACATCAAGATGATTCTTTCAATTGCGCTGTTCCTGCCGTTCCTTATTGAGAATATAATAAGGACAAAGAAGTGGCATCTGCCTCTTGCAGGAAGCCTATTGATGGCAGCGAATTATATAGTGCCCATGCTCATGAACAGCGTGCATACGCACTGAGCACAAGGGTATTAGATAGCAGCTATCTATTATATGCTATTGTTTCTAGCTTTTGCTCTTCTAGCAGCCTGTACTTGTCAGAGATGGCAAAAATGTACTTTACTTTGGACTTGAAGTTTAGGCCTAGCATTATTCCAAGATCGCTATTATTGTCTAAATAGATTACCTCATTGTTCCTGTAACCCCTATGTCCTAGTTCTATAAACCTTATGAACATGTATGCATCCTCGCAAGATAAATCAGGCCTAGCCTTTATCTCCTTAAGGCGCTCAACACTCTCTGCTGCCCTTGAAAGAATCTTATTTTCAATGTCCTCTGGAGAGGATCTGACAAAATCTTTCCGCTCTTCTGCACACATCATCGAAAGAGCCATATCCTCTACGTTAAGGTGATCATCAACAATTTCTTTCAGGAATGAGGGTTCGTTCTCTAGCCTGCGGAGGTATTTCGAAGCCTTATCCAGGTTGGTGGTTATGATCTCCATCAAGTACTCAGGATTATTGTCTGAGAGGTATTTAATGATAAATCGGCTTGCTGAGCCGCCTTCATGGATTGTGGCTGCAAATGGGAGTTTGGTTCCGTTTT
This sequence comes from uncultured Methanosarcinales archaeon, assembly GCA_964383645.1. Classification (GTDB taxonomy): domain Archaea; phylum Nanobdellota; class Nanobdellia; order Woesearchaeales; family JAGVZT01; genus CAYLII01. The sequence goes on from CAYLII010000015.1 coordinate 6,328, forward strand.
CTAGCTTGACTATATTTCCTGAGAGATAATGCACAAACCCTTGCTGGAGAGGATTTAGCTCTGAGAAGATAGAGGCATCGATTTGGTCTTGCCTAAAATCTTGCCCGCCATGCATATGGGCCAGCTTATAGCTGGAGAATAGTTTTTTTGATTCTTCCTCAAAAAGGTTTATCTCTTCATCACTTCTGCCTGATTTTCTCATTTTCTTCAGGTGCAAGTTAAGCGCGATTTTGAACTGCTGCGGGTTAAGTATATCTTCAAGGTCCATTTTTTATCCTCCTAAACTTTATATCTTCTAAAACCTCAGAAACAGAGAGGTATTTTTAGGATACCTCTTTTTTGAGAGGGTAATCTTTAGGTGTATATAAAGGCTGTGCCGGATTTATATATAACCTTTAAATATAAATCCCTTATTATCCCTTCTGAAAATGCATATCCTCGCTTTTGTGGACAGCCATGGCAGCGCCCAGGCCATGGAGAAAATTGAGAAGAAGGCTAAGTTTGCAGACATCATCCTGTGCGCAGGAGATTTCACAATTTTCGAGAGAGATCTTGATAAATTGCTCAAGAGGCTTAACAGCCTCGGTAAGCCGGTCCTCATAATACACGGCAACCATGAGGGCGAATCATCCATGCAGAAGGCGTGCAGGGAGCTGGAGAATGTCGAGTTCTTTCACAGAAAGGCAAAGCTGTTCAACAATGTGCTGTTCATGGGCTATGGCGGCGGGGGCTTTGAGAGGAAGACTCCTGACCTGGAGAAGTTCTTTAAAGAGAATGAGGGCTTCATAAAGCTAGCGAAGACCAAGATATTCATGTTCCATGCCCCGCCATACAACACAAGGCTGGACCAGCTTGGAAGAAACCACAACGGAAGCGAGTCTGAGACAAGGGTGATTGAGAAGTACAGGCCCCAGATAGTTGTGTGCGGCCATTTTCATGAGAATATGGGAAAGAACCAGAAGCTTGGGGGAACATTCCTTATAAATCCCGGGCCGTATGGAGAGGTTATGGAGATTGAGCTTGTTTCTAAGAAAGAGAAATAGTTTCATATATAGGGTTTAGATTAGATATATGAAATTAATTATGCTTGTCTGTGTTTGCCCTGCTCCAGGAGAAAGGGCTATCCACCATAACAGATGATTTTATTTCATATATATTTTGGACCTTTCTCAGGCTTGTCTCATATATGGCTGAGACTGTTTCATACTTGTCTCAGGAATCTCCACAGGAAATAGGGGGGTTATCTCTCCATAGGAAATCAAGGGGTGTCTCAGAATTGTCTCATAGTATATTATATATGTCTCATCACAGGAAAGTTGAGACAAAAGCTATATAAGGTTAAGCCATTTTAGAGGAGGCATGGCTGGGGGGATGCAAAAGGAGAGGGCAGAGCGCGCCAATGAGGCGGCTGGGAAAAGGGATGCCTCTCTTGGCACCAGCCCAGAAGGCGGGGAGCTTGAGGAGCTTAAGCACAACCTGAGGGTCTCGTTCTCAAGGATGAA
>CAYLII010000015.1:7929-17710 GCA_964383645.1 uncultured Methanosarcinales archaeon
GCGGGGAGCTTGAGGAGCTTAAGCACAACCTGAGGGTCTCGTTCTCAAGGATGAAGGATGACATCCGCTCCAACAGCCAGCAGATAGATGAGATGAGGAATAATTTCGGCGAGCTTCTGAAGACAAACAGGATGCTGCTAGAGCAGATCGGCTCCCTTAAGGATGAGATAAAGGCGCTCAAAGAGAGGCCGAAAGGGCTAAAGACAGAGCTTATGAGAAGCCTTGCCAGAAACCAGAAGGGCCTAATCAAACAGAAGATACTTGAGATGGCAGGAGAGGCGAGGCTCTCGATTCCTGAACTTAAGGAGAGGATAGTTGATGACAGGAACTACTGCTCAAAGGCCTCGTTCTACAGGTATATTGACGAGCTCAAGGCAGGGGGAAAGATTGATTTCATGAGTCTCGAGGGCAGGGAGATTGTGGTCTTTGCCCAGCCGGGCAAAGGAAACGCGCCTAAGCCAGAGATTCAGAATAAGGAAGATTTTGTGTAGCCACACTCTCAATTGCTCTGTAAAAAATCTCTCTGATGGCTGCCATCAACTCGCTTTTGTGATTTAACTTCTTTATAGGCAGGCATCCCCGTAAGGGACTTCCCCCTGCCTGCCTTGAAAGTAATTGTGCTGCAAAGCTCGTAAATCAGATGGCAGCCCATATTTTTTACAGAGCCACTCCCCAACAAAAAGATTATTAAATGCCTTTGGGATAACCTGATTCTATGACGCGAATAGCTATAGTGGAGAAGCAGAAGTGCAAGCCGGACAAGTGCGGGCTTATCTGCATGAAGATGTGCCCTATAAACAGGACTGGAAAGGAGTGCATCATACTAGGAGAGGACCATAAGGCAAAGATTAGCGAATCTCTCTGCACTGGATGCGGCATCTGCCCTAAGAGGTGCCCTTTTGGAGCTCTTGCAATAATCAATCTTCCTGAGGAGCTTACAAAGGCGCCTATCCACAGGTACGGCCAAAACCAGTTCGCGCTCTATTCCCTCCCGACTCCGATGTTTGGAAAGGTGGTGGGAATCCTGGGAAAGAACGGGATAGGAAAATCTACAGCTATTAAGATTCTGGCGGGCTCGCTCGAGCCTAATCTTGGGGATTTCACAAAGAAGGCTGACATCAGGCAGCTGATAGAGTATTTCAAGGGCAGCGAAGCCCAGACATTTTTTGAGAAGGTCAGGGACAAGGAGATAGTGGCAAGCTACAAGCCACAGAATGTGGATGCGATACCCAAGATGTATAAGGGCAAGGTGAGAGAGCTGCTGGAGAAGGTTGATGAGAAGAAGCAGCTTTCTGACATAGCTGAGAGGCTTGGGATAACAAGCATTCTGGATAATGAGGTTGAGAATCTCTCAGGTGGAGAGCTTCAGAGGGTGGCTATTGCGGCATGCGTGCTTAAGAAGGCGAACCTGTATATTTTTGACGAGCCGACATCGTATCTGGATATCAAGCAGCGCATAAAGGTGAGCGGATTTATCAAGGAGCTAGCTGACGAGAGCACAGCAGTTCTTGTGGTGGAGCACGACCTAATAATCCTGGATTACATGACTGACCTAGTGCATATAATGTATGGCAAAGAGGGCGCGTACGGCGTTGTGGGGCTACCGAAGACTGCAAAGGTTGCTATAAATGTTTATCTCTCAGGCTATCTAAAGGAGGAGAATATAAGGTTTAGGGACAATAAGATAGAGTTTTTCTCAAAGCCGCCCATAAAGAAGTTGAAGAGAGAACCCCTTATTTCATGGCCAGAGATGGGCAAAAGGCTTGGCCGCTTTGAGCTTTCGGCCTCTTCGGGAAAGCTGGATAAGAGGATTGTTGTTGGCGTGCTCGGAGAGAACGCTACTGGAAAGACGAGTTTTGTAAAGATGCTTGCAGGAGTGATTCAGCCTGACAAGGGCGAGCTTGACCTTAAGATAAAGGTGAGCTATAAGCCCCAGTATCTTGTGGCATCTGATGATTTGGTTGCTACTGTCCTTCATGATGCAGTAAAGAAATACGCGAACGCGCTTATCGAACCTCTGCAGATAATGCCTCTACTGATGAGCAAATTGTCTGAGCTTTCAGGAGGAGAGCTCCAGAGAGTGGCGATATGCCTCTGTCTTGCGCAGGATGCTGACCTCTACCTTCTGGACGAGCCGTCAGCTTATCTTGATGTAGAGCAGAGGCTTCTCATCTCAAAGCTTCTCAAGGATCTCATGGAGGAGAGAGGCAAGACAGCACTTGTCGTGGACCATGACCTGCTGTTCATAGATTACATCTCTGAGGAGCTGATGGTGTTCGAGGGAGCGCCTGCGGAACATGGCAGGAGCACAGGGCCATTTGACATGGTCGAGGGCATGAACATTTTCCTGAGAGACCTGGGCATGACTTTTAGGAGGGATCCGGAGAGCAAGAGGCCAAGGGCGAACAAGCCAGGTTCAGTAAAGGACAGGGAGCAGATAGCCGAGAACAGGCTGTATTACTTGTAGATATTACGTGCAGACCATGATTTTTTAGAATAGATTTCTTTAGGGCGTATCTATCTCAGCCAGAATTTACTCTATGTCCACAATCATGCGCCGCTTGCCGGGAACTGACACATAGACCTCCTCGCCTCCCTTGAGGTTGAGGCTTCTTGCTACGTCCCGGTTTATGTACATCCCCAGCCTCCCGTGCGAGAGCTTTATAACTTTCTGCCGGATCTTTAAGGCCATCTCCTCTTTTCTTATCTCATCAACCGCTTTCTCTATCGATTTTTTCTCAAAATCAAAGTAGCCGCATTTACTGCACTGATAGCTTTTTACAGGAGAGCGAGCATCCTGTATCCGGACTTGGATCTCGCTAATAGCTGAGCCACACTGTGGGCATTCTTGTTTTGATTTCTTTGATTTCGGCATTTTATTTTGTTTTTACGTTAATCACATATAGGATGTTATTTTCCAATTCGCAAAGGATATAGGTCCTGGTGTCCTCAATCTCTATTTTTGAGCCTTTTTTCCGCTTGCTTTTTGTGGTGCAGATTAGCCTGATGACATCGCTCCAGGCAAGTGTGCCTTGGTGATGCTCCTCAAAGTGCTTGCTTCTCCTGATTTCCTTCCAATGCATCTGCCAGCCTTTTCCATACTATAATATGATAGTCAATATGACTATATAAATATTTCTAAAAACAAAAGCTCAAAAAACATACCAAAAGAAAAAAACCAAAAAAATATATCCCTAATCCGCGTATTTTCTTGCCTGGGCGTCAAGGCGCTTCTTCGCGGTCATGTTGCAGAGCATGCATCTGCCCTTGTGCTTTATAGGGCGGTTGCAGTCTATGCAGTAGTAGACCTTGCCTTCTATCTTTTTGCCTGCCATTTTCCATACCTCCTTTCCGTAGTATAGCATTAGCCCCATCAGGATGATGGTGGCTGAGATTAGAATTCCGCCAAGGCTGAGCGTTGGCGCGCTCCTTATATTGAATGAGAGCTCTCTTGGCTCTGTGGCTTTTCCGCCGAATAAGACCCTGGATGAGATGGTGTAGCTACCTGGCTTTTTGGGGCTGAAGTAGGAAACAAGCTCTGCTGTCTCGCCTGGCTGGATAAGTGTCTCCTCTGAGCGGACAGCCTCTATAAGGCTTTCCTCATGATAGAGCTCTGACACGAGCTGGGCACTCATGGCGATGCTTCCTGTGTTCTGGAATTTTCCTGTGAGCTTTGGAGCCTCTCCTGCCTTTGGCTCTCCAGCAAGAGAGAGCTCGATTATTTTTCCCGAGCGGGTGAATGTTCCGTAGGGATGGAGCAGAAAGGCCATCTCCTGCTCTGCTATCTCCATTCTGCCGAGCAGGATTGTTGCTGTGGCTGTGTAGTTTCCTGGCTCAAGTTCCTGGGTGCTGAGGCTTATCACCTCAGAGGATTTCGCGCCGGGAAGAAGCTCGGCAAGCTCTGCTGTGGTTTTTTTCACAAGCCTTGTGTTTTTTCTGAGTGTTATTTCTGCAGAGGGCTTTGCCCGGACATTTCCGCTGTTTGCCAGCCCTGCAGTTATCTGAAGGGGCATGCCCTGCTCTGTGTCTTTCAGCGAGATTTCATTGACAGAAAGGCTTACTACTTGCTTACCTGAAACAACAATTTTTGTTTTTATTGAGGCTGCAAGGCTGAGGCTGAACTGGCTGGCGGGCTCAGCAGGCTCTAGATAGAGGGTTATGAATGTGCTGTATTCCCCGTTGGCTGCGTCAAGGGGCGGCGAGACCTTTATTTTGATCTCCCTTGAACTGCCTGCCTCAAGGGTGCCTTCCCTAACTGGGAACTCAAACCAGTCTGGCATATCCTCTGCAGTAATCCTGAATTTCAGCTCATCCTCTGAGGGGTTGGAGATTGTGAGCAAGGTTTCAGCTGTCTCTCCCCTGTATATCTCAAGCTGTATGGATGAAGGGCTTATAGATATACCGCTGGCTGTGGCTCCAGGAATGAGAACCAGCCAGATAAGGAAAAACAAAATAAGAGGATATTTCATCTATGATGACACCCCGCTCAGATAGAGGGTGCCCTGGTAGCTCCCCGCCCTTGTGCCAATAGGTATCATGAGCCTGAGAGAAAGCTCTCTCAGGCTTGACTGGCCGGGCATAAGGCCAACTTCCTCTAGCACTGCTGCCTCTGAGAGAGAGCCTGAGAGGCTGGATGAGAAGTCTGAATCAAGGAAGGTGTAGAGCAGGCTGCTTGCAGGGATTGCCGAGATTCCAGAGTCAAGGCCTGATGCGCTGAGCCTGAAGTCAAGCGGGGTGTTGCCAATGTTTTTTATTGTGGGGCTTCCTGATGTAGAGAAGTCAAGGTCGCCTATTATGTCTGAGCTCTGGCCAGAGCTGCCCCTGAAAGAGACTTCTGATGTGTCAAGCCCGAAAGCCACAATACTAAGGTATTCAATGCTCTGGTTTTTTGTTGCAGCAAGGCCAGAGAGGTCAGCAGCCTCAAGGGTGAGATTGTAGAGTCCTGGTGAGTCATAGAACATCATTGGCAGGACTGCCGAGTATTCAGAGGTGGTTGAGTTGGCTGGAACTGTCTCTGCCAGCTCGATGTAAGCGCCTTTGCCGTAGAGCCTCACATATTCTATGTCCTCTATCCCGTCAAGATCTGATATGATTGCGCTTATTGTGAGGTTTTGTGTTTTTCCTGCAAGTGGAAGAATCTGGATTCCCTCATTAGCGCTGTCGTCATGGCTGAGCGAGAATGAGATTATAACAGGGGCGTTGCCCTCAACTGAAGCGTGTATGATTATTTCTTCATCAGCCTCTGGCGAGGTTTCTGCGCGCGAGCCCATAGGCGTAGGGAGAGCGGCGAGGAAGTCATTTGAGTTGTTTCTTGTTTGGACAAATGCAGAAGACTGTTGCTTCCTCGCCAGGCTTTCTCCCTCGGGAACATGTGATGCGGGTGTGCCTAGATAAAGCGTCTCAGGAGGGTTTCCCCATCCGAGCGCATCAACCAGATTATTGGATTGGTCCAGGAGCTTGATTCCTGAGTCTGTGTTTGTGAGGGAGATCTCGTCAGGAAGGTCAGGCTCAGGCCAGTCCGCCGGCCATGCCATAGAGCCATCGATGTCTGCGATAAGATAATATGAGCCAGGCCCTATCAATGTGTTTTCAGGCATTACTGCCTGCCGGCTGGTGGTGTTGATGCTCCAGCCGCTTATGTCAACTGCAGAGTCGCCTGTGTTGTAGAGCTCTACAAATTCAGAGTCTGAATCTGATGTTGCAGGGTCGTAGAGGGCCTCTGTTATGAGGACTTCTCCAAGAGCCATATCAGAGATGGCTGCAAGCGAGATAATCAGCGCAAGTACGGCAATAGCAGACCTTATTCTAGTTATTTTTATTCCCATTTAATCACCCCAAAAGCTGTTTTTTATTTTATCCATGGGGTATATCCTGGAAAGTGCCCTTAAAATGTCTTGGCCAATTTTTTTCGGAGATATCTAGCCCTGCACCAGAACGATTGCGGCTAAAACAAAAACTCTAAATATGGGCGCTAGTGCAGATTGTCTGTTATGGAGAGGAGAATCTATTTTGAGGATAATGAGGGTAACAAGGTGTGCGGTGTGCTTGATACTCCGCCCAAGGCAGGTAAGGGGAAGATTGTACTTATGGCTCATGGGCTGGGGATGGATAAATCCAGCCGCGGAAATGTCAAGATAGCTAGGAGGATAAATGACCTTGGCCTGCCAACTTTCAGGATAGATATGTACGGCCATGGAGAGAGCGATGGAAAGTTTGTTGATCTGACAGTATCGCATGCTGCAGAGAGTATCCTGGCTGCTATCTCTTATTTAGATAAGAGGGGTTATAGGAAAATCGCTTTTTACGGAACTAGTTTTGGGGGTATTGCAGGAATCATTGCTGCTTCCAGGAATAAACGGCTCTCGCTACTCATCCTGAGAAGTCCTGTATCAGATTATTGCGCAGCAGAAGACGCAAGGATGAGCAGGCAGAAGATGTCTGAATGGAGGCAGAAAGGGGAGATGCCTTATGTGAATGCTGCTGGTAAGAATCTTAGGAAGGGATTCGCATTGTATGAGGATGCAAAAAAGAACAATGCATATATGGCTGCGCCAAATATAAAGATTCCTGTCTTGATTGTGCATGGGAAGAATGATGAGGTCGTGCCTATTTCCCAAAGTATCAAGACATCAAGACTTATAAAAGACTGCGAGCTGCATATTGTAAAGGGTGCAGACCACAGGTACTCAACCCCAAAGCATTTTGATGAGATGCTTGAGGAGATAGTTTCATTTGTAAAGAAAAGATTTAAGGGATAATTCCCAATCATCTCTCGTGCAGGACTATCAATGACTGGGTCTTGTCTATGACTTCCAGGTTCTGGATCCTGCCCAGGAGCACCTTGTCGAATTCCTCTACATCTTTTACCCGGATTATCGCGACAAGATCAGTGCCGCCAGAGACGATGTCTACCCTTTCCACAAAATCGAACCTCTTGAGCTGGTCGGCAAGGTCGTACTGGCTCATCTTTTTCTGTTTCAGGTGGCTCAGGTTTGCAGAGATGAGGACATATGCCACAAGGCTTTTTCCTATCTGCTTGTTGTCAAGCTCTACTGTGTATTTCTTGATGACTTTCATGGCCCTGAGCTTTCGTATCCTGTTGTGGACTGTTGTGACAGGAAGGAGTGTTTTTTTGGCTATCTGCCTGGTGGTGTATTCTGCATGCTCCTTGAGCACTTCAAGTATTTTCCAGTCTTTTTCATCTATTTCTGGTGCCATACCAGAACATATGTTCGGGATTGTATTTAAAACTTGCTGTTTTATCTAAAGATAACAAGAATAAGAATAATACGGAGGGGAATAAGGATAATAAAAATAAGAAGAATAAACAAGAAAGAGGGAGAACACCTTGGGGCATTCCTGTTTTACATTTTATCTTTGGAATTATCTCATCCTTAGTATCCCGTTTATACCCTTAATCTTGTCATTAATAACATTAATCTCCTGAGTCCTGACTTTTTCTTCAGTCATGTTCTGCAGGATGTTTTCTATCTCTACCATCTCCACTATCAGCCCTGACAATGCAGAGTGATAGCATAACAACACTTCTTTGATATCACCAACAGGATTTTTTGACTTGTCAAGCCCTTTGATTTTTCCTTCTGTCTGCCTTACCATTGTGGTGGCTGCTGCTGTTAACTTGTTTATCTGATATCCCATTTTAGTTACCTCCTTTAAGCGCAAGATTGAAAGATGTATATCCTGAGGATATAATCTCTCGTATAACCAACCATGTTCATAAATTTTTCTATGATGAGCGGGTTTATTTTTTGATTATGGTCCTATGTAGAGCTTAAAGCCTGAAATAAGCTTAGGCATCTCTTTGTATTTTTTTACAAATTCCTCTTTGTTGAGGGCAAAGAGGGGCGAGACCTCAATTATGCCGTCCACTTTTCCTCCATCTTCACCATCTTTTCTTGGCACTTTGACTCCTGCTGCCTCAAGCCACTCGGCTGCCTGGGCTATCATCATCTCCTGCGCTGTGGCAGGGCTGTCCACGCCTTCCCTGTTCTTTACAGGGGCGAAGTTGTCCTCGCGCCTCACTTCCAGTATAGCATACCGCTTTGCCTCTGCGAATGCGTCAAACACGAATGTCTCAAATTTTATGCCGTCTATCTCTCCTTTGTGGGATGTGATTTTTTTTCGCGCGACATGATATGGGAGCTTCAGGCCTCCTCTGTTCAGGTGCTCGACAAAATCCACGCTGAGAACGTGGATTGCAATGTTTCCTGCATTGTAGAGGAGGTTTCCTTCTGGGCTCTTGGCGTACATCTCTTCTTTTGTGAGGTCGCTGTACTCAATCACGCCCATCCTGCCGTTTATGTAGCCGTATACCCCCACTTTCTCTTCTGGGCAGGTCTTGGGGAGCACTTTTGCAGACATGTCTGCCTGATTCAGGATGTGGTAGCCGATGAACACAGGGTCTGCGATTATGACCAGTGGATTATCGACCTGGAAGTAGAATATGTATTTGATGCCTCTTTTTTTCATCTCTTCTATAGCGCCTGACATATATAGCGCAAGAAGCGAGCCACCATGGCCGTTGGGGTTCATGAAGAGCTCATGCCTTTCTTTTAGCACAAGCCTTCCTGATGTGTCTATCGCTGGCACCATGCCCTGCTGGAATATGAATACATCCTCTTTTCCAAGGCCGAAGTAGTCTTGCTCCATGAAGTATTCTCTGGTGATGCTGTCATTCTCTTCGCTGGTCATGATAAACCAGGGAAGCGTGGCGCCATAATTCCTGCCTGTCGCCCTGATTTTCTCTGCAAAGAGCTGGAAGAGGGTCTTGTGCATTATGGGAGAGATCTCAAACATGCCTTTTGGGCCCTCGTAGCCGAGCCTTGAGCCCTGGCCTCCTGCGACCACAAAGACAGCGACTTCTCCATTCCTGAGCGCTTGCTCTCCTGCCTGCCTTGCCTTATGATAGAGTTCTTTTTCCTCTTCTGTCTTTGGAATCCCTATTACTTCTGGAGGTGCTATCTCTCTTCCCTTCTTGTCGATGGATGCGGCTTGAACGTTTTCCTTGATGAGCCTTGCCAAGAGCTCGAAGTCCACTTTCGAGAGCCGTGTGAGGTGGTTTTCCCTTCTTATCTCGTCAAGCTCGTGCCAGAACTCAAGAACATGCTCCTGCTTTGAGGTGAAGATTTTCCTGACCAGCTCTTTATGCTCTTCTTTTTTCAGGGTCTTGAGTATGCGGTCCATATCTTATCCAGAAAGAATCATACTTTATAAGATTTTTGGGCTGGCTTGGCAATTTTACTATTAAAGACAAAACAAGAGAAAAAAATGAGCCTATTTGGGATTTACCTTGATCTTCTTTTCCTGCTCTGCAGGCGGCTCTATGTTCCTGTAGGGCACGTCCAGGTTTAGGATGCCTTTCTCGTAAGTGGCTGTCACCTTTTCCATGTCAGGCTCTCCCCCTAGAGGAATGTATCTCTGGAATCCGAGGTAGGTTTTCTCGAGCCTGTAGCCCGCCTTTCCTTTTTCGCCCTCCTCTTTGGCCACTTCTTTTTTTGCGATTATCTCTAGGCCGCTTTCCCTCACGGTTATGTCTATGTTCTCCGCATCTATTCCAGGCATTTCTATTTTTGCAGTGAGCCCGTCTTTCCTGAAGTCTATGTCGCCTACAGCCCTCCTGTAGTCTGTTATCAGGCCCCAGTCCTCGCCGGGCATTTTCCACACGTCCCTGAAGAGAGAGCCCATCTCATCAAATATAGAATAGATCCTGTCCAGAGGATGGTATCTCCGGCTTATTATTGTGCCGTGGTCTCCTCCTGCC
>CAYLII010000016.1:0-17647 GCA_964383645.1 uncultured Methanosarcinales archaeon
GCGGGAATGTATAATCACAGGCTTATCAATCCTTTTTGCAAGCTCAAGCATTTTCCGAAACACAACCTCCTGCGCTTTTCTCTCCTCCTCGCCGGAATCAGAAAAGTCAAGGCCAATCTCTCCAATCGCAACAATACTTTCCTTGTGCGCCTCAATGAACCTTATTTCTGAATCAACGTCGAAATCCTTCCACTTCAGGGGAAACTCGCCTGACTCTGTCTCCTTCCTGAGCGCATCTATGGGATAGATGCCAAGCGCTGCCTTTATCATATTGTGCCTCTTCGCAAGCTCAAGGCTTTCCCGGTTTGTCTCAGGGTTGATGCCGTTTGTTATGATTGCCCTCACTCCTGCAGCCTCTGCATTCCTGAGTATCTCATCAATCCTTCCTTTCAGCTCCCAGTGGTCTAGGTGGCAGTGCGCGTCTACTAATATCATACAAGCGCAGCAACCAGGACAGGTTTATAATTCTTTTCCCGCAAGGATTTGCTTTCACATAATCTGGCTTTCTTTTGATAGTGATGTCCCGCCCGCCGTCGTCCATCCAGCTACAGGCCAGGCAATCAAGCCAAGCTAGGTCCTAATGTCTGTTCTCCAGAAAGGAATACTAAGAAACCCTATGGGCAAAGTCCTCTGAGCAAAGCCCTATCCTGTCAGCTACACCGGCGAGCCGGTCCTGAGCGTCGTGATGTATGTCTGCACAATTATGAAGAACACATAGAGCATCAGGAGAGAGAGGCCCTCTTTCCAGCTGATGCCCCTCTCAGACTCGCCGAAAGTTATGAACACAAAAGCGATTATCACAAGAAAGATTGCGCTAGTAAAAAAGAAAAACACATCAGTCTCTATTGGGTGGATGAGAGCGCTCACGCCCAGCACCAGCGTGGAATTAGTTATGACGCTTCCCAGAGTATCTCCTATAGTAAGCTCCTGGTGGTGGTCCAGAGCGGCTCTTGCATTAAGTATAAGCTCGGGCAGGCTTGTTCCGAGCGAGATTAAAATAAGCCCTATCAGGATAGGCGGCAGATTCATGTCAGCCGAGAGATTTGTCGCGAAAATAACCACAAAATTCGCGCTCACCATGAGAACAATCAGGCTGATGATGCCAATCGTTATCTGCCTTCCCATCTCTTTCTTTGGCACGAAGTCAATCTTCTTCCTAAACCTGTGCTCCTGCTTTATCATTTGCCATATATATAGCACAAAAATTGCGAGAAGGATAAGCCCGTCATACCACTGGAGCGCCTTGTCCCACATCAGGAGCAGGGGCACGATGATTATCGCAACCATATAGATGAAATCCTTCTTTATCACCTTGCTCCTTATCTTGATCCCTTTTGCGAGCAGGGCAGCGATGCCTATGATAAGCGTGAGGTTGATGATGTTTGAGCCAATAACGTTTCCCAACGCAAGCTCATTAGTCCCTGAGAAAGCTGACGTGACGCCCACGAACAGTTCTGGAAGAGAGGTCGAGACAGCGACAACAATAAATCCAACCGCAAACTCATTAATCTTGAAATATTCTGCAATCTTGCTAAATGACCTTACCACAAAAGTGCTGCTCTGAACAAGCACAAGGCATGAGAGCACGAAAAACAGCAAATCTAGCGCCAGCATAAGATATTGTGGCGGGGAGAGGTTATATATTTCTTTCGATTTTCACAAATAGGCAAAAGAGAATCTATAATCAGAGAACCCATAACCCTCTATCAGAAAGACATCTCAGCCAGAAGCCTTCTTGTTTAGCTTGTACACAAATATCTTCTTGTAGACAGCGCCCACCTTTGTGGAATGGCTCTTGAAGCTCACAAGCTTTGCCTTCCTCAGCCTTCTCAGGCACGCCAGCACAGAGCCTACAGACACATCTAGCTTCTTGGAGATCTCATTGGCATTAAACCACCTATCCCCCTCTTTTTTCAGAAATCCTATTATGTCGCTCTGTCCCATTTCCCCCTCATGCCATCCATGGCTTATGCATTATATAAACCTTTTGATGCTGGTTTTTCCCTCATATACATCACATATACATATATTAAGATACTAATGTATTATTGCTTAATCAGCCACTCTTAATTAATAATAGTAACAATAATAGTAACAATAATAGTAACCTCGGATAATAACCTAAAATAATATATATCCGGATTAAAATATAAGGAAATATGCCAAGAAACCCTAAACAAGATAAGTCTGATGTCGACCAGGTCATTGCTCTTAAGAAACAGAACCTTGAAAGCCTAAGAAAAGAATTTAGTGAACTTAGCGCAATCTATTCTGAACTGTATCCTGTCGCAATGATGCTGTGGTCCAAGCAGGCATCAGTTGCGCAGGCAGGAAAAGAAGAGCTCTACTCAAAATTAAACAAAATCCTCCAAAAGCTTCAGATCTATGACAAAAAATCCCTGGCATGGATGTTAAATGAGAAAACCTACCGCAATGTCCTTCCCGATGAGGTCTTGGTCTTGATAGATGCTCAAGAAAATAATATCTCTGAGATTACAGCACTTATAGAGGACATAAATGACAGGGTGAACAGCTACAAGGATATTGCTGAAGACATCAGAAAATTAGTTGACAGGCTTGATAATCTGCTGTCGCTGATGAAAAAACAGGTTTTCAAAGCATGATATTTCTTGCCAATCAAGGCTACTTCAGCACACCCATATCTGCGCATATATCCCGGCTCCTCCTTTTCCCCTCTTATAATCCAATACCAAAAGTATAATAAATCCGGGCGTTTAAGCAAATCTTATAATATATTAATATAGATAGTATAATCAGGAGGGTTTTACCATGGCAGTCAAATATGCAATATACAAATGCGAGATATGCGGTAACATTGTAACAGTGGTAGAGGACGGCGGAGGCGAGCTCATCTGCTGCGGCCAGGAGATGGTTCTCATAAAAGAGAAGACAGTGGCAGAAGAGGGCAAGGAAAAGCACGTTCCTGTAATAGAGATAAACGGCAACAAGGTGACAGTCACAGTCGGAAGCGTGCACCACCCTATGGAGCCAAACCACTACATCATGCTCATCCAGCTCATGGACGGAGAAAAGATTCTCTTTGAGAAATGGCTCAGCCCGGGCGAGCCGCCTGTAGCTGAGTTCCTCGTGGACAAGGCAGAAAACCTAAAAGCAAGGGAATACTGCAACCTTCACGGCCTCTGGAAGAACTAATCCGGATCTAAAAAGGGCATGGCCGCGCCATATCTGCGCGCCTTCCGCTCTTCTAGAAATAGCTTATCAGGAACAGGATAAGGGAAGCTGAAGTAATAATTATTTCCCTATACATCTTCTGTTTTTTTGTCCTGAAAAAAAGCACTATCTGCCTTTTGTTTCCTGGAGCAAAAGGCCTTGTCGTTACAGTAAGAAAATCAATCAGCCAGTGTATAAGCAGGGATGCTGCTGCAATCCCTAGTATTACTCCACCCTGGCCAAACATGTAAAGAGCCAAAAAACACAGCTCTATAGTGAGCACACCAATAGGCTCCTGGACAGCGCTTCTTAGCATATCCGAATAAAGTTCGTGGCTGATCTTTCTTCTATCTTTTTTAGGCATGAGTGCCATCCTCACATAGCCGGGGATATGGTCAATATCAAGAATCACAGAAAAAAATGCGATAGCAAGAAAATACTCTCTTGCATTCGGGATAAACAGGCTTAAGACAGAAAATGTTATGAAGATATGCGCAAGCATATTCATCTATATCATCCCCAGCGTGGACTTAAGCTCCTTGAGCTCTTTCTTTCTAAGCTCCCTGAATTTGCCCTCGCTTATCCCCCTAAGTGTGAGCGGGCCAACCCTCGTCCTCGCAAGATCAAGCACCTTAAAGCCCACCACCTCAAGCATCCTCCTTATCTGCCTCTTCCTACCCTCATGTATCTTCATCGAAAGCTCAGTCGTCTTGTATTTCCTGCTCAGCACCTTCACATCTGCCGGGGCAGTAATTCCGTCATCCAGCTTCACGCCGTTCCTTAGCCTCTCAACCACCTCGTCAGGTATGATGCCCTTGATCTTCACATAATACACCTTGTCTATCAAATACCTGGGGTGCATAACCCTGTTTGCAAGCTCTCCGTCATTGGTGAGAAACACGAGCCCCCTGCTGTCCACATCCAGCCTTCCTGCGGGAATCACTCTCTCCCTCACCCTCACAAGATCAATCACAGTAGGCTTCCTGCTCTCGCTCTTAAGGGTTGTCTCAACCCCCACAGGCTTATTGAGGATGACATACATCTTCTGGGGCTGCCTCAGCCTAATGCCATCCACCATTATGAGGTCCTTCTCAGAATCCGCTGAATCCCCAATCCTTACAGGCTTCCCGTTCACGCTCACCTTGAAATCCCGTATCAGCTGCTCAGCCTTCCTCCTCGAGCAGATGCCGTGGTTTGCGATTATCTTCTGGACTCTTCCTTTCATGGCTCCATACCAACCCTGCCCATTATAAAAAGATTGTGATAACTGCGGCTATGTAGAATATGTAGGCTGCCACCTAATTTCTGACATGCCCGGATTAGCAATGCTAATCTTTAGCAATCAAGGCACAGACGTAGATTCCGGACAGAGCCCTCAAAACCAAAAAATATATAATCTATGCAGATGAGGAATAAATCCTGTGAAAAAAAGAGGTGGGGCAAAGAAAGCCCAGGTGACGCTATTTATCATACTTGCAATACTTATAGTCATAGGCATAGGCACATACATCTTTCTCTCAAGGCAGACCACAGGCATTAACCTGCTCTCAAGGGCGGCTATGCAGGCAAACGCCCTCGCAAAGTCAGACGCGGTAAAGCTCTATGTAGAGACATGCCTAGAGGAAGCCACAAAAGAGGCAGTCCTTACAATAGGCAGGCAGGGAGGCTACATCTATGACTACCAGTCTGATGCAGGGGTCGCATTTCTTGCTCCTGAAGGAGAATTGTGCATGCTTGGCGGATTCCTTCCGCCTGAAAACTGCCAGCTCGGCTCATACATCATCCAGATGGAGAGGACAGACGGCTCAGGCATAATAGACAACGTGAGCTTCATGATAAAGAACAACTCAGACATGCCAATACCCTTTTATCCTTATCCGGGATATCTTCACGCAACAGACTTAGTAGACACATTTGGGAAAGTTGTGGGGGGAACTGTGATGGGAAGCCCGCTTGCACTCTGCAACACAAAAGGCGCAAACTCAAGGCTCCAGAAAGGAGCCGAGCAGTCATGCTTCGGCAGCTACTCATCTAAAGGAATATCTGTCCAGAGCCTTCTGGAGGGCTACATATCAGAGAAAGTGATGGAATGCGCAGACTTCTCAGGCCTCACATTCTCGCAGGGCATGACAATAATAGCTGACAAGGCCACAACAGACGTGATATTCGGCGAGACAGGAATCACTGCAAACATCCACTACAGCATGGAAATCCAGTTCGAATCCAACCAGGCAGTTGCAACTATTGCAGACTACAGTTACAGGATGGACAACCTCCGCTTCAAGCAGATATACGAGCTGGCCTACTACCTTGTCAAGGCTGACACCTCAAGCATATTCTTTGACAAGAGCTCAGAGGGTGACCTTATGAGCCTAACCAACTGCATAGATCCCCTCTTGGGCTGGCCCTACAAGACATTCTGCCTTAAGGATGGGATGAGCCTAAGCATAATCGAGGACCCCTGCAAAGACAGATGCTCAGTCAACAGATATGCAGACATAATCCAGATAACTGACCAGAATTCAATAATCAACGGAGAGCCCTACATATTCCAGTTCGCTGTCGGAAACAGGAGGCCGGCGCTTGACTCAATCACTTACACTCCAGATGCAAGCACACCAATCTATGCATATCTTGTCAATAATTACGGAATAGACACATCAGTTTATAAAAAGAGAACCCTTGTTACAAAAAGTGAATTGGGTTATGATATAATCCTAGCCAAGCAAGACCTGCTGGAGATATATCCCAGGGGAGTAGACCCTGACGAGGAGGCTCTGAAATACAGGTACAGCAAATATGAGGGCGAGCCTACAGACCTACACAAGATGCTTGAGGATAGCGCTATTTACCAGACCACAAACAGGGACGCTTCAATAAGCGTGGATTCGCTGGTTGCAGGAGATCATGTGGTTGGAGTTGTCATAACAGATGGTGAAGGGCTTTCAGATTTTCATAACATCAGAATAATGGTATGCGAAACAGACCCGTCATCTTCTTATTACTGCATCTGACTGCTCAACTGCATATTTTTTAGATTCTGCGCCTTTTCATTTTTTCTGGTTTTTAGAAAGGTTTTTAAATAAGCAGTTCAATAAAACTTCCAGATTACTATATATACTGAAGATATACAGAAGATTAGGGTACTTCCGGGGCTTATGCCCTGAAAAAAAGAGAGGGTAGTAAATGGCAAAACATGGTTTTCCTATAGCTGGCATAACAAACCTCTCAATTATTTTCCTATTGCTCATCTTCTCGCTCGCGCTTGTCACTCCTGACGCAGGCTCTGAGGAATACGGATGCTGCGCAAGCCCCGGGCTTCTTGAGGAGATGTCCCAGGTATTCTTCTACTGCGACGAGCTGACCACCTCAACTGCATGCTGCCCTGATGAAGCCTTTGCCCCCTCTGGATTCTACAACAGCTCAGACCCCCTATTTCCTGCAAATCAGGCAGACTGCCTTGCAAATTTCTTCTACCTCAGCGGAGACTGCAGCGATTACCAGGGTTATTGTGTTCTGGGCTGCTGCTACAACCCTAACGACGTAGATGAATGCTACCAGACAAGACAGTACCTCTGCCTTCAGGAGCCAGAGACAACATGGGTTTTAGGAGAATGCACAGCAGACTTCTGCGAGAGCGGCTATGTCGATCCCGGCTCAGGGGATGACACCAACACAACAATAGACCAATGCATCTCATTTACAACTGCTGACGCATGCACAGGAAGCACTAATCCTTTCTGCTACTACTGCCCTACAGGCGGATGCTACGCAACCTGCGAGGGAAACTGCCAGGGCTACTCAAGCGACACAGATTCCAACAGGATATGCGATGAAGACCTAATCCTTTCTCCCTGCTCAACAAACACAAGATGCGAGGGGCCCCTAGCTTCAGACTGCAAGTGCGGAGATACCCCTGCCTCTGCTGGCGAGTACTGCTGCTCATTTTACAATCTTGTCTTTTACGACCAGCAGGAATGCCTAAACTACTGCAGCAGCACCATAGATTGCGGAATAAACCAGAACATAGGCGATTATTTCTATAACAATTACCTTGAGGCCCTGGGCTATCATGAATGCGTATGCGGCGACAAGATAGCATTGTTAACAGATGATGCGAGCAAATACTGCTGCTCTGTGGCAGACGGGCTTCTTGACCTTTTGGACTCAGAGTGTGTTGTTTCAGGCACAATAACAGGCCATGTGTATGAGGCAGGCACAACAAAGCCAATCAAGGGGGCGCGCGTCTCTGCTGCAGGCAAAGAGGTAACCACAAATGCAGAAGGTGTCTACACGCTCTCTGACCTGCCCCTCTATGTGAGCATGCAGGTCCTGGCATCAAACAGCACTTTTGCAACACAGTCTGTATACACCACTTTATACACATCTTACAGCACAATCAATTTCAACCTAAGTAAGGCATTCGCGAGCTGCGACGACCCGAAAACACTACCAGACCTTGCCCTCACAAGGCAATGCTCATTCGACACAAAGGCAATAACACTCTCATGGATAAACCCCTGCCCCGGCCACACATTCCTGGCCATGCTCTACAGGAACAACACACCTCTTGCAATAGAATTGTTCACAGGTGACGGCCCATTCACATTCACAGACACGAGCTTTGAGTGGGAGAAGAACATAAATTACACAGTAAGGGCGGCAATAGACACAGCAAAGGGCATGGGCAATGTAAATGACTCAGTGAGGGTATTTACCGGCTATGAGGAGTGCCTAGGAAATGTGGGCAAAAGCGTCTGCGCAGACAATGTCGCAATCAGGTGCTACCAGGAATTCCAGTGCACAAACCAAAGCTCGCTTCCCTGCCCCTCAGGAACAGTATGCATAGAGTACGGGACAGGCAATACCTTGTGCCTCAACCAGATATCATGCGAAACACTCGGCGACCCGTTCGGGGTATTCTATGAGAAGGACAAGTGCTACAACAACCCTTCAGGCCTTCCAAACCCCTGCTACTATGATTATTCAAAAACAACAATAGACAAGTGCTACAACTGCTCGAGCGCAGATGACTGCTCATCATTTATTGGAGAGGACGCCTGCCTCAACAACCCATGCGGAGTAGGCGGCTCCTGTTCCTACATCCAGACAAACCCCCAGCTCGGAAAAGGGATATGCTACAATACAGACGGCGCCAGCACAGAAACATGCGAACTATGCAACGAGCCCCTTATGGCCTGCACAGCCGAGATATGTGAGACAATAGGAAGCTGCGGAATGACCGCATCAGGCTGCAGGGAATGCGGCCAGGTAGAAAACTGCTCAAATTATGTTGACGAGCTAAGCTGCACAGGCGGAAGCCCATACACACTGACAACCAGCACCTGCCCGGGCGCGCTTTTCGCAACACTCTCGCAGGACAGCTGCTCAATAGGCTACTGCAGATGGCTAAACAACAAGTGCATAGCAGACATCAATTATGACGGGATTGCTGATAATTTCATAAAGCCCCCAATAACAACTGTCAGGACGCCTCCAAAGCTGATACTAAGCTCAGGCGACAGCATAAATTTCACCATTACAGTGCCTATAGAGGGTGCGGCAGTATTTCCCACAGACACCTTCTACTGCATAAGCCCGTCAGGCCAGACCTGCTGCCCAACAAATATGTTGCCTGAGTATAATTACATCCAGCTTTCGCGCGAAACAACCCCTGAGATAACCCAGGGCATGTACAATATATATTATTATTCCAATTACACAGACCCTATTCTTTCCGGCGTAAAAGAGGTGGTAAAGACCACCCAGTTCTATGCAGATCTCCAGCCTCCGTCCATAAGCTGGTTCTCATACACAAGAGAAGACTATTCAAACATATCCCGCTCCAACCTCACAATCATCTTCAATGTCTCAGAAAGCTCCCTCTGCAACGGGACACTGGGCCTTGTCTACGAGCCGATTCTGAAGAAATCCATCCTGCTCAACCAGCACCTGCCCGGCCAGTACATAGTCAAGTACATCAATGTTTCTGACGGCGACTACCACTATGTCATAAACTGCACAGACTACTCAAAGAACTCCATGCTCTCAGACTACTCTATCACAATAGATAGGGTAGGAGGGATACTAAGCTATTGGCCCAAGGATGCGACACTTCTAACTGTGCCTAATATCACAGTAACCACAAATGAGGAGGGGACCTGTTCGGTTCTCATAACCCCCACAAATGAGATAATCCAGATGACAATGCAGCCGAGCGGAAGCATCTATGTCTTTAAGGCAATACCCACAACAGTTGCGAACGGCTCAAGCGGATATACAGTAAGGTGCAATCTGGGCAGTGTGAGAGATGAGGTCTCGTCAGCCTTTACAGTAGACAAGATTCCTCCAGAGTCTCTAATCCAGTACTCTCCTGCAGAAGGCCCGCTCACAGAATCCAGCGGCTGGTACACAAACACCTCAATATTCAACATACTCTGCAGCGATCCGGCATATCCGGCAGGCGCTACCAATGTCCCGCCCATGTTCGGCTGCAACGGCACAAGATACTGTAAAGTTGTGGCAGCAACATCTACTACCCTGCCCTGCACACCTGTCGGGCTATACAACACCTCTCCTGTATCCTTTACATTGGCAAGGACATCAATTGTGTCCTACCAGTCCCAGGATGCTGGAAAGAATGTGGAGAGCAAAAAGAACCTCACAATAAAGATAGACTATATGGCCCCATTCAAGCCGAATGTGGCTGTAACAACAAGATACATTGAGGACGGCGGAAGCTTTAATGTAAGCCTCACAGCAACAGACAGGGGCAGCACCACAACAGACGGCGGAAGCGGGGTGGATTATTTTGTATACACACTCCTCAACTCCACAAACGTAACAGGTCCAAAGCTCTTTGAGTGGAAGCAGACATCCATAACAGACGGCACGTCATTCACAGTAAGCCTTCTAGGAATACCCCTTGTAAAAGGCGGAGTCTATTATCTTGCGTCAAGGGCAGTTGACAAGCTGGGGCAGATGGGCGATGCAAACATAAGCCAGCCAATTGTCATAATATGCCCGCTCGGTATTGACAAGACAAAATGCACAGAAGTCAAATACCCTGTATACAAGATGAACTGCTCATGCGACAACTGCGGCGACGGAGTGGCCCAGCCAGTCGAGGAATGCGATGATGGAAACGACATAAACACAGATTACTGCCTTAACACCTGCAAGCTAGCAGAATGCGGAGACGGGTTCTTGTACGACTACATGTTCTTTGACAATCTCTTCCTGGGCAAAGAGGAGTGCGACGACGGCAACCTGCGAATCAATGACGGCTGCAGCGCGAACTGCACTCTGGAGTTCTGCGGCGACGGAATAAAGCAGACGAGCGAGCTCTGCGATGACGGAAACGAAATAACAACAGACAGCTGCATAAACTGCTACCCTGCAAGATGCGGAGACGGCTATGTATGGCTGGGCAGAGAGACATGCGACATAAATGATCCATATCTCAGCACGCCATGCCTGGCCTGCCAGATCCCGCCGCCCAGCTGCTTTGACAAGTTCAAGAACGGCGACGAGACAGATGTGGACTGCGGAGACGGCTGCCTGCTCAAATGCAATGTCAGCCAGGGCTGCCTGATAGACTCTGACTGCAAGACAGACGCCTGCGAGGGAGGAGTATGCGTAATACCTCCTGAATGCTACAACGGAATAAAGGACCTTACAGAGTCAGATATAGACTGCGGCGGTGTATGCCCTGAGCAGTGCGACATAGGCGATTCCTGCACGTCAAATACAGACTGCGAGAGCGGAATGTGCAGCTACACCTCGCCTAGAATATGCGTGCTACCTACCTGCTACAACACAGTGCTTGACGGCGACGAGACAGACCTAAACTGCGGAGGAAGCTGCCCGCCATGTCCGTATCTCAAGAAGTGCCTGGTAGATTCAGACTGCCAGACCAATCTTTGCAATACAACATCATTATTGTGCATATATCCTCCAAAATGCGAGAACCTTAAGCAGGATATAGGCGAGACCGACATCGACTGCGGCGGAACCTATACCGGCTGCGACAGATGCGACCTAGGAGAGAAATGCATAACCCACACAGACTGCTCTAGCCTTGCATGCGTATTAGGCCTGTGCACAGCCCCAAGCTGCACAGACAAGTTCAAGAACGGGGACGAGACAGGAATAGACTGCGGCGACGGCTGCCCTGCCTGCCCGGCCGGACAGCCATGCTATGTCAACTCTGACTGCATCTCAGGCATATGCAACATCACTGCGCCTGCCACTATAGGCATATGCGCTCCAGTCCCGCTATGCATAAACGGCTTCCTGGACTATATTACTAAAGAGACAGACATTGATTGCGGCGGCATGATCTGCGACGCAAGGTGCGAGATAGGCGAGAAATGCCTTCTTGATTCAGACTGCATCACAAATATCTGCGTGCCCACATATGAGGGCACACTCTATCTAGGCAAGAGATGCGCTGAACCCAGCTGCACAGATAAAAAACGCGACGGCGACGAGACCGACATCGACTGCGGAGGCACAGTCTGCGAAGCATGCGCCGTAGGGAAGAACTGTACAACCTACACAGACTGCATAACAGGCATATGCAACATGACCACTCTCAAATGCCAGGCCCTGCCATGGTGCGAAAACGATGTTCAAGACACAATTAAAGGAGAGACCGACATCGACTGCGGAG
Organism: uncultured Methanosarcinales archaeon; assembly: GCA_964383645.1. Classification (GTDB taxonomy): domain Archaea; phylum Nanobdellota; class Nanobdellia; order Woesearchaeales; family JAGVZT01; genus CAYLII01. Next base: position 11,867 of record CAYLII010000016.1, read on the forward strand.
GAATATCCAGCGGGTGCGAGGCATGCGACCTTGGCGATAAATGCAGGACCCACACAGACTGCAAGAGTCTAGCATGCATTCTTGGGATATGCGTGTCCCCAACCTGCTCTGACAATATCAAGAACGGGGCTGAGACAGATGTAGACTGCGGCGACGGCTGCAATCCGTGCATTGTGGGAAAGAAATGCCTTGTAAACGCAGACTGCGTCACCAACATCTGCAACTCCACAACATTTGTGTGCATGCCTCTTCCAAAATGCGAGAACGATGTAAAAGATTATACTAATGGTGAGACAGATGTAGACTGCGGCGGCACAATCTGCTTAGACAGGTGCGATATAGGCGAAACCTGCTTCAAGGATTCAGACTGCCTAAGTAACATCTGCGTGTCTGGGAAATGCGCTTTGCCAAGCTGCACAGACAGGAAGCTGGACGGCGACGAGACATGCATAGACGGCGGCGGAAGCTGCGAGGCAAACTGCCCCATAGGCGCAAACTGCACCATGGATTCAGACTGCATAACAAATTACTGTTATCTATTATATCCGGCGACAAAGGGCACATGCCAGGTAAAACCTGCCTCATGCGATGACAGCATTAAGAACGGCAACGAGACAGATGTAGACTGCGGAAACGGATGCCTTGACAAGTGCGATTTGGACCAGTACTGCAGGATTGACTCAGACTGCACAAGCCCGCTCCTGTGCGTGCTAGGGAAATGCAAATCTCCCGGCTGTGAGGATCTCAGGCTCAACTTTTTAGAGACAGATGTAGACTGCGGCGACGGCTGCCCTGGCTGCGCCATAGGCATGAACTGCTTGGTCAACACAGACTGCATCACCGGGCTGTGCAACCTCACAACCCATAAGTGCATAGCAGTGCCTCTCTGCGAAAATAATGTGAAGGACCTGACAAACGGCGAGACAGATGTAGACTGCGGCGGATACAGGTGCGAGAAATGCGAGATAGGCGACACCTGCATAAAGGGCACAGACTGCGTCTCAGGCGTATGCACAGGAAATATATGCGTGCCACCAAGCTGCACAGACAATATACTTAACGACGGCGAGAGCGACATTGACTGCGGCTCAGCCTGCCCCACACTCTGCCCACTATACAAGAAATGCGTGGTAAACGAGGACTGCCAGTCAGGCTACTGCAGCATACTTCCAACATCTACATCTGGAGTTTGCCAGCTTCCTCCTCCAAACTGCTTTGACCTTATCAAGAACGGGGACGAGACTGCCATAGACTGCGGCGGAAGCTGCATTGAGAAGTGCGATTTGGACCAGTACTGCAGGACCCACACAGACTGCGAGCCATACCTGGTGTGCGTTTCAAGCAAATGCTCTTTCCCAAGCTGTACAGACTATATATTAAATCAGGGCGAGAGCGATGTTGATTGCGGAGCAGTCTGCCCAACTAAACTCTGCCCGATAGGCAAGAACTGCACAGCAAATGCAGACTGCCTCACAGGGCTATGCAACCTCACAACCCTTAAGTGCATTGCAGTTCCCCTGTGCGAGAACAATATAAAGGACTTGATAAACGGCGAGACCGACATCGACTGCGGCGGCCTCAAGTGCGAGAAATGCGAGCTGGGCGACACATGCAAGCTCAACACAGACTGCGTAAGCGGTGCCTGCATAAATGGAATCTGCGGCACACCAAGCTGCACAGACGGAGTGAAGAACGGCGAGGAGACAGACAAGGACTGCGGCGGCCCTGTATGCATACCATGCGAGCTCTACAAGTCCTGCCTCCTTGACAGAGACTGCATATCAACCTTCTGCAGCGTGCCCACTTCCTCAACCTATGGTTTCTGCTATCCCCTGCCTCCAATTCCCCCATCCTGCTCTGACGGGATAAAGAACGGGCTTGAGACAGATGTGGACTGCGGCGACGGCTGCCCAGAGGACTGCGAGATAGGCGAGTCATGCAAAGTTGGCACAGACTGCGTCACATCCATCTGCAAGTCTTACATATGCGTTGCAGCGAGCTGCACAGACGGCATACTTAACGGCGATGAGACCGACAAGGACTGCGGCGACGGCTGCGAGCAGGACTGCCTCATAGGCCAGAAGTGCGTTGTAAACGAGGACTGCATCACAAACATATGCACTACCACTGTTGGGCTTCTTACAGGGACATGCTCTCCGCTTCCCCTCTGCGAGAACAATATCAAGGATTACACTAATCTGGAGACAGACGTCGACTGCGGCGGCACGAACTGCGAGCCATGCGACCTCAACAAGATCTGCAAGGTCAACACAGACTGCGTAAGCAATGCCTGCATCTACGGCAGGTGCGGCATACCCAGCTGCACAGACAAGCTCAAGAACGGGGACGAGACAGATGTGGACTGCGGCGGAAGCTGCCCGGCATGCGGAACAGGAAAGAAATGCATAGTAGATACAGACTGCCTCCTCCTGGATTGCAACATAACTGCCACTGCCACTACAGGCATCTGCATAGTGCCAGTAGTTCCCCCCTCATGCGATGACGGCATAAAGAACGGCGAGGAGACAGGAATAGACTGCGGAGACGGCTGCCCTGATCCCTGCCCCAACTACAGTCCCTGCTTCCTTCCAACAGACTGCATCAGCCAGCTCTGCATAGGCGGAAAGTGCGTGCCTGCAAGCTGCTCTGACACAATACTCAACGGCAATGAATCAGATGTGGACTGCGGCGGGAACTGCTACCTCAACTGCGACGTTGGAGAGGACTGCAGGATAAACGCGGACTGCACAACAGGCTTCTGCGACGTCGTATCACCAAACACACTAGGGGTTTGCTCAGTCCTTCCTGCCTGCTCAAATCTCAGGATTGACTTAACAAACGGCGAGACCGACATCGACTGCGGCGGCACGAACTGCGAGCCATGCGACCTCAACGAGATCTGCAAGGTCAACACAGACTGCCTGAGCGGGGCCTGCATCTACGGCAGGTGCGGCATACCCAGCTGCACAGACAGGCTCAAGAACGGCGACGAGACAGATGTGGACTGCGGCGGAAGCTGCATCGCAGACTGCCTGCTCGGCAAGAAATGCATAGTTAATGAGGACTGCGCCACAGGATTCTGCAACATCACGAATGTGCTAGATAATACAGGCGTGTGCGCGAACCCTGTAGTGCCCCCCTCATGCACAGATAAGATAAAGAATGGAGACGAGACGTGCATAGACGGAGGCGGAAGCTGCCCCACAAAGTGCGCAATAGGATTGCCTTGCATAGTCAATGATGACTGCACAAGCGACCTATGCGTGGCAGGAAAGTGCGTTGCGGTAAGCTGCACAGACGGCATATACGACGGCAATGAGTCTGACCTGGACTGCGGCGGAAACTGCTACCTCAATTGCGATATAGGCGAGCTCTGCAGGATAAACGCAGACTGCAAGAGTAATCTCTGCAATATCACCTGGCCTGATGAGTTTGGCAAATGCATAGTTCTGCCTTTATGCTCTAACATTAGGCTTGATACACTGAATGGCGAAACAGATGTAGACTGCGGCGGTACGAACTGCCTGCCCTGCGACCTCACAAAGATCTGCAAGGTCAATACAGACTGCATCAGCGGAGCCTGCATAAACGGCAGATGCGGCACGCCAAGCTGCACAGATTATATCCTTAACGGGCTTGAGACAGATGTAGACTGCGGCGACGGCTGCGCAGCAGACTGCGCACTATACAAGAAATGCATCCTGAACACAGACTGCCAGTCAGGCTTCTGCAACATAAGCGTGTTTGCAGAGATAGGAATCTGCCTTAATCCGCCGATAGTTGCGAGCTGCACAGATGGGATAAAGAACGGCGATGAGACTGCTATAGACTGCGGCGGAAGCTGCCCAGCCTGCCCTGAATGCAGGGTCCACACAGACTGCCTAAGCCTCCACTGCATGGCCGGAGTATGCGTTCCGCCCAACTGCGCTGACTTCATCCAGAACGGATTTGAGACAGATGTAGACTGCGGCGGAGGGGCCTGCCTGCCCTGCGACGTAGGCGATAAATGCAAGCTCAACACAGACTGCAACACTAATATATGCATTAACCTTATCTGCGCATCGCCGCCTCTATGCCAGAACAACCTGCTGAACACAGGTGAAGCTGATGTAGACTGCGGCGGCATCTGCCCTGAGAAGTGCGACATAGGAGACAACTGCAGGGTCAATACAGACTGCATCAGCGGCATCTGCAGCCTAACCACCAAAACTTGCGTAGCGCCAAGCTGCACAGACAAGATACTTAATGATGGCGAAAGCGACATAGACTGCGGCTCGGTCTGCCCCACCCTCTGCGCACTATACAAGAAATGTTTCACAGACGCAGACTGCGCATCAGGTGATTGTAGCATCCTTGCGCCTGCCACAACAGGCTTCTGTGTCACCCCCCCACCAATTCCAACCTGCAGCGACCACATAAAGAACGGCGAGGAAAGCGATGTAGATTGCGGCGACGGCTGCCCAGACAGGTGCGTGCCATATATGAGCTGCTATTCAGATTCTGACTGCACCACCCAGCTCTGCATGGCGAACAGATGCGTGTTTGCAAGCTGCACAGACAGCAGGCTTGACGGAAACGAGACAGACATAGATTGCGGCGGAAACTGTGTAGCGAACTGCGACATAGGCGAGTTCTGCAGGATAAACGCAGACTGCGTCTCAGGCCTCTGCAACATAACCGCCTCTTCATGGCTGGGCACATGCATAGCTCTTCCATTATGCTCAAACAATGTAAAAGACACATCCAATCTTGAGACAGACATCGACTGCGGCGGCACAAAATGCCTGCCCTGCGCGCTCTACAAGACCTGCATTGTAAATGATGACTGCCTAAGCGGGGCCTGCATAAACGGCAAATGCGCCAACCCGACCTGCTTTGACAGGCTCAAGAACGGGCTTGAGACAGATGTAGACTGCGGCGACGGCTGCTCAGCAGACTGCGCGCTTGGGAAGATCTGCATACTCCACACAGACTGCCAGTCAAGTTTCTGCAACATAACAGAATATGCAGAGACAGGCGTATGCGCTGTTCCGATAGTCCAGCCGAGCTGCACAGATGGGATAAAGAACGGGGACGAGACAGGAATCGATTGCGGCGGCATCTGCCCTGTTTCATGCCCTGAATGCACTTCCCACACAGACTGCGCAACCCTTCATTGCATGGCAGGCGTATGCGTTCCTCCAAGCTGCGCTGACTATATATTAAACGGGTTCGAGACAGATGTAGACTGCGGCGGAGCATGCGAGCCTTGCGATGTCGGAGATAACTGCCTGCTTCCAGGAGACTGCAACACTAATATATGCACAAATGAGATCTGCACAGCGCCGCCTCTTTGCCTTAATAATCTACTTAATACAGGCGAAGCAGATGTGGACTGCGGCGGCATCTGCCCAGAGAAGTGCGACATAGGAGACAGCTGCAGGGTCAATACAGACTGCATCAGCGGCATCTGCAGCCTCACGACCAAAACTTGCGTAGCGCCAAGCTGCGCAGACAAGATACTTAATGACGGCGAGAGCGATGTTGATTGCGGCTCAGTCTGCCCCACCTTATGCTCTTTATACAAAAAGTGCTTTACGAGCGCAGACTGCGCATCAGGCCTCTGCAGCATCCTTACTCCAGCGACAACAGGATTCTGCATCCTGCCTCCTGCGCCTGCAACCTGCAGCGACAGGATAAAGAACGGCGAGGAGAGCGATGTAGACTGCGGCGACGGCTGCCCAGACAGGTGCGTGCCCTACATGAGCTGCTACTTCGACACAGACTGCACCACCCAGCTCT
>CAYLII010000017.1:0-17248 GCA_964383645.1 uncultured Methanosarcinales archaeon
GATTTTTTCGTCTGTGATGATGTCGTTTCTTTGTGCCATGCTTAATGGCCTAGAAAGGTGGTATTTAATTTTTTCTGAAAAGAGGAAAATGGAGAGGGAAGGTCTGGTGAGGGTTGGGTGGGAACCAGGTAAATGAATTGGCTCCTGCTTATCGCGCCCTTCTTTATCATTCACATCTATCCCCTACTCCAAATATTTTATAATTCAATATTTTATAATCCAAATATTTATATAAAAAAAGGTTTTATCTTTTTTCTAGGGAGCAGATTTCTCTTGGTAGCAAAATGAAAAACACGCAGGGAAAAAAGAGGGAAAGGCCAGAGATTGACATGGTGGGCGGGCAGGCCATAACAGAGGGCGTGCTCATGAGGGACAAGACCCATTATGTGATGGCTGTAAGGACTCCTAAAGGCATAAAGACCTTAAGAAAGAAACTAAACCTGCTCACAAAAAAGTATAAGATTCTTGGACTTCCTGTGATAAGGGGCACGATAGCTTTTTTTGATTCTATGGTTGTGGGAATAAAGGCTCTTACATGGAGCACTAATCAGGCGCTTGGCGAACAGGAGAAGCTTACCAAAAAGGATATGATTATTGTGATTGCCGCCTCGCTCCTTATGAGCATGGGCATATTTTTTGCCATGCCTTTCCTATTCTCAAGGTTTGTCTCAAAGACTGACCAGGGAATCCTGTTCAACCTGTTTGAGGGCTTTGTCAGGATATTTGTGCTCGTGATGTACATATGGCTGATCTCCCTGATGAAGGAGGTAAGGACCCTGTTCCAGTACCATGGGGCAGAGCATAAGACCGTGAACTGCTATGAGGCGGGCGAGGAGCTGACAGTAAAGAACGTGAGAAAGCACAGCAGGCAGCACCCGAGATGCGGGACGTCTTTTCTCATTATCGTGATGCTTATCAGCGTGCTAATTTTTTCAGTCATAACCTCAGGGGCATGGTATGTGAAGCTAGGGCTCAGGTTGCTTTTGATACCTCTTGTGATGGGCCTCTCTTATGAGCTTCTCAAGCTTTCTGCAAAGCACTGCAGGAATATCATCGTGAGAATCCTGATATCTCCAGGGCTTCTTATGCAGAAGCTTACCACAAGAGAGCCTACAGACAGGCAGATTGAGGTCGCTATAAGGGCGCTTAGCACTCTTACAGGCTCAAGAAAGGCTTAGTGATTTTCTTCCCTAGGATTAGACTCCAGGATTAGATCTGTTGCTTACAGAATTATTTATTCCTTCTCATCTTCAGGAACGTACTCGTCAAGCCAGTCCTGGGCGCTCTTCACTCTCTTGAATGTGCCTTCGCTGCTGCAGTAGGGGCACTTCTTGGGTATGGGCTTGCCTGGCTTGGCTGTGAACTTGTACTTGCAATTCTCGCAGTAGATGTCTACCATGTTGCTTATAATCACCTTTCTTATTTATATAGTTTGTTGTTTTACTTATAGTTTTTATTTCCCTTAAATTTAGGGCAGTTAGTTTAGGGATTCCATAATGTCTTCTGTAAGGACCTTTCCCTCTTTTGGGACAATCCCGTACCAGTACAGGATGAGCTTGTCTGCGGCTTTTAGGAGCTCCTCGCCCCTGCCTCTTACTATTATGCAGTTCTGCTCGAACTGTACCCAGGTGGTGTTGGACTCTTTGAGGTAGATGACTGACTTGTCTTCGCTGTCGCAGGTGACTATTGGCCTGTCAGAGCATGCGTCTGTCTCGTTTCTGGCGCAGGCTCCAATCACTTCCCTGTCTATGCCCTGGACTATGTTCAGGCTGAGCTCTCCTGCGGCAAGGGCTATCATTTCCTTGTTCTCGTCCCTGGGGTCGAATGTGATGTATACTGGCCCCTGGTCGAATGATGTGTTAAGATAGCCCAGGATATCAAGCCTCCATACCTCTCTTGCCCCGTTGTGGACCCAGATCTGGATTATCGTGTTTCCCACCTGGACATCTGTGGTCCAGAGGCTGTCTATCTTCTTGAACTCAAAGCCCTTGTAGATGTAGCTGTCAGTTATGTTCTGGCCAGGCTGGGGCTGCGGCTGGGTCATTGGAAGATAAAGCTTGATGTATGCCAGATAGGCCGCGCCTGATATGACTGCGATAACAACCAGGAATATGATTATGTTTGTGAGGTCTGAGTTTTTGGATGGCTTGCCCTTTTCATCATCTTCGGAGTCCTCCACCTCGACATAGATCTCCTCTGTCTCCTTTTTATTAATGTCTGATTTTTTCACTGATTACCACCTTCAAATACACAATGCCAAGAGCATCATGTCCTAGCATCATACCTTAAGCATCTTGACCCAAGCATATTGACATAAGCATTATACACCCATATTATGCCTAAGCATCTTACCCTTGCATCATCCCCTAATATAATGCCTTAATATCAATCATGATCAATAAGGGCATAAATCACGGCATTATGCCTGAGAGCTTGAGCACGAGCCTGTCCTTGTAGGCGATGAAGTCGTAGCCTGTAGAGGCGCTTATCCTGATGCAGTCTCCCTCAATCGACATTGAGCTCTGGTTGCTCTCCTCAAATATTAGGACTGGAAGAGCAGCAGTGGCGTTGGTGCAGGTTATGAGGGGGATTGTGGGGTAGCCTGTATTATCATCTGATATGGCTATACTGGTCTGCACCCCTATTGTGCCCAAGTATTCTGCGAGATCATATGCTGCCTGGCCTGCGTATTCCTTGTACTGGGCGGTCAGCGGTGTTGAGATGAATATCGGGTAGCCTGAGTTAAGTTTCTGGGCTATGGCGTCATCCGCCTGGATGGCTGCAAGATTTGCCGGATATGACTGTATCTTGATTGTTGTCTTGTCAACCTTGGTGACAAGGTAGTCGCCCTGGAATTTGAATATGTGGCCGTTATACTCTATCTCATTGGGCTGGTTATAGCCTGAGAACATTATCGCAAGTATGCTTGATACCATGATGAACGCAAAAAATAGTGATATGATTACTTTCTTTATGTTGGACTGCCGTTCAGTGTTTTTTCTTGCCATTTTGTGTATGGTGATAAATCAGTTATATTTATAGCTTGTGAATATAGGGGTATATAAGCATGAAGAACTATCCAACAGGAGCAATATACTCTGGTCTAATATACTTTCATGTACTTTCTCAGAACGCTTGTGAATACCAGCGAGCTTATGATGTATATCGCAAGCCAGCCGGGATACCAGCCGAAAAGGTTGAAGCTCTGGCCTAGGGGCCTTACAGGCTGCATGTCCACTTTTATCTGGACTATGTTGCTTTTCTCGGATATGCCTGTTCCAGAGGGTATCAGGAAGAGTATCTTTTTCTGCCTTGCAAGCACAGGATTAAGGTAGTCCCGGGCGCCGTCCTCAGAGATCTTTACAGGAAGGCTGTATGTCTCTGAGTATGCCCCGCTGCCATAGACATAGGTAAGGTTGTAGGTTCCTGCCGCCTGGCTCTTTAGCTCCCACACAACCTTGTCTCCTATAACATCCTGGGTTGCAGCGCTCACTATGCCCAGCCCTGGCGAGGCAGAGAGTGTAGCTTGCTGGCCGGGAAGGAGCTTTTCAAATGTCATTGAGGTTGTGAATGTGTCTCCTGCATAAAGTGGCATGAAGCTCAGGTTTGCCGAGAGCCAGCCGAAGATTATGATGATTGGGATGAATGTAAATATCATGGATTTCATGGATTCGGGCATGATCTCCATCGAGAGCTCCATGGCGCGCTGGTTGAGCTTCATCGCCTTCTCTGGGTTCTTCTGGTTCTTTTTTATCTCTGCCCTGAGATTCTTCTGCTCCTCGTGTATTGACTTGAGCTTGGTCTGGTTCGTGGTGAACTTGTACACGACCACTGATAAGACTGAAACGAAAAGCGATACGAGAAGTATGACTAGGATAGGCGGCCACGCGAGCACTGCTGTCAAGATATCTGCCATTTATTATTCACCCCCTGTTTTTGCATGATGAAATGACTTGATAAGGAAAATGTGAAATATGAAAAAACTGTGAAGCTCATTCCTTAATGAACTTCTTGAGCGCAGGGTTCATGTCTACCATGTGCTGCCTTGCGATGTCTTCGTAGAGCTTGTAGATGATCATCACAGTGAGCAGGATTCCTGTGCCTCTTGTAAGAGAGCCAGAGATGTCTGCGACTCCTGCGATTATGCCTACAAATATGGCACCCATGACTGTGAGGGGCATGATGTACCTGTCAAGTATTGTCTCAAGTATCCTCTCATCTCTCCTGAATCCAGGTATCTGGAGGCCTGAGGCTATCATGTTCTTGGCCTGGCTTTTGGAATCCATTCCTGATGTCTGGACCCAGAATATTGAGAATATCACTGAGCCGATAATCATTAGGAGCATGTAGCCGAGCGCATGGGCTATGTCTATTCCTGCAAGGCTTCCCTTGATGAGCCCGCCTATCACGTTGGGTGGATTGGTCCAGACCACTATGCCTGAGACAGGCGTGTTTCCCACGAATGTGCCAAATATAGGGTGTCCCCAGGTCTGGAAGAGCCTTGCAAAGAGCTGGATGTTAGCAAGGAACGCTGATACGAGTATGACTGGGATGTTGCTTGTGTAGATGAATGAAAGCGGCCACCTTATGCCCTGCCCCCTCACTCTTCCAAAACTTAAGGGGATCTCGACTTTCATTGCCTGGCCGAAGATGGCTATCGCAAACACGAATAGAGTGGCTGCGATTGCCGCAACCATGAGTATGACTGTGGTCAGGTCCTGCGAGGCGAGCGACTGGAATATTGCTGGTATCGCTCCAACCATGACGCCCGGATTAGTGGGCGACTCAAGAGGGGAGAAGAGCCTTACGAAAAGCTCCTGGCTCACGCCTGCTGCGATAAAGAGCGAGATGCCGCTCCCAAAGCCCCACTTGCTGATGACCTCGTCCATGAACATTATGAGGAAGCCGCCTATGAATAGCTGGGCGACGAGTAGAAGCCTGAGCTGGGTGTACATAGGAGTTCCGATTATGCTTACACCATTGAATGTCGAGGCAGGGTTTAGCCCTCCCATGAATACGTAGATGAATCCCTCGAAGAGGATGAAGAATATGGCCGCTGCCTTCTGGAGCCCCTGGAAAAACGCCTTGTCCTCTGCTTTTGTGAGGTCTAGCTTCATTATTCCTGCGCCGACCAGGAGCTGGAGCACGATTGATGCTGTGACCAGAGGGCCTATGCCGAGCGTGATTATGCTTCCGAAGCTGGCGCCCAGGATTATCTCGAGCTGCTCGAACTGGAACTGGCTCTGGGGATCAAGCCCAAAGAGCGAGATCCCGCCAAGCACGAAGAATATGACAAGAATGATTAATGTCCACTTGAGTTTCTCGTTGAAAGAAAGCTTTTTCTGAGTAGGGCCCTGGACTTCCGGAAGGTTTGTGAGAAGTGTTCTCAATGACATTGTGTTGGGCAAGGGCCTGTTGGCCTTTATTCCTCCGAGTCGTCGTCTTCTGCAGCTTTCTTATTGGCGCTCTTGGCGTCTTTAGCGTCCTTGGCCGGCTTTTTTGAGCCCTCTTCCTTTTTGGGCTTCTCTTTCTTTATGACTGTCGTAGCCACAGAGCCGCCGGCTTCCTTTACTTTTTCTATTGCCATTGCTGATGCGAATTTCGCGGTTATCTTGAATTTCCTGGATACTCTTCCGTCTCCGAGAAGCTTGTCGAAGCCTAGCTTTGAGAGGTCCACCACATAGGTGTCGCCCTCTTTTGTTATGAGCTTATCAGCCAGATATGAGTCAAGCTTCTTCTCTATGTCGGAGATGTTGATTGGGAAGATTGGCTTGGCTGGTGCCTTGTTCACAAAGCCGTGGCCGCCAAAATACTGTGTGTCATGCCAGATGGATGGCTTTTTTGAGTCTGCCCTCTTTCCTGTACCGGCAAGACCAGTTCCTCCCCTGCTTCCGTGCCCCCTGTGTTTTTTATGCGAGCCGTAGCCGTGGGCGGTAGAGCCTCTCTGCCTTGAGTTTTTCTTTCTTTTGTTGACGACCATCTAAATCATCCTCATTATGAGCTTGTTGATCTCTTTGCCCCTGTATCCCAGGGCGCCGCCCTGCTTGAAGCTCCACTTGATGCCCTTCCTCTCATATCCCCCCCTGGGAGGGCTGAGCCTGAAGTAGGGCTTGAGCTTCTTGCCGTCGACTGTTATGAACTTCTTGTACTGAATCTGGCCTTTGGAATCTGTGAGCCTTCCCTTGAAAGGCTCGCTCCTCTTCTCTATCAGGGCCTTGTAAGTGGCATCATCTATCTCGCCGTAGGTAACATAGTCCTTGACTTTCCTAAGCATCCCGTAGATTTCAGGAGTGCCGTCAATGACTGTGCTGCAGTTCACCCTTTCAAGGTGGATCATGTCGAGCGTGTCGTTTATCACTTTGTCTACTCTTACTGGGCCTCTTACTCTCACAACTACGAGCTTCAGGGCTTTTTCTGTCTTTACTGGGGCGCTCATTTGGACTCACCATCCTCTTTCTTCTTGCCGTCGGCTATTCCGAGCTTCTCGAAGTGGCCCGGCTGGACCCTTGTGTTCATGAGCTCTTTTAGCGCTTCCATTGTGGCCTTGAGGAGATTCATCCTTGTCCTGGTCTGGCCGTCTGTCATTGAGTAGACATCCTTGATTCCCGCGAACTGGAGGATCTTCTGGACCTCTGATTCAGCCACGAGACCTGCTCCCTTTGGAGCGGGCATGAGCTTGATGTAGGCAGAGCCCACCTTGCCCTCGACCGCAAAAGGAATGGAGTGTGGAGTTTTGCATCCGCATGCCCAACTTCCGCAGCCCCTTCTAACCTTGATGAGGCCTAGCTTTGCGTTCCTTAGCGCCTTTTCTCTTGCGGGTACTGTCTCTTTTGATTTCCCATGGCCTAGGCCGACATAACCATCCCTGTTTCCGATGACGCAGTAAGTGCTGAATTTGGGCTTGTTGCCCTCAGGAGTCTTTTTCTGGGTCTGCTTGAATATCCTTCTTTTTCCGCCGCCGAACTTGCCTTTCGCCTGGCCTATCATAAGAAGATCGCTGTCCATCCCTGGCATGAGAGCGTCTATTATCTCTGCCTCCATGAAGTGGACTCCGTTCTCTAGGATCTGGTCAATATCAGTTATCTCACCGGACTTTACTTTCTGGCCGACAGATGTCTTGGGCTTCCATGCGTCCTTGTTGAATGAGGGGCCTACTGGCTTTACTACTTCCTCTTCCTCAGGGACTGGCTCCACTACTATTTCAGGAGTTTCCGCAACAGCAGGCGCTACTATGGACGCATCTGGCGATGCTGGCGCCGCCTCGGGAACAGGAACAGGCTCTGCTGCCTTGGCTTCCTCTTTCAAATCGGTCTTCTTTTTCATCTTATAATGCCTCTACCTTTTTCTTTATGGACTCAAAGTGCTGGTCAAGCTCTTCTGGAGCAAGGCCCGCCTTGAGGTAAGCTGAAAAGTATTTCTTGTATCTGTCAGGCTCGTCTTTCTTGAGCTGCTTTGCGTAGGCTGCGATGTGCTTTCCCGCAACCCTGTCATCAGGCGGGAAAACCTCATCTGAGTGCGGAATATCAAGCCCGCCGTCTATTAGCCCCTTGAGCATGGCGTACAATCTTGAGCCGTGAGTGGAAGTCTGGTATCCTATGTCGAGCACAGCCTCTCCTGCCTTGGCTTTCTTGGCTTTCTTTGCTGCCATGAGGCCTACAAGGTATGCTGCTGAGATGTTTCCTGTGTTGCCTTTCCAGCCGAGCTTTGCGAGCTCTTTGCTGCTTGCAGACACAATTATTTTGTCACCGGCAGGCATGGTCTCCACTAACTGGGCGAGGGCGTTCTTTGAGGACAGCCTCGCAACAAGCCTAAGTTTTCTGGAGAGAAGGAGCCTCATCCTGCTCTTGTAATTAGTCTTCTCTGCTGCCTTCCTTCTGAAAGGCAATGTGTAGATTGTGTGCTTTTTCATCTTATCATAACCTTATTTATTCTTTAGCAGTCCCTGCTCTTCCATGTAGATGCTAAGGTGCCTCTTGCTCCTGAAGAAGCCTCCCTTGACTTTCAGGTAAAGTATCCTGTAATTCTTTACATCTATCTTTTCCTTTTCCCTGAGATCGCTCAGGAGGGATCTCATGAGCCTTGTCCTGTTCATCCACTCTCTCTTGGGCTTCCTTCTTGCGGTGGCCTTGCCCTTTCTCTTTGAGGGTTCCTTGCCTCTGCCTTTCCTTTTCTGGATCAAGGCCAGCCTTATCCTTCCCCTTGATGTAGAGTGGGTTGGTTTCTTGACTATGACGCCTGAGTTTATTAGGCCTCTTATGTTGGCCTTTGTGATGGCTTCTTTAATCTCGTCAAGCCTGTCCTGGTTGAACTGCACCCTGCTGGGTGAGCATCTCAGGATCTGTGCCGCAAGCCTTTTTTGTGTCTTAAGCATTTTGATTTTCCGTCCTTTTTATTTCTGCTCTTTGATGAGCGCCTTGTCGAGCTCTTTTTTCTCATGCTCTTTCTTCTCTTCATCGCTTTCTGCTTTCTCGACTTTCTGCTCGATAGACTTCTTTGGCTTTGCCTCTGCCTTCTTTTTCTTGGCCTCTTTCTTGGCTAGCCTCTCGTCCTTGTTCTTCTGGAAAAGGGCTTTCTTGCCCTCGACGAATTTAGCAGGGTCCTTGATGTTGAGTATTGTTATCTTTTTCTTGACGGCTGCATCTATTATGTCCATCTTCTTTTTTGTGCCTACATTGGCTGCGATTATGATGCCCTGCTTTGCAGGATCTATCTTCGCAAGCTCTGCTATAGTATTGATGGGTATCATCTGCAGGCCGCTCCTGTGGAGGCCCTTTACTTCTGCCGGGCTTCCCCAGCCTGGCTCCACGCATCTTCTGTGGCCCTTGAAGCCGTGCCTCATCTTGTTATGCCAGCCTCTGGGCTTTCTCCAGCCCATCTTGGATAGCTTCTTTATCTTCTTGGCCTCCTCTCTTATGAAGACTGGCTTTTTCCTTTTGATGGTGGCGCGCACCTTGAGCATTTCAGCGATTGTCATTTTGGTCTTATCTCCTTTTCATTACTATGATTATTTATCCATTGAATTATTATCCGGTGATCTGCTTCCCGGCTTTTTCTGTTATGTATATGCCGTCCTGGAATATCCTCTTGTCGTAATCTGCCCTGGATGTGAGCTTTTCTATAGAGGCGGCTGTCTGGCCGGCCAGCTCCCTATTAGGAGAGGTGATGACAACTATGTCACCCTCTACTTTTACTGCCACACCTGGCTTGAACTTGAGCACCCTGGGCATCTTCTCGCCAAGGTAATTCTTTACTATGAGCTCGTCGCCCTTTACGGCGACTGTCATTGGAAAATGGCCCGAGCAGATCTTCATCTTGTATATGAAGGGCTCTTTTGCACCGCTCATCATGTTTGCGAAATGGGCCTTGAATGTGCCTATCAGGGTTTTCTCCCTCTTGGATGCGTTCTTCACGCTGATTGTGGCTGTCGTGCCGTCCAGCTTCACTGTGAGCTTTGGGTCTATGGACCTGGTGAGCTTTCCTTTCGGGCCTTCGACTGTGACAATGCCATTGGCTACTTCGAACTTCACACCAGCAGGCACTTCAAGCCTCTCTTCAATAAGGTCGAGTCTCATTTAGTAGCAATAGGCAAGCAGCCTTCCTCCGATTCCCTTCTCCTCAGCCTCTATGTGGGTCATTATGCCCTGGGTCGTAGACACCAGGATCATTCCAAAATCCTTTGCGATTAGGTATCTCTTCTCAAATTTCTCAAATCCGTCCGCCTGGACTGAAAATCTCGGCTTTATTGCGCCGCATTTGTTGATCTTGTGCAGCAGGCTCACTTTCACGGACTTGCCAAGCGTAGTCGTGGTCTCTTTGACCTCTCCCACATACATGTTCTCGTTGAGCTTTTTTAGCACTTCAACTATAACTTTCGAGCTGGGCCTTATCTCAAGCTCGAGCTTTCCTGCCTTCTCGGCGTTGTTGAGCTTCGACATCAGATTTGCTAATGGGTCATTCAGTGTCATTTTTAATCATCTGTATTTCTTGAATCCTATGCTTGTGGCTATTTCCCTAAAGCAGTACCTGCAGAGGTGAAGGCCGTATTTGCTTATATGGCTTCCTGTCTTGAGGCATCTTGAGCATTTCTTTGTCCCTATGCCGTGCTTCCTTTCCTTTGGCTTGTTGTGCTTCATGTAGCGGGCCAACTTCACCGGCTTTGGGTTGAGTTGCTTAAACTCCTTGCGGTAATCGCTGACAGTCATTCTTCCGATACCTCCACGCTGAACTCTTTCTTGAAATAGTCTATTGCATCATCCCTTGTGACTTTGTGCTTTTTCCCAACCATTCTCTGGGAATGCTTTCTTCTCTTTATCCTGTAACCCGGCCTTTCAAGCGTGGCTGTGACCTCGAATCCCATGACTCCTATAGCAGGGTCGTACTTGACGCCCGGAATGTAGATGTACTCTGTCATTCCGAAGTTCAGGTTGCCCTTGTCATCAAAGTTTCTTGGCTCAAGCTTGTTGTCGCGCGCCTGGAGGATTCTCTTTAGCACGCTCACAGCATCTTCTTTCCTGAGAGTTATCTTGCAGCCTACTGGAAGACCCGGCCTTATGCCCCATGATGGTATCCTCTGCTGTGTGACGGTCTTTATGGGCTTCTTGCCTGTGATCATTGTGATTAGCTTTAGGCCTTTCTCTATCTTGTCCTGGTCGTTTCCGCCACCCACATTTATGGTGACTTTCTCAACCCTTATTTTTCTCATTGAATTTTCCATTTTTTAATCACTTGAACAATGATATTGCAGGTTTGTCCCTGCCTATTACCTGGGCGTATTTCTTGAGTGTCTCTACAACTGCCCCGCTGTGGGACTTGTAGCTAAGGGACGCACCCTTTATCTCGTCGATCACGCCGTGGTCTCCGATGTGTTTTCCGCCGCTGAGGAATATGTATGAGCCCTTTTCCATCTTGATGTGGGCAGTGACTTTCTTGTCGGGCAGGCTGAGCATGAGCGCATCTCCTGTCTTGTAGCTGCTGTCCTCTGCAAGGACATTTATGCCTCCGTCGAGGTTTAGCTGGACCTTTCCCCCCTTGAGGATTGTCTTGTTGAGTATTTTGCAGGGCTTGATTCCTGCCTCTTTCTTGTCTATCTTGTTGAGCATCAAGTATCCCTTGTCTGATATGAGCATCCTGTGGTGCTCGTCAATCTTAGGTATCGAAAGCACGTCAAATAGGCCTACCTGGAAGGCATTCTCCCTCACTTTCATGCCGTCTACAAGCACCTCTCCTGCTATGAGGAGAGTTCTTAGCTCTTTGGTTGTGGTGGTGTGGCCGAGCATGTCTCTCATAACAGTGTTGAGAGGCAGGCACAGCTCCATCTTGTGGGCGCCGGGCTTGGGCCTTGTTATGAATTTCAGCCCTCTTCTCTGGATCTTCCATGTCTTGGGCGCGTTTAGTCTTTTCAAGTATGATGTTGCCATTTGTTATTCACTTCTGTTCTGTTTTTTTAGTATTGCTCTTTATTCCTCTTGCGAGGGATTCTGCCCTTCTCTTGTCTCCCAGGGCAAGCTCTAGTATCATGAGGTTTGAGGGGTGGAGGGGATAGAAGGTTTTTGTGCCGTCTTTCTTTGCGCCTTCTGCGCCTCTCACATATACAAATTCTTTCTTCACATTTACCTTGTCCACTTTGCCTGTGAGGCCTTTGAACTGGCCCCTCATTATCTTGACCTTGTCTTCTTTTCTTACTACTATAGCTCTCTTGCCGTGCTTTTTTCTCAGCTCCGCCGAGAGGTGGCTTGCCATCATGCCCCTCTTTATGTGTAGGGGTGCGTTTAGCCTGTATTTCCTCTGCTTTCTCTTCTGTGAGCTTGCTTTCCATGAAGCTGAAAATTCGGTTTTCATTTTAGACTATTATCCTCGCCACTTTTGCCAGGGGAGGCCAGCGGTCGCACGCCTCTTTGGCTACAGGGCCCTTGAATATAGTGCCCTTGGGGTTTCCCTTCTCGTCTTTTACGACGACTACCGCGTTATCCTCAAACTTGATTCTTGAGCCGTCAGGCCTCCTGTACTCTTTCTTCTGCCTGACTATGACTGCGAACACAACCTGCTTTCTCATCTCGGGCTTGCCTGCTTTCACGCTGGCCTGGATGAGGTCGCCAACTCCCGCAGAGGGGCTTCGCCTTCTGACTGTCTTTCCGCCTTTTACGCTGAATATCTGGACGAGCTTTGCGCCCGAATTGTCGCATGTTGGCAGGAACGCTCCCATTGGCAGCGCCTTTGTGACATTGGCTTTTAGGGCTTTCATTTTCTCTTAAGCACCTCGATTATTATGAAATGTTTGGTCTTGGAAAGCGGTCTTGACTCCATTATCCTTACCTCGTCGCCGGCTTTGGCGTTGATGCAGGGGGGGTTGTGGACCAATATCCTTGTGTGCCTTTTCTCATATCTCTCAAACTTTGTGAGATAAAATGATCTTACTTTGTCTACCTTGGCAGTCTTATGGGCCTTGGCGCTCACCACTGTGGCCTCGAGCACTCTGCCGTGGACTTTTGACTCGCCGTGTATTGGACAGAACTTGTCTGTACACTCGCCGTCTGCGGCCTGCTGCTCTGCCTTTTTCGCCGGTTTTCGCGCTGGCTTTATGGCTCTTTGCTTTTTCTCTGCAGGGGCATGGCTGGGCGCTGCGGCATGGCTCGCATGCCTGGCCTCTTCGCCTTCCTTTGTTTCTTGTTTTTTTACCATCTTTTCATCAGCTTTGATTTTATGCGCTCTTCTGGCCTTTTCAGGAAGAGCCTTCCGCTCACCCTTATCAGCCTTTCGCCCTCGTCGAATTCGAGGGTGTAGAGCGCCTTTGATATCCTTTTTTTCTTGTTGTTTGCCTCGACCACCAGCGTGTTTTTCGTCTCGTCGATGATCCTGGCCGTAAGCGCGATTCCGCCACTGTCTCTTATCAGGCGCAGCTTTTTTCCTATCAGCTCGCCCTTAAGCAGCTTTGTGACGTGGTCCATGTTGTTTTACATGACGTCGATTGTCTCTGCCGGAAACCCAAGCTGGACAAGGTAGTCCTTTATGTTGGCCCTGTGGTTGCCCTGGAGCTCGATGACCCCTTTCTTGGCAGTTCCGCCGCAGGCGAACTTGTTCTTGAGTTTTTTTGTCGTGTCCTTGATGTCTATTTCCTTTGTGTCTATGCCCCCTATCGTGGTGTATACCTTGTTAAATTTCTTGTGTATAACGCGCACCACGATCTTCTGGGTTTCCTTGGCGATTGTCTCGCAGACACAGAGGTCTTTGGGCAGCCCGCAGATCTGACATATTTCGCTCATTGCTTTTTCTCAACTCCTCCTTTTTTATTCTCTTTGGACTTGTTGTCTTTCGATTGATTCGCAGCAGTTTTTTTGGTCTGCAAATCATGCATGATTGTCATTATCCTTGCTATGTTTTTCTTTGCCTGCTTGATGAGGCCTGGGCTTTTAGGGGCTGTTCCTGTCGCGACCTGTGTGTTGAATTTCACGAGCTCCATCCTGAGCTGGGAGAGCCTGTCACTTAGCTGGACCTCATTCATTGCCCTAAGCTCTTTCATCTTCTTGCTCATTCTGAATCCTCTGCATTTGTCTCTACGGCTGGCTTGTCTTCAGCAGACTGCTTTTGGGCTTTCCCTGCTTTTTCTGAAGTAGCCTTCCTTGCCCTGGGCTTTCTTTCTTTTTTCTCTCCTGATTCAGAGGCAACCTTTTTCGCCCGGGGCTTTGCCTTTGATTTTTTGGCGGCTTTTTGGTCGGATTTCTCCTGCTTGTCCGCCGCCACATCCTTCTCTCTCTGGATCTCTTCTACTATCTCAAGCTCGTTCCTGAGAGTAACCTTGTCAGGCAGTACCAGATTTGGAGGCATGATCTTGATCTTGATTCCTACTATCCCGCTCTTGAGCTTTGCCACGCAGTGGGCGACTCTTACGCCCTGCACGCTTATGTCTCCGCACTTCTTGAGATAGCCTGCATAGACTCTCCATGACTTGGCTCGTGCGCTTGGGATTTTTCCAGATACTATAATCTCTATTCCGAGCGCTCCTGCGCCCATTACATTTGAGAGGGTTTTGTGCATGATTCCCTTGAATCTCTGGGTTCCGAATCTCTCGAGGCTTGCGGCAATCATCTCTCCGACTATGCGAGGATCAAGATTTATGTTGTCTACCTCGCCAACCTCTATCTGGGGGTTCTCTAGGCCGAACTTCGTCTTGAGCTCTGTGGTGAGCTTTCTGATGTTGCTGCCCTGCCTGCCCACTACGAGGCCTGGCCTGGAGGCATAGACAATTATTTTCTCGCCTAGGGGTGTCCTCTGAAGCTTGATGTGCGAGTAGCCTCCGTTCCTGAGGTTAGTACCCACATATTCCTGTATCTGGAACTCCTTCATCTTCTGAGCAACTATGTCCCTTTCAATCATGTTCAGTTAGCACCTTTTGAATTTTTGTCTTCTGACTTGGGCTTTGGCGCAGCCTTGGCAGGCTTTTCCGCCTTTGGCTCTGACGGAGCCTTGGCCTCTGCCGCCACTTTAGCCTCTGCTTTTTTACTGGGCTTCTTCTCTGCCTTCGCCTCGCCTGCCTGCTCGAGGATTATCTCGAGGTGCGCTCGCTTCATCTTCCTTCTTGCATGCCTTCCGGCGTGCCAGGGCTTTGCCGCTGTGTGGGTGGCGATATGTTTTATGAATAGCTGTGATGTTGAGAGGCCCTTATGCTGGGCGTTTGCAATCGCGCCCCTTAATGTCTCTAGTATCGCTTTTGTGGTCTTGATAGGGAATCTTGCAGGGCCTACTGCTGTTTTGTGGCTCAGATCCCTGAAATATTCTGTGTATGGAACGGGTATCCTCTGCTCGATCACACCCTCCAGGATTTCTATGGCCTCCTCTGCGTTCATGCCTCTTATCAGGTTGGCCACCATCTTGGCGTGCTTCATGGACATGTCCAATGAGATTCCTGCAGCTTTCGCTGTCTTTTTCTCATCCATGCCCTTTACCGAATAGTGAAATACCATTTTTGATTACCTTTACTTGGCTCCGATTCCGCCGCTTGATTTTGTGGCTCCTATTCCCGGCGCGTGGTGCTCTACCCTTCTTCTGCTGAGGGCGAACTCTCCAAGCACGTGGCCCACCATCTCGGGCTCTATGAGTACGGGGACGAATTCGTTGCCCCTGTGAACCTTGATTGTCTTTCCTACCATCATGGGAATTATCACCATATCCCTGCAGTGTGTCTCGACCATGTTGCTCTTCTCGAGGTTTCGCAGGAGTATCTTCTGCTGCTCTGTCTGGCCGCCTACGAGGTTTCTCCTCTGCCTTGATGGGATGAGCTGGCCGAACTCCTTGATTGTGAGCTTTCTTAGCTCATCCATGCTCTTTCCCTGGAATGAAAATTCTTTCTTTGCCATTTTTTACCTCTACTTGCCTCTTCCGGTCTTGCCAGGCCTGATCATACCCACCTTTCTTCCCGGAGGCGCATTCTGCGGAGCGATTGTTGGCCTGCCCTTCCTTGAGCTCCTGCTTCCTCCAAATGGATGGTCTACAGCGTTCATTGATGCTGCCCTCACTCTCGGATAAAGCTTGCCTCTTGCGAGCCTCTTGTGCCATGCCCTTCCTGCCTTGTAGAGTGGCTTTTCTACCCTGCCTCCTCCGGCGACCACGCCTATTGTGGCCATGCAGTTGGGATTAAAGTCTTTCTGCTTCTTTGAGGGAAGCTCGATTGTGATGTGGCTGTCAAACTTTGAGGAGACTCTGGCGCAAACGCCTGAGCTTCTCACGAATTTGCCGCCGTCTCCGGGCTGGCTTTCGATATTATATACATTAGTGCCTTCAGGTATGTCTTTGAGGGGCAGTATGTTTCCCACCCTGAGCTCTGCCTTAGGGCCGTGGAGTATGATGTCTCCAACCTTTATTCCTTCTGGAATCACTATGAGGGCTGTCTCGCCGTCGTCATACTTGATCTCTGCAAGAGGAGCTGAGTGGCCTGTCGAGTGGACTATGTCTGTTACTGTCGCGCTCACAGGGTTCTCGAGGTTATGGATGTGCCTGTACATGGGCTCGCCATAGTACCTATGGCTTGGGGCTGTGAATGACTGGGTGCCCTTTCCTCTCCTCTGCTGAATCAGGTTTTTTCCCATTTTATCTCAGTTATCGTAATTTTTTGCTATGTTTTGTTGTGATATGTTTATCATATAATGCTTATATCAGGCCGAGCTTTGTGGCAATATCAATTGCCGGGGTCTCAGGCGAGAGCTTGACATATGCCCTCTTCTTTCCGTCAGGGCCGATGTATGTGTTGAGCTGGGTGACTTTCACCTTGAACATCTCCTCGATGACTTTCTTTATCTCAGTCTTCTTGGCTCTCATGTCTACCAAAAACATCAGCTTGTTCTCCTTCTCCATGAGCCTTATCGACTTCTCAGAGGAGATTGGGTACTTGATGATTTCGCTGGTTTCCATTTTTTTAGCCTTTACATGAATAGTTTCTCTTTTGACATTATCTCAATCGCCGGCTCTGTCCATAGGGTAAGCCTTCCGGGCACTGCGCCAGGGGCGAGGTAGCCTATGTTGAGATGCTTGACGTCTATTATCTCGACGCCGGAGATGTTTGCCGCTGCCTTCATGAGCTTGCATTCCTTGGACACAACTATGAGCGGGCCCTTTTTAGTCTGGTACTTTCTGCCCCTCATCTTTCCAATGCCTGCCCTGATTTTCTTTTCAGCAGTCCTCTCAAGTTCTGCTTTTAGGCCTATTGCCTCAAGGGCTTTCTTTGCATCCTTGGTTGTTGAGATATCCTCAAATGATGCTGTGACTATGAATGGATATGTTGATGGAAGCTTGTGCCTCTGCTCGACTAGCTTTGGAGCCATGGTCGCGGCTATTGCGCTCCTTAGGGACTTCCTTCTCTCTTTTGTGTTTATCTTCTGGTCCCATATCTTCTCTGCCTTGGGTGGGAATGCTGCCCTGCCCCCGACTGCGCTTGGGACAAATGCTCCTGTCCAGTTGAACCTGGTTCCCCTATGAAGCATGATCTTTCTGGGTATTCTGGAGATTCCGATGCCGTAGCTTCCCCTCCAGTCCCTTCTTCTTTTTGAGACCTCGACAGACTGCCTTGTTCCGGCTCCTGGCTTTGTGCCGTATGGCTGCCTCTCGTGGCTCTTTAGCGAGTAATATGCTCTCCTGATAAGGTCAAGCCTGAAATCCTCCTCGAACTGGACAGGCAGGCTCTTCTTGCCTGTTTCATTGTTCGTTGCGTCGATTATTTTTGTCTGCATTGATTATCACTTGTCAATTAGTTCTGCTGCTG
>CAYLII010000018.1:0-3357 GCA_964383645.1 uncultured Methanosarcinales archaeon
CCCGCTTTTTTTAGGTCCTGCTCTGGGGAATAGAAGCTTTCAGTTCTGCTTTTTATGAGGAGGTGTAAAAATTTCATAGCCAAAGTTGAGAAGCATCTCAAGCATTACTGCAAATATGAAGTAGTAGGCGAGAGGCTTCCAGTTGGTGATGATGGACATTATTGTGGTGACAAAGCCGTCCAGCGAAAGGGCGGATGCCTCTGTTATGAAAAGTGCGAGGAGTGTGAAGGGAAGGACTTTTGCAAGGTCCACTGATAGGTTCTCGTCATAGTATGCCGCTATCCTGATGGCTGCGACAAGAGCCATGGAAAATAGGATGATGGTCTGGGCGGCCTGCTCTCTTGCCAGAAATGAGATTATGACTGTCAGGAACGCAAACCAGATGAAGGTGAATATTGGAACGAGCAGGATATTCTCGAATATGTAGATTATCACCCTCATGATGAATTTAATTGTCGGGTGTTTTGATTCCCTGTATCTGCTAAAGTCCAGGTCAAGGACGTCTTTTTTTGCAAGGAACCTGTAGAAATGGTATATTAGGACTGCGTATATGACCATGCCTGCCACAAACTGGACAAGGGGCATTAGGACTGTGACTCCCTCTTCAACGCTAAGGCCGTATGGAAGCACCATAGATAGCTTTTCCGGAAGGGGTGATTTATAAATGTTTGGTGGCAGGGAAGATTTATAAGTATGCTGGCAGCAACCCAGTTTTAGGTGATGCATATATGCCAAGAAAAACTGAGATACCAAAAAAGAATGTTAAGGAAGAGAAGACAATGTGCTGCAGGCCTAATATTGGCAATAATTATAATGGCAGTGCGGTCTATGGGTTAGGGTTCATAGGCGCAGTTGTGTACTATGTATCCACTGCCACCAGCTTCTGGATGGGCGCGCTGGGAGTGCTCAAGGCCATGGTCTGGCCAGCATTTCTGGTCTATGGCCTGCTGAAAACCTTGGGTATGTAGATTAAGCAGGAAAATCCAAAAACTGGAAAATTAATTGGAGCAGATATTAGGATAGAGTATAGATTTTGATATTATTTTTTATATTATATATCTTAAGCGGATTTTAAGGGCATTCTTTCCTGAAGTAAGCCCACTCGTCGCATTCTGTGTTATCGGGCAGAACGCAGATTCCTGCAACCCCTCCTTCTGTCTGGACTGTTTTTGGGCTGCCTCCCTGCTCTATGCAGTATTCTGTGGCCGGGTTTCCAAGAGAGTTCTCTTCTGCATCGCTTGCGTCATTTCCAGAGCACCCTGCTGAATATAGAAGCGAGAGCATTAAAATAAATACCGCGATTGCCCTTTTGGTTGCCATGCATATTCTATTGGAAATGGTATAGATAAATATTTCGGTCAAGACCTCACCAATCCATATTGTTTAAATATCAGGGATATAATATATGCGTTATGGAAGACAAGATAACAATTGACAGGAAAGTGCTTTCGGCGCTTGGAGTGAGCACGAGGCTGAATATCCTCAAGCTGCTGCTCGAGAAAGAGCTTACCATGTCAGACCTGTCCGAGGCACTGAACCTTGAGAAATCGACGGTGAAGGAGCACCTTGATGTGCTGGTTTCTGCAGGGCTGGTCAGTAAAGAGGTTACCAATAGGAAGTGGAAGTATTACTCTCTTACTACCTCTGGGAGGAGGCTTATCCAGCCTCGCGAGATCAGGGTGATGTTTGTGTTTGCGCTTAGCATGATTGCCGCCATACCCCTCTCTTTGGCGGTGCTGAGGAGGATTGCTGACGCTGTAGCGCCACCTATGCTTATGGGCTCGGGCCAGTCAAGAGGCCTGTTTGAGGGTATCTTTGCGCTCTGCTCCCAGAATCCTGAGCTGTTCCTTTTGATAGTCATAACCCAGGCTGTGCTAATCCTAGGCTCTGCCTCCCTTGGGTATTATCTGCATATGACAAGAAAAAAACTGATATGAGGCATGAGGAAAATGAGATGGATTGTATTGATAGGGATATTGTGCCTGCTGTACACAGGGTGCTCTGCGCCCCAGACAATAGGCGGTGAGAAGGATTCGCACGGCTGCCTTATTGCAGCCGGGTATTCCTGGTGCGAGGCTAAGCAGGAGTGCATCAGGGCTTGGGAAGAGAACTGCACTTCAGAGGAGAGCGGATGCGCTGAGGATGAATGGCTGTGCTCTCTTACAGGCGAGTGCGTCAAGAAGGGCGAGATCTGCACGAATGGCATGATGGGCGGAGACATAGACGAGCACGGGTGCAAGCCTTCTGCAGGCTACAGCTGGTGCGAGGCGACGCAGGAGTGCATCAGAAGCTGGGAGGAGGAGTGCCCTGACCAGCTTGTAGGAGATGACATGGATGAGCACGGCTGCATAGGCTCGGCAGGCTATACATGGTGCGAGTCAAAGCAGAAGTGCCTTAGAACATGGGAAGAGGATTGCCCAGAGATCTAAAAGGGAAAATTTTTCACCTTGTTTTTTTGGATTGTTTGCGGGACTGGCTTTTTTCAGCCAGAGGCCTAATTGGATTTAGACTGGATTTAAGTGGTATTTAGGTAATGAGTAAAAAGAAAGAAAAAATATGGGATAAAACATGAGGGAAGAAAGATGGAAGACATATCAAGCAAAGTGAGAAACACATTGTATGCCGGAGCGGTAGGGCTTACCCTGATTATTGGCCTTGCAGGCTGCAAGCCGGATGCCTGCGACATAAAGGCTAAAGGCGAGGGGGCGTATATGCCAAACCCTGCGGCTGCCTATTGCGAGAACATAGGCGGCAAGAGCGTGATAAAGGCAGACGACGACGGCAACCAGATAGGGTATTGCCAGATAGACGGCAAAGAGTTTGACGAGTGGGAGCTATACAGGAAAGACTGCCTTAAGGAGTAAAGGATTTTCTTGTCTTTTTTTGATTTTTTATCTTATGAGGGGATACTATTAAAATTAAAGAAATTAAAAAACAAAGAGATATGCATCTACTTTTTCCAGATCTTGCCTATCCGAATTTTGAGAGGATCTTTCGCCCTGCCCCTGAGATGTAATCCTTGGCATCCTCGCTTCCGCCGGATGTTATGTGGATCATGTATGTGTCCTTGCAGATCCAGAGGTGGTAGTAGAATATTCCTGGAGTGTTGTATTCTGCCCCATAGTCATCTTCGCTGTTGACCCTGAACCTGCTTTTGTCGCCAAAATCATCCTCGCTTATCAGGCCCTTTGCTCCGAAGAGGTGGGATGAATCGTATTGGTATGCGCCGTCAAGGGCTTCTTTATTCTCGAATTTCTTGAGCTCAATTATCACTTCTGTGTCATCGAGGCCGCCTATGGTGTAGCTGCAGATTGTATATTGGCCTGTTGTTGAGTCCACAATGTTTCCGTAGCCGTC
>CAYLII010000018.1:3457-16409 GCA_964383645.1 uncultured Methanosarcinales archaeon
GCTGGGTTTCCTGCACTGTTGAGCATCCTGCAAGAACCAGCAGGAATGCTGATACAACAACTGATAGGATAATTAAGATATTTGCCTGTTTCATGGTATCACCTTCACAGCATAGTAAGAGTGCACTATTTTTAAAGCTTGTTCAAAAGAGTATCCCCTGAAAAGTGAACGTGTACTCAGCTAGTGGTGCCAGGACCCTACTCCCCTTTGGCCTCTTTCCATAAGAGATTAAAGAAATTCCGGTAACTGTCTGCCACTTGCTTGCTTCTGATAAGGATTGCGTGATATGGCTCGTCCCACACCAATATGGCTACCTTGTTGCCATAGACCAGCGTTGCGGCAGGGAATGATATGAAGTGCGGAAAAGACCTAATCTTCATAAGGCTCCTCTTGCTAATCTTACTGGGATCCTTGGTCAGGACCTTGACACGGATCTTTGCGTCATTGAGGCGATTGTTAATCTGCGGCACGTATTGGGGCAGCACTTTCTGGATGTATCCCTCCTCCTCAAAAACGAGATAGTCCTTTCCTTCTTTTAGTATGTCTTCAAACATCAGCTTTAGGCCTTCCTTTCCCTGGTATATCTCAACTACAGACTCGCTCCTTGACATAGAGGTATAGCTCTTGAGTTCTGGGAGTATGGACCTTATATCCTTTTCACGCTCTGTGAAGTAACTGAGTATCTTATCAGGATCGGAAGCGGAGTAGAATTGGGCATTATCTTTGATTGTGCAGGACGCCAAGCCTTTTTCCTGCAGTTTTTTTAGGGTATCATATATGTTTGTCCTGTGGCGCCCTGTGTCCTGGGAGATCTTGCTGACACGGGAGGATCCTATTTTTAGCAGGGTTAGATATACTTCTATCTCTCCCTTAGACAAGCCGGCGTTTTCAAGGATCTTTGTGTCCATAAGGGCTGAGAATATGGTCTGGTTTATAAAATCTAGTATTGATGTCTAAAAAAAGACAACACATATTCATTAATAGAATAATATTACCCCTACTTCGTGAACAATAAGCCATTTCAAGAGCGGAAAAAAAGGATTACTGCAATAGCAGTTCCCCGTGACGAGTGTAATTTCGGCTGCGTCTATTGCTCTGCAGACAAGGGAGAGTCTGAGGGCATGATGTCTGATAGCACTCTGGAGAGGTTTATAGATAGTCTTGCTGAATACAACAGGGATTATAAGTATACCAACATAATCTGGCATGGAGGAGAGCCGCTTAGCGCGGGCCTTGAGTTTTATAAGAAAGCGGTGGCTCTTGAGGAAGAGATTCCTGACCACCTTTTTATCAATTCAATGCAGACAAACGCAAGCCTGCTGACAGAGGAGATGTGCGAGTTCTTTAGGGAATACGGATTTAAGATAGGCATAAGTCTTGATGGGACAAGATATACCCATAATATGAACAGGCCATTTAAGGGGGGGCAAGAGTCCTTTGACAGGGTTTTTGAGAATCTGATGCTGGCCAGGAAATTCAAGATAGGGGGTTCTTCCTTCCTATGTGTGCTTAACAAGAATACTGTTCCACATCTTAAGGAGATCTATTCTTTCCAGAAGGAGCATCATCTTCATTCAAGGCTTAATCCGCAGATTCCTGTCGGCAGGGCTGCAGGCAGGCTTGACCTGGCTATAAGCCCAGAGGAATATGGAGAGAGCATGATTGAGCTTTTTGATCTGTGGTTCAATGATGATACAGAACCACCCCTTGAGATAGATCCTTTCAACAGGATAGTTAGGAGCTCTAAAGGATATGGCAACCTTGTCCAGCGCATCGCCAATGACCAGGGTGTCCTGGATTATGTGAAGGCAAATGTCAACGGGTTTAAGGGAGATCAACTGCAGATAGTGCATAGGGTTTCCTGCACCTCATCAAATGAGTGCTTTTATAGGTATATAGGCGTGTCTGCAAAAGGCGAGGTCACAACATGCAACAGGTTTACAGGCACTAAGGATTTCAGCTATGGGAATATAAACGAGGCTCCCCTTGAAGAGCTGATGGAGACTGAGTATATGAAGGGCAATCCTATCGCATTCAGAGACGCTAAAAATATTGAGGAGTGCGCTCCCTGCGAATACCTTGCTCTTTGCCAGGCTGGATGCAGCTTTGCAGCATACCTTGTCAACGGAACAGTCAACTCGCCAGATCCTTTTTGCGAGGGATATAAGATGTTATTCAAGCATATAAACAAGACGTTGGAGGATGATAAAAGATGGTTGTCTCTAGAAACGGCATAGCTGATAAAGTTAAGGGAACAAATAACTTAGATCTGGTGGAGATCATCAGCGGCAGTGGAGCAGAGATGTATAATCTGCAGGTTGCAGGGCTTATCACGCAGGATATAGAAGATACAATAAGAAGGTATAAAGATGTTGCCTTGATGGCTTCTTCATGGGATGACCATTCAGATAACGGCTATAATGACACCTACAGCAGGTACTATGATTATGTGGACAAGCATGACAACTGGAATGAGCATTCATACGATGATGACTGCCTGTTCAGGTAGACTGCCTCGTTTCTTATAAAGCTATGATGCAGTCTAACAGGGGGGTCTACTTGGGCTAAAAGAGGATTGCTGTTATAATTTGTTTGACTTGAGTTTGAAAGATATTACTTAAAAATGGGTTATCACTTCAGATTCCTAACACTTAAAAGTTTATTGCAAGGTTTTATAATTTATAGGGAAACATATAAATAATTGCTTATCCCCAAAATAATTATGGGTTGAAATTGACCCATCTCTGATAAATAATTGTCTGGTAGTTTTTAAAAAAAGCAAGTCATAGAGATTCTTTTATCTACTAAAACAGACTCTTATTTTGTAATTACTGGTTGATTAGATACAGGTCAGTTTCTTACCCTATTTGGAGGTGTGAATATGAAAATAAGCA
Source organism: uncultured Methanosarcinales archaeon (assembly GCA_964383645.1). Lineage (GTDB taxonomy): Archaea > Nanobdellota > Nanobdellia > Woesearchaeales > JAGVZT01 > CAYLII01. The sequence goes on from CAYLII010000018.1 coordinate 6,352, forward strand.
AAAGATGGTATATTGGATTAGCAATACTTTCTGTATTGATAATGGCTGGGTTTGCCATTGGTGCAAGCCAAAACACTGGTGTTGTTGGTACTCCAACAATAACAATGTCTGCTCAAAATCTTGTGCAGGGGCAGGAAATGTCTGTGAAGATTGATTCAGATTTTGTTGGGGACTCAGACTTTTATCCAGGAAGAACCGAGTGGGATGAATGCTATTACCTGTATGCCTATGATGAGAACAGGGTAAATAGTAGAGTATCTTTGGGAAGTCTTGGTGTTGGAGAAAATCCTTTGCCAATGACAGGAGATTTTATAGTTTCCATACCTGGAGATCAAAATTTTAGAGCAGGCATCAAATGTTATGGCTATGATAGGATGATAAACGGGCATCCCGATTCATGGTTCTCAGGCTACTCATATGCAGGCTATAGTGTTGAGAGAATCATTCCATGCGAGAGCAATAATCCATATGTCATTATTGATGGGGCATATCGGGAGGACAATGGCATTTCTGTCGACATCACAACTTACAATGGGGAGTGTAGCAGGATATTTGTGGAGCATACAATTACAGTGGATAAGACTGTCGTGGGAGATAAGGAACGTGTGAAAAATATAGAGTACTATCCTCTTGCGCCTAAATCCACAAGACAATCCAACTATTTTATTGATAACGTCGAACCTGGGCTCCACAGGCTAAGCGTCTGCTTGAATGGGATGAGCCAGGATTATTGCGTAAGCCAGACCATATCTATCTAAAGATGGATGAGTCAGGTATGTGCAAGTTAAGTCTCAGGAATATTTTTTGCAGAAGGGATATGAATTATCCTTTCTGCATTTAGGTAAAAATCGGGGGTGATGAGAGATGGATTTTTTACCAACCAGATACAGGAATAGGTGGCTAGACAGGTTTTTTGGAGAGCCATGGGAGGTCTCACTGCTTGAGAACCCTTGGCTGGCAGAGATTGGCGAAAAAGGTTACAGGCAGCCGGTCACAGACCTGTGGGAGACTGAAGGGGAGATAGTGATTACTGCAGAGATGCCTGGAATAAGCAAGGATGATATAGACATCACATGCACAGAGAATGGTGTTGTGATAAGGGTAGACAAAAGGGAGCAAACCGAAGAGAGTGACGAAAAGAGGGGCTATTATAAGGTTGAGAGGAGTTATAGGGGTTTCTACAGGTATTTCCCCTTTGGAAAAACTCTGGATTCTGACAAAGTTGAAGCAACCTATAAGGAGGGGGTGCTTGAAGTCCACATAGCAAAGAAAGAAACCAAGGAACTTGAGAAGAAGAAGGTAAAGGTTAACTGAGGTAAGTCGCGGGAAAACCTCCCGCCGCTGAAATTTAAATAAGGGGGTGTACAAATTGAATGACGAATTATTAGATTACTGCCCGCATAGTATGTCTTTAACATTTTATGCTGAAAGCAATATACAGGATATGCTTTCTGATGATAAGATTGAGCCGGAAGAAGCCGCATTTATGATGGGATATATTGCTGAGATGGAAGAAGGAGGGGATAAAATTTAAAGTCAAAGAACTAATGGATGACGGGTTTATTTCAGTTGCACCAGATATGACCCTATCTGAAGCAATCCCCTTGTTTGGTGAGGAGAGCGCCCTGCTAGTGTTCGAGGGCAAGAAATTCAGAGGGGAAGTAAGGGCGAGAGATGTTTTATGCATTCACAAGAACCCAGATAATACTAAAATAAGCAGTGTAATGAGGTTTGGCCCGAGAGTTAGTGAGAATACCCGCCTACGAGAAGCAGCCAGGCTGATGGCAGATAATAACATCTTGCTAATGCCGGTGATGGAGGGAGATAAGGTCCAGGGGGTCATAAGGGCAGACAGTATAATTGAAGCAGCCATAGAAGGGGGATTAGGAAAACTAAGGGTAAAGGAGATTATGAGAACGGATGTTGAGACTGCAAGACCAGATGAAAAGCTTTCGTCATTGATTAACAGACTCAGGTGGAACCTAATATCAGAAATGCCTGTTCTGCAGAAAGACAGTCTTGTGGGAATTGTTAAGACGCATAGTGTTGTTAAAAAAGCTGCCAAGGCAAGGAAGAGACCCCGGCGAGGATTTGTCATGGATGAAAAGAATAGAATCCTAAGCCTTCCAATAAGTAATTTCATAACCCCGTGCGTGGCAAAGGTCAGAGAGGAAGACATGATTAAAACTGCGAATAGTCGTATGAGAAGAAACAAGGTAAATGTGGCTGTGGTGATGAGCGGCTCTAAGCTGAAAGGATGCATATCAAAGAGGGACTTATTAATTGGTTTTGCAAGCATACCTGGAGACCCTAATCGGCCTATGATCCAGATTGGCTCAAGAGTAAAGAAGATTAACAGGGTTTTGATTAGAAAGACTATAAAAGAGCATCTAAGCAAAAACCCCAATCTGTATGGGAATAGTTTTTTTGAGGTTTATATAGGGGAGAGGAAGGAGAGCTTCAGGAAACAGATACATGACAAGCTATACGCCAACCTGAGGATATATGGGCCAAAGGGCAGGTATTTTGCAATAGGGGATGGATGGGGCGAGAGGAATGCTGTGGTCGATGCCTTTAGAAAGATAGAGAAACAGATTGAGAAAAGGTTAGATTTGAGCAGCCTTGCAAATAAAAAGGTGTTTCCAAGAACAAAGGGATTTAGAGAGGAAGATTTTTCCATGGCAGCATTGGCTTATAGATAAATGAATTGGAGGTGAATAAAAATATGTCACAAAGCATAAAAAACAGAGATGGCAATACTAGAGATACGCTAGCCATAATTCTGGGGGGCGGGGAAGGAAGAAGGCTTTACAACTTAACCAAGGGTAAATCAAAGCTGGCGGTTGACTTCGGAATTGAATCCAAGATAGTGGATATCAAGCTTACAAGGCTCACCCAGGCGAGCGTAAACAAGGTATATGTTCTTGTAGAATACAAACCAAAGTCTCTTGTTGGGCATATTAATAAGTGGAGCGACCGCCATGAATTTAAGGATGATGGGTTCCTAAAAGCGTTCAAAAATAGAGAGGGAGATGTAAGCGGCACTGCCGAATCGCTTTTTAACCTTGTGGAGGAATTATCCCCCTCTGAATTAGACAACTCCTTTTCTGATTGCCTAGTGCTGGCTGGCGATCATTCCACAAATATAGACTTAAGTGAATTTTTAGATAGTCATAAAAATCACGACGCTGATGTTACCTTGGCCGTCACGAATGTACCTGAATATAAGGCAGCAGGAAAATTAGGTGTAATAGTGATGGATAAGAATAATAAGATAAAGAGATTTGTCGAGAAATCATGGAACCCCCCTTATAGATTATCTAAGGGCTCAAGATTATGCTATGCAAGCTTACTGGATAGCATATGGAAGCCTAAAGTCTTGAGAACAGCCCTCAAAAAGTATAGGCCTATGCAGAAAAGCACTTTCGACCTTTCCAGAGATGTATTGAACCGCATGATCAATGAGGATAATGTAAAAGTGAATGCATATGTGCATCCAGGTTATTGGAGTGATGTAGGCACACTCGATGAGCTGATAATGGGCATCTTATTGCTAAATTTCAGGGACCAGGGCATAAATCCAGAGGATATTGAGCTCTGTTCAGGGGAGAAAGAATATTCAAACAAGAAGAATAGTAGTCAGACCGAGCAGAGCTACATTAGCGACGATTGCAAAATTATGGGAGGTATAGTTGACCATAGTGTCCTGAGACCGGGTGTGGAAGTGTCTCCCGGATCAGGCATATATTGGTCAGTGATATCCAAAGATTGCAAGATAGGTAGTAATTGCATAATTAGGGATGCATATCTGGATAATAATGTCCGGGTGGGTGAAGGGGCAGTTGTTGATCCAAACAATCTTGATGTGGGCCTTGATGTTGCAGGAGAGGTGGTTGGTAATAATTCCAGAGGCTACATCTGCACGCCATTAGGCGGCACTAAGAATAAGCCTGCCAACCATTTACTGCTGCAGAAATCCTTTGAGAGCGTATCTGCAGAGGAGATGATGAATAGCTATAAAGAAGATTTAGAGACTTATCCTTTCATACCTGACCAGGTAATGATGAATATGCAGAAAGAAGGCGATGGGTGTATTGAGATGGTGCTGACACCCAGCAACAAATTGGTTGTATCACGTAATTCATATTTACCTGCAGGATATGAGATATGAGTAAATCCCCCTAGGAAACTGGCTCCCAGAGGGTATTAAACCGCTTGTGGAAAAGCGGCTTAGTTCCCTGAGTAAATATAGCCCCCGGGGGGAGTTGCACCCCCGACCTGCAGATTACAAGTCTGCCGCAATAGCTACTATGCTACGGAGGCATGATGAATGTCATGCATATGTGCGATTTTTTCGTGGGGTTGAGTCGCACAAAACCCCACTTGGTGTTTTTGGTCAAGCTTTTGCAAAGCAAAAGGTTGCTATGGAGGCATGATGAATGTCATGCTTTATATTTATATAGAGGGGCTGGGAATTGTTTAAATAGTTTTCTGTGGATTTGTGATATGGTGAAAAATCCAAAAAAGAAAAGAATTTGCCCTTACACATACTTCCTTCTGGGCTCGAAGAGTATCTCTGTCTCGGGTATGAATGTGCGCTGCTCGAGGAATTTCTTTATCACGCCTATGAAGCGGTAGGTGTCTTTTAGGAGCAGGTCTTCCTTATATAGGAGGTCCTGGACCAGCACCCTTTGCCTGAAGAAAGGAAGAAATGGCCTGAGGAAGGGGTTCTGCCACCATGCGCCTGTGGGGTCAAGCCTTATCCAGGGCTTTATGCTTATTGTAAGCTCGCCTATCTGGCCTGTGAATTTGGTGCCCTGCCTGTTTGTTCCCTCAACATCTTTCATGCCTAGCATCATGAACTCGATGTTCATGTAGTAATGGTAGTATGGGTTTTCTGTGCCTTTCTGGAGCCTCCACCATATCCAGATCTTGAGGTTTCCCGGCGAGCGGTTGTCATAGAAGAGGGTTTCTGGATTCTTGTCGCCTTTGCCTTTTTCCCAGGGCTCTGCGCTGGTCCAGCCGTTCTCGATGAGCCAGTCGTACATAGTTACATAGAGGCTCTTGAAGTGGAAGACATCCTGATAGACTACCTGGAACTTGCCCCCCATACCTGAAGGATGAACAGGGATATCTTTAGTCTCTAGGCCGCTTACTTTTGGGGCCTTTTTCTTCTCCTCTTTCTTGACTTCCTTCTTCTCGGCCATATTGGGCTTATCTGAGAAGCTTGGTTTATAAAAGTTTCTAGAAAAAACAGAAAAGGAAGTATTAGGCGCTTATTCCTTCAGCAGCACTTCAATTATGTGCGCGTAGGCGGGCCTTGTTATGAGGACGCCAAGGGTGAGGCCGATAAGCGAGGTTATGGCAAAGCCTTTCAGGAGCCCTGCTCCTGCAAAGAGGAGCGGACCCAAAGATGCGATGCTTGTGAAGTAGGATGCCATCACTATGAAGAATGCCCTCTTTATCTTGTCCTTGAGGGTGTAGGCTGCCTCCTCTTTCTCGCCTCTTATTGTCTCGTCAGTTATGAGGATCTGGTCGTTTATGCCTGTGCCTATGGCAATTATTATGCCTGCGATTGAGGGAACGTCAAGGTTCCAGCCAATCAATGCGGCATATGCGATTGTGAGGAATATCTCTACCCAGCCCATGAGTAGGATGGGGAGCACGAGGACAAGCCTCCTGTATCTTATGAATACGATAAGCGATACCGCAAGGATTGAGAGCAGCCCTATCCAGACCGCGTTCTTGGTGAACTCCTGGCCGAGGGACGGGCTTATGGAATCTGTTTTTACTATGTTGAGCTTTACAGGAAGGCTTCCTGTGATAAGGATTGTCTGGAGGCTCTTCATCTCGCTGAGCGCATTGTTTAGGGCGTCATTCTGGGTGAGGCCTGTGCCAGAGCCTGAGATTTCTATGTCTGTCACTGCCCTTCCTCTGAGGTCTGAGCCTATGTTTAGGGTCTGGACAAACTGGTCGTCAAGGAATAGGTCAAGCGATTCATTAAGGTAGGTCTGGCCTCCTTCGCCTGCCACCACTGCAAGGCTCTGGGTTATGTCAGCCTGCCTTTGCGCTGCTTCTGGGCTTAGTGAGATTGAGAACCTGAAACTGCAGGCGTAGCCCCCGTCTATCTGGAAGCAGCCCCTGTACGGGTCGATACCTGAGCAGTCTGCTGTCCTGCAGACATAGGTGATGTCGTTTCCGCCTTTGAAGACGGTCTTGTTTCCTATGCTGGCCTCGAATTTGCCCTGTGTGGAGAGGAGCTCTTTTACCTCCTGCTCATTGGCGCCTGCCACCTCTACAACCACGAACTGGTTTCCTGAGAGGTCTGCAGATTTCCTCACATTGAGGTCTGAGAGGCCGTAGACGTTAAGCCTCTGCTTGAGGCTTGTGATAAGTGATTCAAGGACTTCCTCAGATACCTTTTCCTCAGGCTGGAGGACCACTCTTGTACCTCCCTGGAGGTCGAGGCCGAGCCTGATGTTACTCTTGGGCGCGTTGTAGACGCTTATCCCAATGTCGTCTGAGGTCTTTGTGAGTAGGTAAGTCTTGTGCTTACTGGTAGTGAGCGTTATCTGGGTGCCGTCAGGCACAGCGCTGAGTATCTGGTAATAGCTCTCAACATCTTTTACAGGCTGGCTGTTTATTGCGGTTATGGCCTCTTTAGATGTGGGGGCTGCGCCCGGGTCAGGGCTTGCTATGCCTGCGTTGTAGGCTGAGCTGTTCTTCATCACGCTCCTGATTGTGACGCCTGTGGCGTCAGGGGAGGGATGGATTGCAACTACCCCAAAAAGCAGGACTACAAGAAGCATTATCACGTAAAAGTTGCTGAAGAACCTCTTGAGCTTGGCGCTGTTCATTTTGCCTTCCTCTTATCAAGGTTTTTCGCATACCATACGCATAATGAGGCGCTCTGCATCCAGGCGACCACAACGTCGACCAATAGGCCAACAAGAAGTATTATCATCATCTGCTTTATCTCTGTAGATGTTGTGACAAGGTATGCCACAAGCATGGCGGTGAATGCCGCAACTGTCATTGTGATTCCTGTGGAGAGCGCAGGGATTAGTGCCTTTACAGGGCTTATTCCAGCTTCCCTGTTGAGGATTTTTGCTGTAAGGAGCGTGTTTGTGTCGATTGAGAAATCTATTAGCATGAGGAATGCTGCGATTCCTCCTGTTGTGATCTTGAGGCCTGTGATATTTATGATTGCAAGGGTTATTACCATGTCAAGGAATGCGCAGAGGACTACGTAGAAGCTTGGGACAGGGCTTCTGAAGTAGAAGAATACAACTACTGCCATGAGCACGAATGCTATTAGGAGTATCTTTATCATCTCCTGGAAGAAGCTCTCGCTCAGCGATGAGCCGATGGTCTCTATGCTGTAGTCTTTGCTTGCGAGGGTTTTTCCCAGCTGTTTCTCGACAACAGGTATTATTTTCTCTATATCATCTCCTACAAGCGATGTCTCTATAGATAGTGACTGGGTTACGCCATTGGTCTTGAGCACCCTGATGTTGAATTCCTCTCCGGAAAATTCAGACGAGAGGGCATCCTCAAGAGAGCCTGTATCCACATCCCCTGTCAGCTGGATGCTTATTGTGGTGCCTCCCTTTAGGCCGATTCCCCTGTTCATGAACTCTCCTGTCTGGAAGTACTGGCCCAGTATCAGGCCTATTGCTATCAGGCCGATTATGAGTGGTATGATGGCCATCTTCTTGTAGTGCTTCTCGTAGAAGTTCTCGATGCTGCCCGATATCCTGTCAGGCAGGCCGTGCTTTGGCCCTGCATGCTTCTGCTTTTTCTCAGGATTTTCTGCCATCAGGGCGCAGGTTAACCGGGGGAGATTTATAAAGGTTTGGAATCTTTCTGGCCAAAAACCCCCTGTTTTTAGGGGTTTTGGCGTGCCTAATGCTAGATATGGGAAAATATAAAAATGTGAATGGCGCTAAAGCAGTTCCAGAGATGCCAGGCAGGCAGAAATAGAGGAGATAGGATTATTTGTATTATCATGGCATTGTTATATATAGTATTTGAGGTTTAATGTGCGCATAATTCCTAACAAGATGTCAATGAGCAATTTGAGTGGAGGCGAGCAGGCATGAGAAGGGCAGGATTATGCATAGATTATGTTGGAAAAGAGATTGCCCCTGCCCAGTTTGTGAGGCATAATTATATAGAATTTGTAGAGGAGGCAGGACTGTTGCCTTTTGTGATACCTATCACAAGCAGACAAAGGCTCATCAGGGAGTCTGTGAGAGAAGCTGATGTTGTGATTATCACAGGCGGAGGGCCAGGTACAAATATGAGATTTGCAAAGTGCAGCCTGAGGAGGCAGAACCCAAAAAGGTATGATTTTGAGAGGGCTGTAATTAGAGAGGCGGCAAGGAGTGGAAAGCCGATTATAGGCATATGCAGGGGCGCCCAGATGGTTGCCGAGGTGATGGGAGGCAGAGTAAGTAATCTCTCAAAGGAATGTATTGAGAGGCATAACAGGAGAAGATTCACTAATAGGCATATCCATAAGGCCAGGCTCATGGAGGACACTTATCTAAGGAATGCAATGGGAGCTGACCAGATTTCAGTTTATAGCCTTCACCAGCAGGCTGTTGAGTTGCTGCCTCAGGGATTTCGCATCTCTGCCAGGGCTGTTGATGGTGTGATAGAGGCGTTTGAGTCTGTGAATAAGAAGGGCAGGATTGTGTGCATGCAGTTTCATCCAGAGCGGCTTTGCAGGAAGAACAAGGCTTTTCTAAATATCCTAAAAAAGATTAGATAATCGCTTAGAGAAATAATTCTTATCTGTCCATGTAGCCGAGCGCCTCGTCAGCATCGGCTATCTCAATTCCGCTGGAGTGCTCTGAGACGATAAAGCCCCTTGAGTTTAGGACTATTGATGAGCTGATGTAGGGCACGCCCATTCCCATGGTGCCTCTTGTGAGCTTTACCTTGAGTGTCTTTTCTATGAGGGCTATCTCCTCGTCTGTGGCATCTATGCTTATGAGGCCTCTTGTGTTGGTGACTGAGGCTAGTGAGCCGACTATATCAAGGCCTGCAATTGTGCCTGTGACTACCTTTACTTTCAGGGCTTCCTCTATCTGCTTTATGGCCTTGTCCTCAAAGTCAGGGCTTACTATTGCGCCATGGTCGTTGCAGAGTATGTTGTTTCCAAGAGCGGTAAGGTTTGTGCTGATTATGCTGTATTTGATGCCGTGCCTGTCCAATGCCTTGAGCTCGTCATCAAAGGAGATTTCAGGCAGGAGCAGGGAGTGGGTATTGCCTGTGCAGAACACTCCCAGCATTGAGGTTCCTGCTATGTTGGTCTGCTTTACAGGAACTCCAAGTATCTCAGAGATCTTCGCGTGGAGCTTCTGGGGGACCATGTGGCCTACTAGACAGGCTGTGTCGCTCGCGTATGCGTAGAGCCCGACATTTGGGTTTCCCAAAAAGCTCGTCATGAGCACATGTTCTTTTGCCATGGAAGAATACAAGTGCGGGGTTGTTTAAAAAGGTTGCGTATGGGAATCTGGTAAGGCTATCATGACCTTATTTCTTCATCTGGAGCTGAGGCGGGGCTGCTGACTTGATCTTGGCCATGAGGATTTTTGCCGATTGAGCCATCTTATTGAATAGCCCTATTTTCTGGGCCTCTATGGATTTCACCTGGTTTTCCATCCCCTGCCTGCTTCTTGCACCCTGCTCGGCCATCTGTATCCTGTCAGAATCTGCCTGGTTGGCCTTTCTCAGGAGCTCAAGGCCCTTTAGAATCTCCTTGAGAGCATCTATTACCTCGTTGCCGTTCTTGAATTTCAGCGCCTTTAAGCCCTGGACCTTCTCCTTTGCCTTGCGAAGCACGTTCAGCTCATTTTTTTCGGTATTCTCTACAGAATCCAGAATTTTCTTTTCAGACGGTTTCATGGTTTTTCCATCTTAGAATAATTAATAATTTATCTCATTCAAACCTGAGAGATGACATCTTTACTTAAGAAAACAAAAGTATAATCTTTTTGATGTATGCATCATTTCTATCTGAATTCCCACTAAAAAGAAAGATGTCATCT
>CAYLII010000018.1:16419-17089 GCA_964383645.1 uncultured Methanosarcinales archaeon
GAATCTATCTCTTTTGCAATGTTGTCCTCAACAGCCTTCTCTTCTTTGCTAAGCTTCTGCTCCTGGCTGGATTCAGAGGATATCTCGGCTACTGTCTGGGCCACTTCCGAGTCTGCCCTTGACAGCTTCTTGACTTCATTTGTCTCTGTTACAAGAGATAGACTCTTGTCCTCTTTCTGCTCTGCTCCATCAAGCTGCATAAGATCTTTGGCGCCTTTTTTGTCCTCTTCCAAAAGCTCCTTTTCCTTTTCTACATGACCCAGCTTCTCTTCTTCTTTTATTATGAGCCTTGTCAGCTCTTCCTCTATCTGGGTGAGCTCTTTCTCAAGAATGTCTATGGCCTGCGGCCCTGAGAGCCTGCCTGATTCTATCTGCTGAATCACCTGCCCTATAAGCTCTTCTAGTGTGAGGGCTTCTTTGTCTATGGAGGATACGTCCTTGATTATCTCATTCTCCTCAGAGATTTCTGAAGAGAGCCTTTGCTCTGCCACTCCTTCAAGGTCTCTTCTTTTTTTTATACTGTCTCCTATCCTGTGGAACATCACATCAAGGCCCTCGCCCACTTTCTTGAATCCTTTTGCTCCAAGAACGCCAAAGCCGGCTACTGCGCCAACACCAAACCCTAAGGCTTTTCCAAAGAAGCCTCCGCCATATCCATCGCTGGAGAGCT
>CAYLII010000019.1:0-2822 GCA_964383645.1 uncultured Methanosarcinales archaeon
TTTATACAATCACCAAAGACGGTGTCAAGAAGGTGGTGGAGAAGGAGATAAAGATCTCTTTATAGAGCCTTCTTTGGTTTTTTAATTTTTTATGGTTCATTTCCACATTAAGAATTATTGTTTATAGCCGGTGATTAGGATTATATGCCTGCCCGGCAGGGATTTTATGATTATGAATATTATAATTAAGGTGTGTTATAATCATTTTAGATAGCGCCTAAAGGTTCTAAGGAGGTATTTTGATGGCGACGACAAGCAAGATAATTAAGGAGATTATGGGAATGCTCGACGAGAGCAGGATAAGCGCTGCCGGCTTTGAGGGCGCGAATATAGTCCTTTACACAAAGGACAAGGAATATTTCTTTGATAATGAGGGCTCTATCAGGAAGGTGGTAGATGCCATTAAGAAGAGGGTTGAGTTAAGGCCTGACCCAGATATCACAATGGACCAGGAGAAGGCTGAGGAGGCCATCAAGAAAATCCTGCCTGAAGAGGCTGGCGTTGATAAGATCCTTTTTGATCCCAGGAGGAGCATAGTTACTATAGAAGCTGACAAGCCCGGGCTTGCCATAGGTAAGCAGGGCGAGCTCTTGAGACAGGTGAGAGAGAAGACGCTATGGGTGCCTATCATCAAGAGAAAGCCTGCGATAAGGAGCAAGCTTATAGAGAGCATAAGGGGTGTGCTCTATCTTGAGTCTGACTACAGGAGAAAGTTCCTGGATAAGACTGGCCACAGGATCTATGACGGCTGGATGAGGGGAAAGAAGCAGGAGTGGGTAAGGATGAGCGTGCTAGGCGGCGGAAGGCAGGTCGGAAGGAGCTGCCTTTTCCTCCAGACTCCTGAATCAAGGATACTTATTGACTGCGGTATAAATCCGGCCGACGACAGGGAAGCTTATCCTATGCTTGAGGCTCCTGAGTTTGACATAAATGAGCTTGACGCGGTCATCATATCGCATAGCCACATGGACCACTGCGGGTTCGTGCCATATCTTTTCAAGTACGGCTACAAGGGGCCTGTCTACTGCACGGCCCCCACCAGGGATGTCGCAGCTCTCCTGCTTTTGGATTCTGTCAAGATCATGAAATCAGAGGGTAAGGATCCAATCTTTGACATTGATGACATCAAGGAGATGGTCAAGCACACTATCACTCTTGAGTATGACGAGGTAACAGATATAACGCCGGACGTGAGGATTACCCTGTATAACGCAGGGCACGTGCTGGGCTCAGCCATGGTGCATATGCATGTTGGCAACGGACTGCACAACATCCTATACACAGGCGACATGAAATTCTCAAGGACTGAGCTAAACGAGGCTGCTGTCACCATGTTCCCAAGGCTTGAGACCATGATAATGGAGAGCACCTACGGAGGCAAGGATAACATGATGCCCTCAAGAAAAGAGTGCAACGAGATGCTTGGAAAGCTTGTCCATGACACAATCAACAGAGGGGGCAAGGTCTTGATTCCCGTGCTTGGCTCAGGAAGGGCCCAGGAGCTTATCCTTATCCTTGAAAGCCTTATCAGCTCGGGCCAGCTTGAGAGGATTCCTGTGTTCATAGACGGCATGGTGTGGGACATCACAGCCATCCATACTGCTTATCCGGAATACCTTAACACAAATGTTAGAAAGCAGATATTCCACCAGGACGACAACCCGTTCCTGTCTGAGATTTTCAAGGAGGTAGGCTCTCCAAAAGAGAGAAAGCAAGTCATTGAGGATGTGGGCTCTTGCGTGGTCCTTGCAACTTCAGGCATGCTGATAGGTGGGCCGTCTGTCGAGTATCTCAAGGCTTTTGCGGACAACCCAAAGAATATGATTATTTTCACTTCTTACCAGGCAGAGGGCTCGCTCGGAAAGAGGATTCAGAAAGGAGAGAGGGATTTCGCGTTTGCTGCAGGGGTAAACCAGCAGGAGATGGTCAACTTAAAGATGGAGGTCCAGACTCTGGAGGGCTTCTCTGGCCACTCCAGCAGGAAAGAGCTCATGAATTTCATCTATAAATGCTCTCCAAAGCCAAAGAAGATTATCTTGATGCACGGAGAGAGCTCAAGATGCCTTGACCTGGCAAGCTCTATCCACAAGCTGTCAAGGATTGAGACTGTCGCCCCCAGGAATCTGGATGCTTTAAGGCTTAAGTGAATCTCCTGGGCCAGAAAAAAGGAATCTGGGGTAATTGGCCAAACTGCCTGGGTTTTTTAGTCTTAACAGCAAAGTATTAAAATAACCTCTGCCGAAGCCATTCTTGAGGAAACATGGACTTTATCGGATGGGGCACCCAATTATTGTACAATTACGGCCTGATAGGCGTATTTCTGATAAGCGTTCTTTCCGCCTCGTCAATTATGGTTTATCTGCCGGGCTGGACGCTGATTGTGCTGGCAGGGCATATCTATAATCCGCTCCTGGTGGGTTTTATTGCTGCTCTCGGCTATACTGTGGGCGAGACCACTGCTTTTCTTTTTGGGAGGGGCGGAAATTACCTGATAGAGAAGAAGCATCTCGCAAAGCTTGATAAGATAAAGGAGTGGTTCCAGAAGCACGGGTTTGTGATGCTGCCTGTATTTGCAGTTATTCCCCCCCTGCCTCTTGACCTGCTGAGCTTTGTAGCAGGAACCCTTAAGTATGACATTAGGAAGTTTTGGGCAGGCGTGTTTCTTGGCGAGCTAGTCAAGTGCCTGGCGTACGCTTATGCAGGCTATTACGGCATTAATCTGCTGTTTTTCTGATATTTTATTTTTAGATTGCCATGTGAAATAGACAGAGTGCTAGAGAGGGGAAGAATAATTACATAATATAAGGAAAGAGATAAGGAAA
>CAYLII010000019.1:2922-16953 GCA_964383645.1 uncultured Methanosarcinales archaeon
ATAAGGAAAGGAAAAAAGAAATAAGAAAAAAGGATATAAAAAATAATAAGGCCTGTCAGGCCTATTTCTTGGCTCCGGATTTTCCGCCAGCAGCCGCTCCGGCTGCAGGCTTGGCTCCGCCGGCAGAAGTCGCTGCTCCTGCAGCAGCAGTTCCCGCGGCTGCGGCAGCTGCTTTCTCTGCTGCGATGAGCTCTTCTGAAATCTGGCTTGGAATGCCTGCCTCGGCCATCTTGGACCTGATATCTGAATTCGACTTTCCTTTCATGGCCTCGAGGATGGACTTGGCCTTGGAGGTGAATTCAGCTCTTCTGGTCTCTATCTCCTTGGCGAGCCTCTGCTTTTCTGTCTCTAGCTCTTTCATCTCCTCTGCAGACAGTTCTGTCTTCTCAGCCTTGATCTCCTTGTCGAACTTGCCCTCATTGATCATCTTTATAGCTTCTGGGGCTTTTACTCCCTCGACAAGAATTCCCATCGCCTGGCATGTGCCCACTATCTCCTTGACTCTCTCTTTTAGGCCTTTTCCAAGGAGTGCGTCTTCCTTCATCTTTGATATCTTGATTATCTGCTCAATCCTAAGGTCTGCGACCTGGTCCATAGCCGGGTTTGCAGAGGCCTTCTCCACTTTGGCTTCCTTGAGGATAAGCTGGGACGCAGGAGGCGTTCCCACTGTTATTGTAAATTCCTTAGATTCGTTGACTATTATCTTGACAGGCACCTGCATTCCCTTGAATGCCTCAGTTTTCCTGTTGATTTCAGCCACGACTAGGCCTATGTTTACTCCAAGCGGGCCCAGAGCGGGTCCCAAGGGGGGCGCGGCTGTGGCCTTGCCACCCTCTACTAGTGTTTCTACAGATTGATTTGGCATTTTGATCTTTTTCCTTCTTTGTTTATTGTTTTATTGTATTAACCTATTATATATTGTTTATAGGTATTGTTTCTATGTATTATTTTCGCGGTTCGAAGCAGTATTATGTTATAATCCGCGCATTTTAGGGTGTTTCTGGAGCATATTTAAATCTTGCGATTTAAAAATGATGAAAAAACCGCCTGGAAATTAAGAGGAAAAGTAAAAAAAGGGAAAAACTAATTTCCCGCCCCTTCTATCTCGTCATCTCCCTCTCGCCTTATTACCTTTATAGCGTCCATCTTAAGGGTGATGGGGATTGGTACAGCCGCCTCAAGCAGCTCTACTACCACTTCATCCTTTGTCTTGTCAACCCTTGTGATCTTGCATTTCTCTCTCTTGAATGGGCCAGCGATAATCTCTGCGATGTCGCTTTTTCGGATATCGTATTCCATCTTCTGGCTTGACTCGAACCAGTGGTCTATCTCCTTGATGTCTATTTCGTTTCCGATTATTCCCCTGGCGTATGGAACCCTGAACACTGCCTGCTCTGCATCTGTTCTGGTTCCTGCCTCCATGAAGACGTAGCCCCTAAGACCGTGCGGCCTGACGAGAGCATATACCTCGAGCTTTTTCTTCTCCACATTGGATGATACGAAATCCAGCACCTGGTCTTCCCTGTTTGCTGTGGTCCTGAGTGCAAAGATGTGTGTGGCCCCGCTGTTGGGCTCTGATGCCTTTGGCGCAGCTGCCGGCGCCACTTTTGGTGTTTCTATTTCTTCATCTGCCATTTTTTCACCTATATCGAGCTGGTCAGGAAGTACCTTATCATCTGGATCAGGAAGCCTATGAGGCCTATTGCCAGGATTCCCAAGCCTGATACTTTCATGATTGATATGAACTCTTCCTTAGAGGGCTTCTTGGTGACCCTCAGCACCCTTCCGTATTCTCCGAATCTTCTTTTGATATTTTCCAGTACTGTCATCTTCAGTCTATAAACTCGATTCCGAGCTCTTCCTCCTTCTCTTTCTTCTTTATAGCGCCCTCTGTTTTTGCGCCCATTATCTGGGGGCTTTTGACGCCTGTGATTATCAGCATCGCCCTGATGGTGTTTCCCATGTCCTCGCTTATCTGGGCGCCCCATATGACGTTTGCGTCCTTGTCGAGCTTCTCTGACACTGTCTCGACCACTTTCTTGGCCTCGTCAAGGGTCATGCTCGGGCCGCCTATGACATTGATGAGGGCGCCGTTCGCGCCTTCGATGTCCACGTCCAGGAGCGGGTTCTGTATTGCCTTTTCCACTGCCTCTGTTGCCCTGTTCTGGGAGTCTGATTCCCCTATTCCTATGAGGGCGACGCCTCCGCCAGTCATAACTGTCTTTATGTCGGCGAAATCAAGGTTTACAAGGCCTGCCTTTGTGACAAGCTCTGCTATTCCTTTTACCGCGTTTGTGAGTATCTCGTCCGCCACCTTGAATGCTGTGTGGAGCGGAAGATCCGGGGCAAGCTCCAGAAGCTTGTCGTTTGGTATTACTATAAGAGTGTCCGAGTTCTGCTCAAGTTTCTCAAGCCCGCTTATGGCGTTCTCATATCTCCTGTTTCCTTCCATAGAGAAGGGCAGGGTTACAACTGCGACTGTTAGAGAGCCCTGGCGCCTTGCAATCTCGGCGACCACTGGGGCAGAGCCTGTTCCTGTGCCTCCCCCAAGCCCGCAGGTGACAAACACCATGTCAGCTCCTTTTAGCACTTCCTTTAGGGCTGACTCGGATTCCCTTGCCGCCTCCTGGCCAACCTGGGGCTTTGCGCCTGCGCCTAGCCCGCTTGTGAGCTGCTTACCGATGAGCACTTTCTTGTCAGCAGTAGTGTAAAGCAGGTCCTGGGCGTCTGTGTTGATGGCAATTGTCTCTGCTCCTGCAACACCCACCTCGCTGATTCGCGTGATTGTGTTTCCGCCTCCTCCTCCAGCTCCCACAACCTTGATTGTGGCCCTGTGAGTGGCGAGCATCTCCTCTAGTTCTGCGTCTATGGCAGAGCCTGAGCCTTTCCTTGTTTTCAGATCAACACCGTTTCCAGCCCCTATTATTGCAGCCAATCTTCTGCACCTCTCCCTTGTTTTGAATTGATTTTATGAGTCAATCCAAATGAATTCGCATATATAAATTTATGCTATACTTATATTCTGCAAAATACCTGTTTTAGGCGCCTTATTCCTGACGCCTATTTTTCAAGCCTATTCCTGCTTTGGAAGAGCCTTGTCTTCCGCAGGCTTATCGCCGGCAGGCTCTTTTCCTGCCTTGGCATTGAATGTGACTGATGTTATGCCTGTTAGCCCGACAACCTTTTTCTCTAGCTCTTTCTCTAGCTCAGGCGGGAACTTCTGCTCAAGCGTGACAGTAGCTGCACCCTGCGCAACCGATACATCAGGTTTTGTGCCCATCAAAAGGTAGAGCAATGAACCTATCTGCTCTGCCTTGTCTTCAACCATCCGTCTTACCTTGACCTCGTAGATGAGGTCTTTTCCTGAAAAAGGGTGGTTGAAGTCGACTATGACTCTTCCGCCGGCAGCAGTCCTTATTGTGCCCATCCTGCCGTCTATCTCGACCTGGAGGCCGGGCATGACATTGATGTTCTGCTTCTTGAATGTGTTTGCAGGCACAAGCATGAGCAGTTTAGTGTCCTTCTTGCCAAACCCGTCTTCTGGAGGAATCGTAAAGGTATAATCTTTTCCGGCTTCCTTACCCACAAGGTTCTTGTCCAGTCCGCGTATGACCTGGTGCTCGCCTATGCATATTGTGATGGGGCCATACCTCATGCCCTCTGTGTAGATGCCGCTCTGCTTTGCGAGGGCCTCGTCAGATGTGTCGAATACTGTCTTGTCCTCTGCAAATCTGCCAGTATACTCGATTTCCACAAAATCATGTTCTTTTATTGCCATTTTTATCCTTTCCACTTTACCTTGACTTTAGAGATTCTCACTAAAACAATGTTGAGAAATTAATAGTTTTCGGAATGGGAAAGGGTTTATAAAGGTTTTGGAATCGCGGGCGACATCCGGAATCTCACAAGGGTTCCAAAGTTTAGGGGACCCATAATTTTCCTGCTGGTTTTGGAAATCCCCCTGATTATCAATTACATTGAGAACAGAGAGTTTTCCCAGGAGGGGATAATCTTATAAGAGGGTAATTTTATATATCTTTATCAGATTCAAAACCTTTTTATAAGAATTGCTGGATAGGGGTGTATCTGGGGTATTTAGAGTAAGATTTAAGATTAAATACAGGTGGTGGAAATATGAAGAAATGGATTATTGTGGTGATTGCGGTTTTGCTTATTCCTGTTCTTGTGCTTGGCTATTTGGGATTTGTGCCTGGCGTATCTGCGATAATGGGCAGCAACAGGCCGAGGGATCTTGGAGTGCGCTATACTGAGGCGGATCTCCAGAGCCTGATGGCGAAAAATGGTGTGCAGGATATCGAACTTATGGGCATAAGCACCCCTGAGGGCAGCCTGGTCTATTCAGGAAGCAGACCGCTCAGGAATTCTTTTTCCCAAGAGGAGCTCACAGCAAGGATGGCTGACAATGAGAAGGTTAAGTACAACCCTCTGTCTGAGCCCCAGCTCAGGATAAACCCGGACGGGACAGCTGAGATATCCGGCAGGGCTGACCTGGACATGATAGACGAGGCTGCTGTGGCTTTCAACGCACCATCGCGCAGGGTAGAGGCTGCGATGCCCTATATTGATAAGATAAAGAAGCTGAATTCTGAGCCTGCTTTCTATGCAAAGGGCAAGATTGCTATAGTAAATAACCAGATTGAGCTTGACTTGCAGAAGGCTGAGATAGGAAGGACTCCGCTACCTCTAGACAAGATACCTAAAGAGGACTTGGAGGGCTATCTGGAAGAGATGATGAATGTTGTTCCAGGCTTGAATGTAAAATCTCTGACTTTTGAGGATGGCAAGATGAGCTTTGACGGGACTGTGCCTGAGAAGGTTTCAAGCGCCAGGAAGCAGGGGATAGATTAGGGATTTTGCCCTATTTACTAGCAGAAGTCTTTCATGTAGCTTATTATCTGGTCCGCAACCTGGGCAGGCGCTAGGCTTGTGGTGTCTATTATAAGGTCATAGTTAGACATGTCCAGGAAGTCATAGTTGTAGAATTTTATCCAGCGCTCCCTGTTGGTGGCTACTCTCTGGCGCATGTCTTTGATTATGGTCTCAATGTTGTCGAATGCCTCTGTGGAGCGCTTCTGGGGTAGCCTTCTTCTGGCTCTTTCTGTCTCCTCGCAGTCAAGGAATATGCTCAGTATCTTGGCCCTGTCATTCTCCTTTACGAAGTGGGCCGCTATCCATGTGTCCATTACCATGTTGTCCCGGGTCTCGAATATCTCTTCTGTCCTCTTGTCCACCATGCGGTCGTATTTGGGGTCTTTTTTCTCAACTTCGCCCCACTGGGTGATTGTCATGCCCTGCTCCTCTGCAAGCTCTCGCTGGATATCTCCTGTTGAGTATGGCTGGTAGTGCAGCTTTTCTGCGAGAAGCCCCTTTACTGTGCTTTTCCCCGCGCCAGGCATGCCTGATAGAAGGATTATCATGTGAAAAAGGAAAGCCAGACAATTATATAAAACTTTTGAGAGGGGCGCAAACTGCAATATATATTGCAGAAACCCATAAAGTATATATATGAGTAATTATTTAATAATGATAAATTATAATATTCACTACTTAGAGAGGGAGGGAAAAAAGATGGATAGAAAATATGTTCTTTTGGTATTGGCTGTGCTGGCGGCATCGCTGTTCATAGTTGGATGCGCAATCCAGCCCGCGCCTTCAGGAGGAGGAAATGAAACGCCCATAACAGGAGGTCTGGTGACTGTGCAGCCTGAGACCGAAGAGCTCGAGAAGCCTGCAGGGGTTGTCGAGAGCGGTACAGGGGATTATTTTGCAAAGATTACAGTCAATGAGGGTGAGCTTATCAAGCTTGACCTCGATGCAACAGACCCTGATGGGGACAGGCTGAGCTACAAATTCAGCACTCCTCTAAATGAGAGGGGCGAATGGCAGACCAAGATAGGGGATGCCGGGAATTATCCTGCAACAATTACTGTCTCTGACGGCAGCCTTGAGACTGCAAAGAAGATACTTATTGTGGTAAAGGCAGTAAACAAGAAGCCCATGATTGAGCCTGTCGAGGACATCACAATAACAGAGGGGCAGAAGCTTGTGCTTAACCTCAAAGCCACAGACCCTGAGGATGACATCCTGGTGTGGAAGTATGAGGAGCCTATAGGTGCGGACGGAACATGGCAGACCGAGGCAGGGGATATGGGAGATTATGTCATAAAGGCAACAGTGTCTGACGGATATCTCTCTGACTCGACAAGCTTCAAGGTAAAGGTATTAAAGCTCAACCGCCCGCCTACCCTGGATATAGAGAGGGATATCACTGTGAAAGAGGGCGAGACAATAAAGCTCATGCCAGAGGTCAGCGACGCAGACGGAGACCAGGTGACTGTGTCTTATTCAGGCTGGATGAACAGCGACACATACACAGTGAATTATGCTGACGAGGGCAAGCACAAGGTGGTTGTTTCTGCCTCTGACGGCAAGAGCGAAGAGGCGGTAGTGGTGTGGATAACTGTTACTGATGTGAACAGGGCTCCTGAGATCCACGGCCTGATTGTCAAGTAAGAGTTTTGTTTTATTTTTTTCTTTTTTTCTTGCCAAAGTGGGGGTTGATTTATGAGAAGCCTGGTTTTTGAGTTTGATTATCCAACATCGGTTCTTGCCTCTTTTCATACACTTCATGCCCCAACTGAAGAGGGCAGACTATATAACAAAAGGCTGTTTGAGCAGATGGAGGGTTCTCTCGCTAGGGGGGATGCAAGACTTTACCGCTCATTCCTGAGGATGGTGGGGATAAACAAGCAGGGAAGGGAGGCTTTCAAGAGGATGCTTTTCCTGCCTGAGAAGAATGACCTTAACAACATTGTTGAGAGCCTTATGAGTGATATACCCAGAAACGCCCTTAAAGAGAGCATCCTCGGGTTTGGGGTGTGGTTCAGAGCCTACTGGACCGGGCTGACAGAAGAGCTCAATCCGGCTATGGCAGGTTTTATACGCGCGAGCGTTGAGGGCATAGACAGGATATTTGAGGAGACTCAGGCTCTTACAGGAGAAAAGATAGAGCAGCCAGACAATATATCAATCAGGTTTGTAGAGGGTCTTGGGAGGAACTTTTTTAGCAAGAGGCAGGAAGGAGGAGGCATCTACCTGGCTGAGCCTGTCTCCTGCCTTGAGGAGGATTTTCCTGCCAGAGCCCTTTATGCGCTTGTTAACGAGACTGCTCCAAGGATGATTGCAGAGAGATACTATGCGACAGCAGAGGAGTTCTTGCCGGAGAAGGCGGATGAGGTCACTGACTGCCTGGCGAGAGCGATTGCAGGGAAGGTGTATAGGAATGTTTTCAAAGGCACAGATGTAGTGCCTAAAGAATTCAGGGGGGTGGGTGATAGGGCAATAGAAGAAGATACTGAGAAACTTCCCTCGCAGGATTTTGAGAGATGGTACAGGGGCTGCCTGCAAAAGAAGCTGGATAAATCAGAATGTTAGTTGTAGGCTATTCTGTTTCTCATGATGATTTTCTGATAAGGATTTAGATATTAATTTTATATAGTAGTAAATGTATCCCCCTTATTATGGATGTAATAGGAGATGTGGCTATAAAGGGAAAGCTTGTGCTCGCCCCAATGTTTAGGGTGACTACTCTGCCTTACAGGCTGCTTTGCAGAGGGTACGGCTGCGGGCTTGTGTATTCAGAGATGCTGAACGGGAATGCAGTGGGGCGCAAGAACAGGTCTGCTTTGAGGCAGACCCTAACATGCCCAGAGGAGAGGCCTGTCTCCATGCAGCTTTTTGGCACGAAGGAGGATGTGCTCCTGTCTGCGGCAAGAGAGCTGGAGTGCGACATAATAGATATCAATTTCGGCTGCCCTGACGCGAATGTGATGAGGCAGGGGGCAGGGGCCGCGCTTCTTAAGAGGCCCCAGAAGGTGCATGACATCATCAGCCACCTGGTAAAAGGGCTGGACAAGCCTGTGACTGCAAAGATAAGGATTGGACTGAATGCAAATTCCATAAATGCTGTAGAGATTGCTAAGCTGATTGAGCAGGGGGGAGCTTCCGCAGTCGCTGTGCATGGGAGGACTGCGGCACAGGGCTACAGCGGGAAGGCGGACTGGGATGTGATAAGGCAGGTGAAAGAGGCGGTCTCAATTCCTGTGATTGCCAATGGTGACATCTCTGATGAGGCTTCGGCAAACGCCTGCCTGCGTGAGACAGGGGCGGATTACCTTATGATAGGAAGGGCATGCATGGGCGACCCGCATATTTTCGAAAGGCTGAATCATTATCTAAGGACAGGCGAGAAGCTCAGGAAACAGACTCCTGAAGAGAAACTAGGTGATTTTTTCAGATATACTGAACTTGCAAAAGAGCATGGCTGCCTGAATTACCCTGATGTCAAGATGCACGCCCAATGGTTTACGCGCTCGATAAGGGGCAGTGTCGGCCTCAGGAGAGAGATTAGCCTTGCAAAGAGCGTCGAGCAGGTGGAAAAAGCGATGAACACATTCAGGGTTAGCGACCATAGTGAAGTGTGATTAAAAAAAGTGTGGTTAAAAATATAGTGCTTAGAATTATAGGGGGATTGGCTCGCATTTTTTCTGCCAAAATCAGGTTTTACTTCAACAGATTTTTTTCTCAAGCTCTCCAAAGGAATCGTGGCCAGAGCCTTCAAATCCTGCCCTGACAAAGTTTTTTCTGCCGCAGCGCTCGCACATAAAGCTTTTGTAATGGTGATCCTTGTTCCACTCTGAGAACCAGCCTTTCTTTACTGAGGTGTTGCTGCAGTACAGGCACTCATTGTTGTCCTTGATTAGATGATGAACCAATTTCCTATCACTGTTTATCCTATATCTCTTTTTTCTGATAATTCCGGCACTGCGCACCAAGAAGGTATCTCATACGCCAAATCGCCGACATGAGGCGAGGCATAGGGGTGGTTTAAATAGGTTTTCTTTTTTATTGAAAATTTCGACCAGTGGGAGAAATTTTGTGGGGGTCTAATACCCCTACTTTTAGGTCGAAATTTTCAATCCCGAAAATTCGCCAAACAAGCGAGCAGCGTAATACCTCGGCCTTCAGGCCGAGAATAACTGCGAGCAGGCGAATTTTCGTTATTTTTTAACCAAGGGGAGAGATGCAAAGCTGCAAGCGGTGAAATATGGTGTGTATGGCCCGGAATATTTCCAGAAAAGATACTGCCCTGGCGGAAGAGCTTGTGGAGGAAGCGGAAAATTCCTGCTTTTGCAGGGATAGGTTTCGGCCGGAGCGGGAAAACTGCTATTAAAGATGTCATGCAGTGTTTCTTGTCATGAGACCAACAAGAGAATATAGGAGAAAGAGGCATCTGTTTGAGCTGGTTGAGGAGAGGAGAAAGCAGAGGGGCGGGCTTGAGCTAATAATAGGCGGTCAGCCCGGAAGGCAGCATGAGCTTGCGAACAGGTTCAGAAAGCTTGGCACTGTGGGAAGGGTGTATGAGACTATTCCTTTTTTTAGCGCAAGCCTTGGGGCTGAGGAGGCCCGGCAGCTTATGCAGTATGTGTATAAAGATTCAATAGGCAGCGGAACTTTAGGGGGGTATTCTGCTGGCCCGGGCGCAAGGGGCCTGTCAAAGGCTTTTGAGAGCTCTTATGGGAATGTGCTTTCAGCAATAAGCTCGCTTGATGCGGCAAGCACTTTCAGGAGTGTTCCCAGCAACAAGAAAAGGGGCAGGAGCAGGATATTTGACCTGGATTTTGAGGGGATGTGGAACCTGGAAAATATAGGGGCATATGATGCCCAGAGGATCTCCAGCGGAGAGGGGGCTGAGATTGCGATAATAGACACTGGCATTGATTATACCCACCCTGACCTGTCTGGCAATTTCGGTAGCGACAGGGGATATGATTTTGTGAGGGACACAAGAGAGCCCATGGATAGGGACGGGCATGGCACTCATGTGGCAGGGACTGCATGCTCGCCGACATGCGGGGTGAGCCTGGATTCAAGGCTTTACGCAATAAGGGTGCTTGACGAGAACGGCTTTGGCTCTGAATCAGACATTATCGCAGGAATCGAATACTGCATCAGGAACGGGTATGATGTGGCCAATATGAGCCTTGGCTCGAGCGACGCCTCAAGGGCATTTGAGGCAGTGTGCAGGAAGGCGTATGAGAACGGGCTTGTGCTAGTGGCTGCGGCTGGAAACGAGGGCTATGGCCCGGATTATCCTGCTGCGTTTGGGGAGAGCGTGATAGCTGTCGCTGCTGTGGATTCTGAAAATGAGCATGCGGATTTCAGCAATGTGTGGGAGACTAATGATATCTCTGCGCCTGGCGTGAATATCATCTCGTGCCTGATGGGTGGAGGCTATACATCTATGGATGGAACATCGATGGCTACACCCCATGTGACAGGCGTGGCAGCATTGGCGCTCTCCCTCATGAAGAAAGAGCCAGGCTCATTGATGGATTACATGGATGAAACCTCCCAGGAGCTGGATTACGGGGGAGGATATGACAACAGCTGGGTGTTCGGGAGCGGGCTTGTGAGGGCTGACAGGCTGCTTGCGAGGATTGCAAATTCATACAGCATGAGGAGGAGAAGAGCGTGATATGGAAGGTGGATTAAGGAAATAGAGGGGATTAAAGAAAGAAAATTAAGGAAAGGGGAAAATAAGTAAGGAATAAGAATTGATGAAGAAAGGAAGATGAAGAAAGGAAAAAAGAAAAACAAAATAATAAGCGTTCTTTATTTCTTTGTCACTTTCTCTTCTTTTAGCAGATATTTTGCTATCATGAAGATGACAAGCGCGATTATCGCAAAGTTGATGAGCTCGCCGAGGAATGGTCCCCATCCAATCACCCATTTCCAGACAGTGAATGTCGCGACTTTCCATGCTCCGCCGGGTATGAATGGCGTGATAAGCGGCATGATGATGTTGTCTACCAGGCTTTTTACCAGCGCGGTAGCGGCAGCGCCCATCACGAATGCTATTGCAAGGCCGATGACCTTGTACTCGTTCAAGAACTCCATAAACTCCTTCATAACAGTATGTTTCTTTTCCAAATTTACCACCTCAGAGAGATTTTTGCAGAATTAGATTATAAAAGTTTTGGTTTTTAGAGGGGATGCAAGATTTCAGGCATCTGATAATTCAAGGGTTAGAGCTCTTTTCCAGCGTCTTCTTTTACCCTTGCCTCAAAATCTGTAGAGGTTTCGCCCTCCTCTTTTTCCTTGTCGAGGGCTGCCATGAGGGCCTTTATTACGGATTTCTGCTTTTCCTGGCTCCAGCCCTCTACCTGGATATCGCCTATGTTTTCATCTATTAGCATCTCCTCTATTTTCTCGATGGATGCGTCAGCCGCCTTTATCTCCCTGAATTCTTTTGTGGTGAGCTTGTTTGTGTTCTTCATCACAAAATACGCACCGCGGTCGTAGCATTCCCTGATGAATGAGCGGTAGTCTATCTCTGT
The DNA here is from genome assembly GCA_964383645.1 of uncultured Methanosarcinales archaeon. GTDB lineage: Archaea > Nanobdellota > Nanobdellia > Woesearchaeales > JAGVZT01 > CAYLII01. Next base: position 14,343 of record CAYLII010000019.1, read on the forward strand.
GGTTTTTCCGCTCTTGAGTTCGCCCGATAGCCTGAGGGTAATGATTGTGTTTATTAGCTCTTTTTCCTCTACTAGAGAGATGAGCTCTGCATTTATCTCTTCAGGCGTCTTTGCGCCGCAGTCAAGCGAGAGCGAAAGCACGTTTGCGAGCACGACAGGAATGTATCTTATTTTTGGAATGAGATTTCCGCCTTGAGAAATGGGTGGCTCGCTGTCTTTAAGGTCTGCAGGATATTCCTCTATTTTGGATTTAGGCTTTGTGTCACCTGTTTTTGTGCCAAGCTGGGTGTAGACTATCTTTGTGTCAAGCTGTGTGCTGATTATGTCTGTGTCAGCTATGGTGTCAACTATGTAAAATCCGCCGTTCTTTAGCTCCTCAAGCTCTGAGAAGCTATTTGGAAAGAGGGGGCCGGGGTATGAGACTGTGCCGTAGCCGGGAAATCTTTTGCTTGCTATGATGTGGACGTGGCCGCCTGCATAGTAATCAAAGTTTTTTGGGAGATGGGCAAGTTCAATGTGCTCAAGCATGTCCATTCCTCCTGGAACAAGCTCTTTTAGGGCAGAGTGGAACATGAATATCTTAAAGCCGGGCTCTTTGTCGTGGATGAGCTTGTCGAGGGCCTCGTAGTAGCCTATCTCTAGGCCACCTCTCCTTCCGATGATACCCATGAGTTTTGCGCCTGTCTTTGGGTCTTGTGTTAGCTTGAGCTGGCCGTCCTCATACCTGAATATGTTTGTTATGAGCTCTGCTTTCTCGAGGACGTCTAATATGGTTTTTCCGCTTGGAGAATAGTCGTGGCTGCCGGGTATGACATACACCATGATTCCGCTGTCAACGAGAAGCTTGAGGTTTTCCACTGCCACTTTCAGGCTTTCTATCCCGGGAAGAGAGGTGTTGAATAGGTCTCCTGCAATAAGGACAAAATCAACCTGCTCTGCTATGCAGAGTTTTGAGGCGGTCTCAAAGGCGCGGTGGGAGAGCTCTCGCAGCTTGGGATCGTTCCAGCCTCCGATATGGCAGTCTGCCATGTGGGCGAATCTCATCTGTCCTTTGCCTCCCCCCTAAACATGGGATTGTAGAATGGCTGAAGGGTATATAAAGATTGTTCTGGGCTTGTTAAGGGGATGGCCGAGGGATATATTCTGTTTATATACCCCCTCTATACCATACTCACACTATACTAGGAGGGATATTTACAGGGGGCTGCCTTTGGAAAAATATTTAAGCATTGGTTTATTTATATATGGGCATGAAAGACTGGCTTGAGGTGATAATGGGCTGGGGGCTTAGCTATGTGAAGCACCGCGACCTGATGACAGGCAAGATCAAGGAGATTAAGGCCGAGAAGGACAGGCTCCTGATTGAGAACAAGGACGGGAGCAGGGACATGGTTCTCGGGCTTCCTGAGCTTTCCAGGATGGATATCTCCTCTGTGAAGGTGCCTACCATATTTATAACGCTCAATAAGAAGGAGAATCTCAAGTTCATGATTGAAAGGTGGAAAGAGCTTTCTGCAGTAAAGGAGATAAGCGTGATTTTCATCAACCCTGATTCAGAGCTGGAGACAAAGTGGATCATCAGGCCGTTTGTGCACGCGAAGATCTGCGACGACAAGACCCTTAAGCAGGGGCTCAAGTCCATGTTTGAGACTGTGGATGAGATAAAGTGATTTGTTTTGGAGGGTTTTCTTTCTTGAGCAATAAGATTTAAAAGAGATGGCGTATTTTGATATCCGCTATGACAGAGACTCGCTGCCCCATATGTGTGGTGCTTGGCCATGTGGACCATGGAAAGACACTTCTATTAGATAAGATTAGGGGGAGCGCCACCCAGAGCAGGGAGGCTGGGGGAATCACGCAGGCAATAGGTGCATCCATTATCCCTGTAGATACCATAAAGCAGATCTGCGGACCGCTTCTCGCGCAGCTGAAGATGGAGCTTACCATTCCCGGGCTGCTGTTTATCGATACCCCCGGGCATGAGGCTTTTACCACGCTTAGGAAGAGGGGAGGAAGCATTGCGGATATCGCAATTGTTGTAGTGGATATAAATGATGGATTCAAGCCCCAGACGCATGAGACTATAAAGATTCTCATGCAGTACAAGACGCCGTTTCTTATTGCGGCAAACAAGGTTGACATCCTGCCAGGCTGGCAGAGCAGGGGGGAGGAGCAGCTTCTCCAGAGCATCAACAAGCAGCATGATTCCACAAGGTATAAGCTTGACGAGAAGCTGTATGAGATTGTTGGCAAGCTTGCCGAGTATGGATTTAAGTCAGAGCGTTTTGACAGGGTGAGCGATTTCACAAAGGAGATTGGGATAATACCTGTGTCAGCAAAGACAGGAGAGGGCATACCTGAGATTCTCATGATGCTGACAGGGCTTGCCCAGAGGTATCTCAACAATTGCTTGCAGTGCCAGGTGGAGGGGCCGGGGAAGGGAACTATCCTCGAGGTCAAAGAGGTCACTGGAATGGGCACGACTGTCGATGCCATCATCTATGACGGCAGGCTCAGGGTGAATGATACTATTGTGATTGGAGGTGTCGACAAGCCGATTGTGACAAAGGTTAGGGCGCTGCTTCTTCCAAAGACACTTTCTGAGATGAGG
>CAYLII010000020.1:0-16693 GCA_964383645.1 uncultured Methanosarcinales archaeon
GCCTTACCCCAAAGGCATGGCAATAAACAGCGGAAAGCAGGATAATGCAATCATTCTTGGCACATTGACCGCCACAACAGCCACAGCCTGAAAAAGGCTCGCATTGTCAGATATCTTTTCTTAGGAGTTTACGCAAAAAGATTTTAAATAACCGCTAAAACAACAACTAACACAACAAAAGGTGAGGCAAATGGAGATTGAGCTAAGTTTCCCGGACGGAAAGAAGGTTAAGGTGAATAAGGGCAGCAGGCTGTCAGAGATGGCCCCCAAGGACGCAGTAGTCGCAAGGCTAGGAGAAAAACTTGTAGATCTAGCCACAGCGCCTGCCCAGGACTCTGTAGTGGAGTTCCTGAGCGTCCGCACACCTGAAGGCGTTGATGTAATGAGGCACTCCTGCGCTCACATCTTGGCTGATGCAGTGCTCAGGCTGTTTCCAAGCGCGAAGCCAACAATAGGGCCGGTCATAGACAAGGGATTCTACTACGACTTTGACTTTGAGAGGGCATTTACCCCCGAAGACCTCAAGGCAATCGAGGGCGAGATGAACAGGATAATTGCGAAAAACGAGCCCTTTGAGAGAGCAGAGCTCTCCAAGGCAGAGGCGCTAAAGGAATTCCAGGACAACAAGTACAAGATAGAGCTTGTGGAAGAGTACGGAGACGGCGTTTTGTCCATCTATAAGAGCGGGGTATTTACAGACCTGTGCAGAGGCCCACATGTGCCTAGCTCAGGCCACCTCAAGAGCTTTAAGCTCACAAAGGCAGCAGGCGCATACTGGAGGGGCGACGCCAAGAATCCACAGCTACAGAGGATATATGGCATTGCGTTCGTGAGCCAGCAGGACCTTAAGGAATATCTGGTTTTCCTAGAGGAGGCAGAGAAAAGGGACCACAGGAAGCTTGGAAGGGAACTAGAACTATTCAGCATCCATGAAGAGGGTCCTGGATTTATATTCTTCCTACCCAAAGGAATGATAATCTGGAATGAGCTGCTTGACTTCTGGAGAGAGGAGCACACAAAGGCAGGATACCTTGAGATAAAGACTCCAATCATCTTGAGCAAGACCCTCTGGGAGCGCTCAGGCCACTGGAGCTACTATAAAGAGAATATGTACACCCTTAAGATTGATGACCAGGATTTTGCGATAAAGCCAATGAACTGCCCCGGCGGGATGATGGTCTATAACGAGAAGGCGCATTCCTACAGGGAGTTTCCATTGAGGGTAGGAGAGATAGGGCTTGTCCATAGGCATGAGATGTCAGGCGTGCTCTCAGGTCTTTTTAGGGTCAGGTGCTTCCACCAGGATGACGCCCACATCTATATGACAGAAGAGCAGGCAAAGGATGAGGTTCTCAACGTTCTAAACCTTGCAGAGAAGTTCTACACCCTGTTTGGGCTCAGCTATCATCTTGAGATCTCAACAAGGCCTGCAAAGTCAGTAGGAACTGATGAGCAGTGGGCAAAATCAGAGAAAATGCTCATTGAAGCGCTGGATTCGACAGGTAAGCAGTACAAGATCAACCCAGGGGACGGGGCGTTCTACGGCCCGAAGATAGACATCCACATAAAGGACTGCATAGGTAGGACTTGGCAGTGCGGCACAATCCAGCTGGACATGAACCTTCCAGAAAGGTTCGACCTCACCTACATAGGCGAGGACAATGCCAAGCACAGGCCGGTCATGGTCCACAGGGTGATATATGGCTCAGTGGAGAGGTTCTTCGGAATCCTGATAGAGCACTACGCAGGAAAGTTCCCGCTCTGGCTCAGCCCTGAGCAGGTGAGGGTGCTTACCATAGCAGACAGGTTCATACCCTATGCTGAAGGGCTTATTGAGAAGTTCAAGGCAGCAGGGATAAGGGCAACCTCGGACTTCAAGTCAGAGTCGGTTAGTAAGAAGGTTAGGGAGGCCCAGCTAGCTCAAGTGAACTACATGCTTGTGATAGGCGAGCAGGAAGTGGCCACCGGCACTGTGAACGTGAGGACAAGGGACAACAAGGTACTCGGCCAGAAGAGCCCTGATGATTTCATGAAGGAGCTTGTGGAAGAGATAAAGGAGAGAAGATAAAATCCTCCCAAATATTTTCTTTTTTTAATCTAATTCTTTCTCAGAACACCAGCTCGACTATGGCCGTGAGTATGAATAGCCCTGTCAGGAATCTTCCCTGGACCCCAAGCAGTACAAGGATGCAAAGCAAGGTAAGCACAACAGAGGTCACCCTTTCAATGTCTCTGCCCTTGAAGAACCGGTATATTGAGAGGCCTATTATCCCTATAAGGAGCAGGGCAGGAATCCAGGCTCTGCCTGCTGCCCAGATTATAAGAGCTAGTATAAGCAGGTAATAAGCGAGCCATCTCTTGTCCATTATATTTCAACCCCCCTAAGGGCAAGGTAAGCCGGATTCATATATAAAACTGCGCTATAGGCCACAGAAACCTTTTTAAATAACCCTTGGTTCCTTTTCAGCCATATGGAAGGAACAATCAACAATTTCAGGCAGGGAAGGCATAACCAGGTCACAAACCAGATGATCATAACATTGCCCAATGTGGACACGAAGGAAAAGGCAGCCAAGCTTGTTGGAAAGAAAGTCACCTTCACCACACCCGGCGGCAAGAAGATAACCGGCGTCATCAAGGCGGCCCACGGAAACAGCGGGGCAGTAAAGACCCATTTTGAGAGAGGGCTTCCTGGCCAGTCCCTGACAAAGAAGGTTTCTATCGAGTAATTATTGGGTAATTATCCCTGGTAATTATTTTCTATTTCTGTATTACTATCCTGTTTTATTCTAGATCCTATCTTGAATTCTCTTATCTCCTATACCTACATCATATTCACCAAGCATTCATGCAAGGCTAATAAGCCAGCATATGGATGCTCCCAAGAAACAGCCTGCACTAAGGAAGGGCATCGCAGGATAGAATTTACCTTTCTCTGCCCGCCAGAACAGCACGAAAAGAGCTGCGGTCGTTGATAGGGCAACAATAAATGGATACAGATAAGAGCCTGTAGTCTTCATTATTACTCCTGCAAACAGAAGCGGGAAGGCTATGTCTCCTCCCCCCAATATGGCTGACGAGGGGGCAGTGTCTTTTTTTGGCACAGGACTTTTCTTGGTTGGGGCGCCTGCATGTTTTGAGGCGGATTTGGATTTTTCTTCTCTAGGCACCTCAACTGCCTTTTTACCGAGGTAACCCTTTACATCCTTGTATGGGAAAGAGAAGCCTGCAAACAGATTTGTATCTCTCTGGAACTGGGCCATCTTGACCATGTGCTTGCTCTTCCAGACAGCATACGCGTCATAGGCAGAGATTACAACAAGCAGGACAGTTACAGAGAAAAGATTCAGGATAGGCACAAGCAGTGCGGCAAGTCCTCCATAGATGAGTATTTCTGTGGCGTTATGGGTATAGATGTTTTGGACATATACCTTCAAAACGCTCAGGCATAGCGCGATTACAGCAGTCATGATGTATGGGGAGACAAAATTCACAATTCCCAAGAATACCATGGCCTTAAAGATGAAAGGGTTGAGCGCCACAAGGAGTGCCATAAGGACAGCAAAGAGATACCATGCCTTCCAGAGCCTGCGCTTGCCGAAACGGACAATTAGAAGTATGAGCACTGTGCCGAGCAGGACAGAGCCGAGTATGAACACAAAAGAGGTGGACTCGTTTGGCACCTCTGGAGGCTCAATGCCTATCCTGTTGAACTCCTCAGTATCCTTTACAGTCATGCCTGTCTCATGGCTCGCACTTATGTCCACATACTCATTTACTATCATTAGCCCTACCAGCTGGGCGAGCAGGAACATGGCGGTCAGGAGAAGGGTCATATTGACTGGATGTTTCATAATCTCAGCCTAAATCGGAAGATTATTTAAATTTAATCTAATTAATCCCAGACATGATTGCACATTTCATAGAGCTGAGCGTATTCTCCACTCCGGAAGATGACGAGAAAAAGGTATATGAGGCACTGTTAAGCTTCTTTCCATTTGACATGGAAAAAGAGAAAATAGCTGTCAAGCGGATAAACGCAGAAGGGTTCAACGACAGGAAGATTGTGATAATGGGAGCTGAGCTCTCGAAGCAGAGGCACATAACTGTTTTTCTCACTAATCTCTTTTCAAGGCTAAGCCCTGACCAGAAAGAATTGCTCTCCAGGCAGAAAGAGTCAAGGGTGGATGAGAACCTCTATTTCTTCCTGAGATTTGACAAGAGCAAGCTGCTTGATGAAGGCAAGCTATGGATAACAGACTGCGGCAACTGCTACCATCTCAAGATCTCTTTGGCGCCGTTTCCCAGGAAAAAGGAACTTGCTCTCGAGCTCGTGGATGAGATGCTTGCAATAGGGGATTCGGCAGATTAATCCACCTACCTTATCTTATAACACCTACAATTTTTCTCTTTTCATGTTATCTGGCGCAAGATGCCTAAGCTTATGGAAAAAATCCTTCATGAGCCTGTAGTCAGCATAGGTGTATGGCATCAGCTGGGCATCGTCTTTTTTTAGGACAAGCTGCAAGTCCCCAAATATTCCCTTGCCAAGATAAATCCTGGATGCGAACTCCTTTGTGCTTGCCACGACCACGCTGTTCAGCGTGACATATCCTGGGTCGATATTGATCCTTCTCTTGCCGCCGCTTCCAGTCCTCCTTTCCAAATCGCAGGTGAAAATCTTTATGTCCGGTAGCTCGTCTCTATTGACAGGTATCTTGAATACTACAAACCTTTTTTTCAGGCCTATGCCGAATTCTAGCAGGTAATGGTCTGTGAAGCCGAACTCAAACTCTTCGCTCTCAAGCTCTACCTCCCCAAACCTCTTCTCCAGCTCAGATACGGCTGCCTCTAGCACGCGCCTGTCAGCATACATCAGTCCGCAAAACAGCTTGCCCAGCATGCTTTACAGGCAAAATGGTGCAGAATAAATATCTTTGGCTGAAAGCCTGCATAATAGGTAATATGCAGGCGATGTAGGTTAACAAAATAAGAAATTCTGCTCCAGGCAATTATCAGTAGCTTCTCGCTATATACACCGTCTCTTTTGCAGGCTTACCGCACGCGATGCACTTTTCGAAGCTGTGGGTCTCTTTGTCAACCCTTTTTCCCCTGACAAATGCGCCCATATCCTTCTCGACTTTCTCCGCGCATTTCGCCCCGTCAAGGTCAATTGAGCAGAAGCCTGCGCACACAATCTTTCCCTTCTCTATGGCCTTCTTCGCATCATCAAAGCTCTTCGCCTCATGAATCATTGCCCCGAAATCCAAGTGGGTCTTGTCCTTGAGCTCTTTTGTGAAGTTTTTGGCAACCTCATCAATGAAATGGTGGAGATTGTCCTCTGGCACAAATTCCTTTTTGCCAGTATGCCTCAGCACCACCTTGGCCTGCTTCTTCTCAAGGTCTTTTGGACCTATTTCTATCCTTATGGGCACACCCTTAAGCTCCCACTCGTTGAACTTTTCGCCTGCGCTGACATACTCCCTGTCATCAAGCTTCACAGAGTATCTCTTGCCCAATTCTTTCTTTATCTCAAGGCATTTTTTTATGATATCCTCTTTGCCCTTGTCAAATATTATTGGGACTATGACTATCTGGACAGGCGCAAGGTCGAATGGCAGGACCAGCCCCTGATCGTCTCCCAGGATTGCAACCATGGCGCCGTATATCCTGCTTATCGCAGGCCCATAGCATGTTATGTGGCCCAGCTTCTGCTTCTCATCGCTGTCCATGAACTTGACATCAAACACCTTGGCAAAATTTGTGCCCAGGTAGTGTGTGGAAGGCAGCTGAATCACTTTTCCGGATTTCATCAGGGCATCTGCCGCATAGGTGTGCACTGCGCCCGGGAACTTGTCCCACTCAGGCCGCTGGAAAAATATTATCGGAATCGCAAACTCCTCCTGGAGCATCTCATAGGTCATCTCCATGTCCTCATGGACCTGGGCCATGGCCTCCTCCTCGCTCGCAAAAACATTATGGGCTTCTATCCAGTGGAATTCCCTTGCCCTGAAGAATGGCCTCGTGGCCTTGCCTTCGCATCTCCACACCTGGCATGACTGGTAGCGCTTGAAGGGCAGGTCCCTGTAGCTTCTGACCCATAAGCTGTACATTTTGTAGAGTGCAGTCTCACTTGTGGGCCTGAGAGCGAGCCTCTCCTCAAACTTCTCCCCGTCTCCTGCCTCAGTCACCCAGAACACCTGTGGCGTGAAGCCCTTGACATGCTCAGCCTCGAGATGGAAATTGCTTTCGGGAATAAGAGAGGGCATGATGAGCGGGAGGTGGCCGTTTTTTTCCAGAAGCTTCTCATACCTCGCATACATCTTCTTTATGGACATGGTTGCCCATGGCAAGTAGCACACAAATCCCTTTATGTTGTACCTGATGTCAGCAAGCTCTGCCTTGTCTACTATCTGGGTGTACCACTCTGAGAAATCCTCATCCTTCTTTACAGTGATTCCTTTCTCCACTTCCTTATCTGCCATTATCTCCTGCAAACCCCCCAGAATTTATATATGTTTTTATTTAAAAGCTCTGAGAGCAGGCTTTGGCCTTTTTACTATAGGAAATATGGGGGGCCGTCTAATTACATAATCCCCATAACTTTAAATATCGCCAGCCTTGCCCACAAGCATATAAGAAACAATAGTTTTTGGAGGTGTCTATTAAATGGTTACTGCAAAGAAGAGCACAGGAAAGAAAGCTACTGGAAAGGCGCCAGTGAAGAAAGCGCCAAAGGCCGTAAAGCCATCAGCTTCGGCAAAGCCCAGGATAACTAAGGACATGACTTTGGGAGAGGTTGCTGCGAAATATCCGGCGGCTGTAATGGTGCTATTCAAATATGGCCTGCACTGCATAGGCTGCCATGTCGCATCTTATGAGACTGTCGAGCAGGGCGCTATGGCCCACGGCCTTGGCGAGAAGGAGATCAAGCAGATGCTAGAGGAGATGAACAAAAGTATTTAATATCCCTCTTTCTTTTTTTTTATCTATGGCCTCTGTCAAAAAAACAAATGTCCTTTGGGAAGGCAAAGCTTCTCCTGCTAGAGGCAGAAGTGGGGTGCGCCCTGATTGGGACGAGTATTTTCTAAAGCTAGCGATGCTGGTTGCTGAGAGGTCTACCTGCCAGCGCCACCATGTGGGCGCAGTAGTGGTAAGAGACAAACATGTGATAGCAACAGGCTACAATGGGGCTCCGGCAGGCATGAAAGACTGCCTGCAGCTAGGCTGCCTTAGAGACGAGCTAAAGATACCTTCAGGCACAAGGCATGAGATCTGCAGGGCGATACACGCAGAGCAGAACGCGATAATCCAGGCAGCACTCCATGGGGGCGGGATAGAAGGCACCACAATCTACTGCACCCATACACCATGCGTGCTCTGCGCCAAGATGCTGGTGAACTGCAGGATAGCTAGGCTGGTCACATTCGCGGAATATGCTGATGATTCTTTCCTCAAGCTTTTTAGGGCGAGAGGCATCAGCTTTGAGAGGCGCAGAAAGCCAAATACCCAGATAAGCGCAAAAGAATAGGCCATTACTTCTATCTGCAGATTAATATGATTCTTTATGAGGTGGGCATATATTGAAGTATATATGCTTTATATACTTTAAAAACGTAAGATATTTAAGGAGAGCCAGAAACCCTAAACAGGCTATGACAGAACATCTAACTTGCAATGGTTGCGGAAAGCGAGTCACCAATACAGGCGGCACAGTCAGGTTCACCTGCCCCTCCTGCGAGAAGGCAGAAGTGGTAAGGTGCAGGCACTGCAGGGAGACAGCCCAGAAATACAGATGCACTGAGTGCGGCTTTGAGGGCCCCAACTAAGATGGCGCAGGTCGTAATAACAATGAGGATTATGCAGGACTCTCCTGACATAGATCTCAAGCAAATTGAGACAAAGGCAGCCGAGGCTATAAAGCATTTCGGCGGCGAGATAGGCAAGGTGGATATACAGCCGGTGGCATTCGGGCTAAATGCGCTTGACATATTCTTCGTGATGGATGAGGCCAAGGGCTCCACAGAGGTTCTTGAGAATGAGATAGCCAATTACGAGGGAGTAGCCTCAGTCGAGATAACCGACGTCAGAAGAGCAATAGGCTGAATATTTCTTTAGCAGATTATAATTAAGCCCCTTATATATGCAGAAAATTCTTTAAGATAATCTTATTTGATTATATTCTATTCAATATTTCCTTCAGATGTGGCCTATCAGCCCTTTGAGGCAAGTGCTTTTTATCAGCTCGTTATTGGCTCTAGTCACAATCGTTAAGTCTTCCGGAAGCCCGTTATCCACCAGCATGTCGATTGTCTGGGTCATCTTTATCCTGTCAATGCCAGGATCATAGCCCCTGTAAGGGTCGAATCTGCCCTCCTCATCAAGCGGGTTGTAGTATGGCCTTATCAATATGAGTTTTTTCTCCCTGACATAGATTCCTCTCACATATTCATTGAATGGATGGGTTCCAAACATCCGGATTGTTCCGTTATGCGCAGTATCTATGGTGGCGGGCAGGAATTCTCCGGATTCAGGCTCGTAGGAGAATCTTCCCACATGTGCAATCTTATCATAGTACGAATCAAGATTGCATGGCCTTATGTGAAGTATGAAGCTGTCTGTCGGAAACCAGCTATGGTAACCCTTATGAAAAATCTGCGGGAACATAACGCTGAAGTCGCCAAGATTGGAGATATTTCTGTTTGTTCTTAGAGCAAGATATGCAGTATGGAGCTCTGGCTCAGTGATAGGGAACACAAATTTTTCTCCGTCTTCAGTCCTTGTGAGCACCTCATATTTACCAGTCTTAAGAAGCTCAACGCAGTCCTCCAATCCTTCCCAGCTGCAATTATTCATGAGGTGGGGTAATCTATTTTAAGATATAAATCATTCTGAAAAATAGATTCTGGAATTAATATTCTATAGTCTCTCAAATCCCTTACAAGAATTTTTTGAGAGGAATATTTGTCCTTATTCCCCATCCGAGGAAATGAGTCCTGGCAGAAACTCCTTTTTTGATTATTGAGCTTATTTTCGGGAGCGACTTCTTGCTTATCCTCGCTAGGCTGTGGAGGTCATAGAAACCAACAGCATCCACCATGCTCTCCTCGGAGATTAAGGATATGAGCGAGAATAATTCCTTATCTCTCCTGTCGCAGATAGATACCATCCTATAAGCAAGTTCCCTGTCCCAGAGTGGCCCTGCCCACATCGGCCCGGCATATGTCCAGCCGTCGGCTTTTGCTTCGCTGTTTAGCGCGCTGTCAGAAAGCTTTCTCTCAAGAGTCTTTTTGTTGTAGAGCAGGTACTTGTGCTCTCGGATTATCAAGTCTGCCTTTTCCCTGCCTTTCTCGCACCTGAAAAAAACCCTGTAATAATGCCTGTCAGTATAAGAGTAGATAGGTGTGAGTGCCTTTTCATGCTCTGCCCCGATAAGCTGTACCCGTCTTATGAGGATCCTGATACCTACTTCATGCATGAGCTCATTTCTCATAGGAACCGCCCAGTATTTCCTCAGGCATGCCTCTTTTGAGCTTCCTGCAAGTGCGGCTGTGTCTGTTGCAGTGACCGCAAGTATCCCCTCTCTGCTTATCCTCTTTATTGCAGCATCCAGAAATGGGGCGGGGGTCCCGAAAGGGTCAATGTCAATGTAATCAAAACCAGTGCTCTTCAGAAGGAAGAGGTTAGCATCATCATTTGTTATCCTGACCTTTTTCTGTTCAGGTTTTATCTTGTTAAGTTTAAGGTTATGGCCTATGTTATTCACGGCACCCTCGCTAAGGTCATTCATGCTGAGGTTTTTCATTATGCCTTTCTCCAGCTCAAGCATGAACCTTATGCCCCTTATTCCGCTCCCTGCAAGAGGGTCAGCCATCTGCATATTCTTTCTGCCGAGCGCGTTGAGCAGCAGCACAGATATGTCCCTGTTTAGCTTCATGGCCGGGTTGTAAAACACAGGCAGATCTTTAGATATCTTGTCTTCCTGATAGGCAGATATCCTTGCCTTGCCCTCCTCTATTACTCTCTTCATGCGCTATCACTAACTAAAGGGGGAATAAATATCTTTTCATGCATACATGCTTTTTTCCTTATCCTCTTGAAAAGATGTGCTTAGGAAAAATAGCCATATTTTATAAAGGGAATTTGGTTGCCTTTTCTTATGTACGATCTAGCTTTTATTCATGCGCCCTCGCTCTATGATTTTAGGACCCATCCTACACTTTGGGGTCCAATATCAGACCTAGTGCCATCCACGCCTGTTTTTGACATGTATCCCATAGGATTCTCAACAATGCTTGCCCATCTCAAGAAAAAAGGCTATTCTGTAACAATAGAGAACCTTGCTGCCCAGATGGTAAAGGACAGAGGTTTTGACGCAGAGAAGGCGATAAAAAAACTTGACGCCAAGGCATATGCGACGGATCTTCACTGGCTGCCACATGCCCAGGGAGCGCTTGAGGTAGCAAAGCTTGTGAAACGATACCACCCCGGCAGGCCGACAATATTTGGGGGATACTCCTCCAGCTATTTTCATGAGGAGCTTGCAGGCCATGATTATGTGGATTATGTGGTAAGAGGCGATTCAGGCGAAAGACCGCTTGAGCAGCTTATGGGCCATATCATGAGGGGCACAGAGCCGGTAGATGTTTATAGTCTCACCTGGAAAAACAAGGATGGCATCCATGTAAATCCCATGGCTGTGCCAGGGGAGACCCTTGATGAACTTGCGCTAGATTATACCCACATGGTTGCAGAAGCAGCAAAATCCGCTCTCAAATCAATGTTCTCAAAGGGAAGCTTTAGCAAATTCCTCCCTTTCGCAGATTGGGAAACCTATCCAATAATGGCAGCTCTCTCTGTCAAGGGCTGCAGCCTCAACTGCACATTCTGCGGCGGATCAGCGTATGCAGGAAAGAATGTCTACAACAGGTCTGCCCCTTCTTATAGAAGCCCTGAGAGGCTTGCAAAGGATGTCAAGATGATGGGCTCAATATCAAAGGCGCCTGTTTTCATACTGGGAGACATCCGGCAGGCGGGAAAGGATTACGCAGAAAGATTTATTGAGGAGATAGATGGATTTGACGGAGCAGTCATCCTGGAGCTTTTTAGGCCAGCTGATGCGGAGTTTATGGACAGAGTGAGCAAGGCTATGCCTGATTTCTATATCGAGTTCACGCCCGAGTCGCTTGATCCAGAGGTAAGGAAGGGTTCCCACAAGGCAGCTTACTCAAACATTGAGATAGAGGAGACTATAGCAGCCTGCCTTGGAGCTGGCGCAAAGAGGTTTGACATATTCTTCATGATTGGGCTCCAGCGCCAGACAGAGGGGTCCATATTTAGGGATCTGGATGGAATAGAAGCTCTTCTTGAGAAATTTCCTGATGGAAGGCTGATTCCCTTCATCTCCCCTCTTGCACCATTCTTGGATCCGGGAAGCATAGGCTATGAGCATCACGCAGGCAAGGGCTATGAAAATGGCTACATAAGAAGAGCATTCACTCTTGAAGATCACGCAAGACTGCTGACCGAGCCGACATGGAAGGATATCCTGTCATATAGGACAAGAAACCTTTCCAGGGATGACATAGCAAGGCTGACTTATACGGCAGGCAAGCGGCTCAACAGGATGAAAGAGAAATATGGGATTGTGAGCCCGGAGATGGCTGATGAGACTGAGTGGAGGATAAATGAGGCAGTCAGCCTCATGCAGGAGATTGATCAATTGAGGGCGGAATTGCCTGAAGACAAGTTTTGGGCTGAGATGGAAATACTCAAGCCAAGGATAGACAGGGCGAACACTTCAACAGTATGCGACAAGAGCGAGCTTAATGTGAAAGTGGGCAAGATCCCTTTTAAGATAGGCAACATTTCCAAGCTGCTTCTTGAAGAGCTTATCGAACATGTTCGGCTAAATACAAAGGATTGATATCTTTTCCTAGTCCCACTATGCCTTTGTGTGGGCGCGCATAATCCTTCTTTTTTAGGTCAAGATCAAGCACGCAGCCTGTGCATGTGAGAAGATAATATCCTGCGGCGATATCCCATACATTCCATTTATTATTTGTCTGGTATACCATGCCATCATAAACTCCTGCAGCAACCTGCGCCATGGCAAGCGCGATAGAGCCGTTCTTCTCGATAAGTTTTGCGCCATCCTCTTCTAAAAACCGGGTTATATCCAAATCGCGCACACCCGGGCCGTCAATAATAACTCTTTTTTTGGTCTCAGGTATCTTTTGTGCAGTCACTTCTTTCCCATTATAGATCACCTTAAGCTGTTCATGATAGCCTATGTACATTATGTCTCTCATGAAATCATAGACGCATCCTGCCACAAGATGCCCTGCCTTCTCAATCGCGATGCTGAGCGAGGTGTTGAACTCGCCCCTAAGCATGGACTTTGTGCCGTCAATAGGATCTATTATCCAGGTGTATTTATTTAAGATACACATCTCCTCTCCTAATTCCTCTCCTATAAAATTCGCATGCATATGATTGGCTACATTTTCCCTTATTTCTCTCTCTACTCTTTTATCGAGGCTTGAGACAGGATCATCATCATGCTTCATTGTGACGCTGCCCATGTCGAATGCATGCTTCCTTAATGTGTGGCCTGCCCTTCTGGCCACATCCTGCAAAGCAACATCCAGCGTGATCTCATCATCTTCTCTCAGTTTTTCATACTTCTGTCCTGTCATACTTTTCCCACCTCATTCTGTATCGATGTTCGGGTCTATTTTTCTCCACTGACCCAGCCGCTTCTCTCATTGCTGTATACAAGCTCCTTCTTTGCGACCAACTCCCTTTCCTGGAACTGCCAAAAGCGTAGGCCTTTCTTGCTTTCCTCTATTTTTAGGTATAATCCTGGGTAGACATATGCTTTTACAGGCCTGCCTGCTGGCCGTGAATATTCATCCGGAACCTCCTCGGGCATGCTGTCCCAATATTCTTTTAAGAAGGTCTTATAATCCTGCTCATCAAGGTGGAGTGAGCAGCCATCCGGCCTTGTTCCCCAACCCCTTTCAGATTCCTCCCAGCTTACATAGACTATCTCTTCTAGATCCATCTTCACCGCCTATCCCAAATCCCAGGATTAATCAGATGATAATACTCAGGATCTCCGCCTAGGTAGTCTCCTCTTGGGCTGTATGCATGATATACGATATCGCTAAGAGTCCTGATAGCGCTATTGCTGTTTTCCTCAGCAACACGGATAGCCTCGTCAGGCGTATTATATGGCCCTTTGACCCAATCGCTGCCCCATGATTTGTCTATACCCATGACCACATATTTGCCTTCTGATATCTCGGCAACCCTGTCTTGCCTTGACATTTCCCAGATGTAATTTTCTTTCCACTGATTTATGTCCATTTTAATTGCCTCCTTAATTGTGTGGATCTGGGGCGAAAGATTTATATATATCTTATATAAGTTATATTTGTTATATAACATTAATCATCTTTATGTTGGGGTTGGTAGATTCGGAGGGCTGTTGTTTTGGAGAGGAAGTTAGTCAAGCAGGGGCGCAATGCGCTGACTGTGACGCTGCCGGCAAGATGGCTAAAAGAGAGGGGGCTATCTGCCGGCGCCAGCGTCACAATCTCTGAGCAGAAAGAGGGACTCTCGATAGCTGCAGGGCTTTCAGCCGCCAAAAAAGAGATAGTTCTTGAGCTTGGCGACGCGGAGAAAGGCCTTATATGGCATGCTGTCCAGGGAAAATACATAGAGGGCTATGACCGGATTACAATAATCAATGATGTTCCGGCACTGGCTTCGGAGATGGGCTCTGCTTTCCTCGGTATGATAATAGAAGAGCACACAACCGGAAGGCTTGTGCTGAAAAATATTGTTGCTGTGCCTGAGGACAGTTTTGATGTCATCCTCAGGAGGGCAGGCCATATCCTTCTAGAGCAGTCGAGACTGCTGGAGCTATATATCTCAAAAAAAGCCACGCTTGAGCAGCTGAAGGCAGAAGAGAACCTGCTTAATATGAATATACTATATTGCATGAGATACCTCAATAAGTACCATAGCGTGGATTCCTCATATAGGTATTTCCTGCTTTGCGCAAGTATAGAGGAGGCAGGCGACCAGATAATGCAGCTGGCCAAGAATACAAAGCCTTCAGATGCAAAACTTGCAAGGCAGATTACATCATGCATAGACGCCTATCTCAAATGCCTGTTCTCAAATGACCTTAAGAGAGCCTTCTCTGTGCTAAGAAGCTTCAGAAGTTCTCTTGACAGGAAAAGTTTTGCAGATGGGCTGGCATATTCGCTTGCAGAGACACTGTATAATTTTATAGGCTATCTGGTTGAGTATGAATAGATATTTAATAGGCCTTAAAACAGAAAAAATCAAAATTTCTCTTAGCCGTAATAGCTCGGCTTGTCCTCTTTCATCTCCCTGCCTCTTGCAGAGGTGAAGTGCTTGCCAAGCTCCTGGTAGGCATCATCGACATCTTTGCTTACAGATGCCCTTACCTTCTTTAGGGCTTCTTCAAAAGAGCTCATGGGTATCTTGTCTGCTTTCATGTCTTTCCTTAACGAGAGGATTGCAGCCTCCCTGCATACAGCTTCAAGGTCAGCCCCCACATAGCCTTCTGTCTTTTCTGCAATCTCCTTGAGATTCACGTTTTGGAGAGGCATGTTCTTGGTGTGCACCTTGAGTATCTCCTCCCTCTCCTTAGCGTTAGGTGTGGGCGTGAGAATTAGCCTGTCAAACCTGCCTGGCCTAAGGATAGCTGTGTCAAGCATGTCCGGCCTGTTGGTGGCAGCTATTATAACCACATCATGGAGTTCCATCAGCCCGTCCATCTCTGTAAGCATTTGATTGACCAGCCTTTCAGTTACGTTGCTGTCAGAGCTCATGCCTCTTCTTGGCACAAGAGAGTCAATCTCGTCAAAAAAGATGATGGTGGGTGCGGTCTGCCTTGCTTTTTCAAACACTTTCCTCATGGCCTTCTCGCTCTCTCCAACCCACTTGCTCAGCAATTCAGGTCCTTTCACCAGGATGAAATTAGCCTTTGACTCAGAGGCCACAGCCTTTGCAAGCATGGTCTTTCCGGTTCCTGGCGCGCCATAGAGCAGAATCCCCTTAGGGGGCTTTACACCCAGCCTCGAGAATGCCTTCGGGTTTTTTAGGGGCCATTCCACAGCCTCTATAAGCTCCTGCTTGACTCCATGCATGCCTCCTATATCCTCCCATTTGACATTCGGAATCTCGACAAGCACTTCCCTCATGGCGCTAGGCCTTACCAGTTTTAGCGCATCCCTAAGATCATTCTGAGTCACAACCAGCTTCTCAAGAACCTCAATAGGGATGGGTGAATCTTCCTTCAGATTCAGATCAGGAAGAATTCTTCTAAGGACTATCATAGCGGCTTCCTTGGCAAGCGCGGAGAGATCAGCGCCTACAAAGCCATAAGTGACTTCTGCTATCTCCTCAAGATTGAAATTCTTTGCAAGAGGCATACCCCTTGTGTGGATTTTCAGGATGTTTAGCCTTCCAGCCTTGTCAGGCACGCCTATCTCTATCTCCCTGTCAAATCTGCCAGGCCTTCTTAGCGCAGGGTCAAGCATGTTTGGGACATTTGTCGCGGCAATCACCACAACTTTTCCCCTTGAGTTGAGGCCGTCCATCACTGCAAGCAGCTGTGCCACAACCCTCTTTTCCACCTCTCCATGGACCTCTTCTCTCTTAGTGGCTATGGCATCAATCTCATCAATGAAAATGATTGAGGGCGCGTTCTTCTCTGCTTCCTCAAATTTCTTTCTCAGGTTCGCTTCGCTCTGGCCGTAGAACTTGCTCATGATCTCAGGACCATTGATAAGTATGAAATTTGAGTTGGTCTCAGAGGCGACAGCTTTAGCGACAAGGGTCTTACCTGTTCCCGGCGGGCCATGCAGAAGAACTCCCTTTGGAGGTTCTATTCCAAGCCTCTCAAATATCTCAGGATGCTTCAGCGGAAGCTCAACCATCTCTCTTATCTTCTTGATCTCCTCATCAAGGCCGCCTATGTCTTCATAATTAATTTCAACTCTTGGCACATCCTCTTTTACTGCTTCTATTCCTGCAGCCTCAGGATTGAATGAGACTTCTGTAAGCTCTGTCACAACCACAGCATCCTTTGGGTTTGTGTCCAGCACTCTGAACCTTAAGTCGCCAAAGCCCATGCCCCCGAATGCGTCAAATGGCAGGTGGAACATCTCATTGAATATCTCTGCGTCTGACCTCTGCCTCCTCCCGCCGAGACTTATGCTGACAACATCTCCCTTTATTAGAACCCTTCCCATAAGTCCCTGCTTAAACAGCTCGTTAGGGGCCTTTATCATGAAACCTTTCCTATCAGGTGCGATTGAGACTTTCTTTGCTTCCTTTAGCTCAATCTTTGAGACGCTCACAAGTTCACCCACTCCTGCCTTTGCATTCCTCCTGATAAGCCCGTCCATCCTTATTATGTCAAGGCCTATGTCGCCGGGATACGCCCTGTCTGCAACTGCGACAGTCTCCTTTTCGCCTTTTACCTTGACAGCATCGCCAACCCTGAGGTCAAGCTCCTTAAGAACGCCAGAATCTATCCTAACCCTTCCGCTATTGACATCATCCTGGATTGCCTCTGCCACCTTTAGTTTCTTCTCTGCCATGGCCTAAAAAGAGGTCTAACATCATAGATAAATCTTTTGGTTAAGGC
>CAYLII010000021.1:0-16673 GCA_964383645.1 uncultured Methanosarcinales archaeon
TTACGGGGATGCCTGCCCATATATGGGAACAATCACAAAAGCGAGTTGATGGCAGCCCTCGAAGAGATTTTCTACAATGCCGATTCTACAACAAGATTTATATATCTCTGATATTGGAGCGGCTGGTATGAAAAAGGGGTATTTCTTCACGCTTGATGCGTTTATGGCCATCTCTATACTTGTGCTGTGCGTGGTGCTGATTTTTTCCATCCATTCCGCAACGCCCTATCCCCTGCAGAGTATCTTTATATCCGATGATATCATGTATTATTTTTCGAACACGAAGTGCTATGAGCTGCAGAACCCCTATGTGCAGTCGCTCATCCTTGACGGCTCGATAGCCTTTCCAGAGACAAGCCTGCTTGAGCAGGCGACTATATTTTACATAGGGGGCAGGCCTGATCTGGCCAGGAATCTAACATTGAATGTGACTAGCGGCATGATACCTGAAAAGTATGGTGTGCAGTTTAGGATTTACAATTCAACTGTGGAGTATGCCTACCGCCAGAGAGAGGGAAGCGTGCTTGAGAACAGCTCAAGGCTGCTTATCTCCAGTAAGAAGATAATATTCGGGATGATTGATGAGACTGCGTGGGGCCCAATGACTGCTGAGGTGAGGATATGGCAATAGGAAAGAGGGCTCTGTTCTTTACGCTGCTGTCTGTAGTGCTGGTTGTGGTGATGATAGCTTTTTTCATGCCCAATTATGACACTTACTCTTACATGAGCAAGGTTCCCACCTTAAAGACGAGATTTGTGAAGGCCAATGATTTTGTTTCAGGGCTTTATGGGGAAGTGGGGACAAGGGTGCTGGCGTATTCCAGCTATAGCGCGCTCAAGGCGCTTAACGAGCATATTGATGCTACAAACAGGCCGCTAGGGAATCTGAGAGCAAATTTCAGCGAGGTTGTGATGAACGGCACACTGAACAGGGCGAATATCCCCTCTATGGATAACAAGACCATCCAGGAGAGGTTTACTGAACTGAGCAGACTGGGGCTGAGCGAGCTGGGGCTGAGGTCTAACATAAGCATAAGTGGTATAGAGATTTACCAGTCAGAGGAGACTGGCTATGACAGGATAGGGATTGCGATGAATCTTACTGTCCAGCTGGATGCGGGAATTGCTGAATGGAATGTGACAAATCCGGTCAACACAACTATAGATATAGGCTGGCTCTATGATCCTTATTACATAATGAATTTTGAGTATGACAACAAGGTGCTTTTCTCTAATATCTCAAACTGGTCTGCGACAGGAGTGGGAGATGTGTTTTACCAGATAGACAGCATTAAGTATACATTTGAGCCTGACGCCCCATCTTTCCTCATGAGGTTTGAGAATTCCACCTCAAACTCCAGCTGCTGCGGGATAGAGTCTTTCATAAATCCGGTGGAACTGGGCATAACAACAAGCAAAGATGTGAGCTATGTGGATTACTGCTTTTTCAACACAACCCCCAGGGACAGCTGCGGATATTCCTTTTATTCGATGCATAATTTCACACATCTCTCGAATGTGACTGTCAACCAGAAGTTCTACGGCTTCAAACTGGAGATATACCACATCAACAAGTATAATCTGAGCGAAGATATAGGAGATTAGGATAGTTTTTTATAATTGTGAAATCTTTCTGCGTTGGCATGGATTATTATGACGGGATTTCTGAGGGGTATGACGAGCTTCATAATGAGGAGCAGCTCAGGAAGGCAATGATTATAGCAAGCCAGATACGCCCAAAAGAAGGAGAACTGCTTTTGGATGTGGGGTGCGGGCCAGCTTCTTATTTTGGCCTTTTCAGATGCGCAAAAGTTGGAATTGACCCTAGCATTGAGCTTCTCAGGACTGCTCAAGAGGGGGAAGATGGAGATTTTGTGCAGGGCAGGGCAGAGGCGCTGCCTTTTGCTGACCAAAGCTTTGACTATGTGATATCTGTTACTGCGGTCCATAATTTTGAGAATCTTGAGAGAGGGCTTTTTGAGATTAAGAGGGTTGCTAAGGGCATTATTGTGCTGAGCGTGCTACGCCGCTCCCAGAAGTTTGAGGAGATAGAAAGGCAGATCGAGAATCTGTTTGAGATAAGGAAGGTTATTCTTGAGGACAAGGATGCAGTGTTTGTGCTTGGGCAAAAGCTGTAAAGATTATTTTCTCATTGTGATGCATTATGATGGAATGATGGGCATTATGATTAAAAATAGTAATCAGCAATGTTTTTGAATCCGAAATATTTAAATAGATGCTAGGTTATGAAAAACACAGAGTTCTGGAGAAGGTTAGTTAGGGTTAGATTGGGACATATTGTCCTTTTGAAAGAGAGAGGTGTATTTTGAATGGGTAAGGGGTTTATGTTAGTAGTGGGTATGGCATTTTGCGTGATGATGGCGGGGATGGCATTTGCCGAGTGTTTCCTCACAGTGGGGGAGGGGGAGCTTGGCTGCGGGGGAATGCCTCTTACGAGCTGCGGAATGGCGAGCCTGCCAGATGAGAATCAGGTGCTTGACATCTATTGCTCCCAGGAATACAGCCTGGATATGTCCTACCTGAGCGAGCCGTCGCCGAGCCTGATATACTCTGTTTTTGTGGAGCTTGCATAAGTGCCCAAACTGAGGCAGAGCTTGTTTTTTCTTTTTTACCATTTTTTTATCTACTGAGAATGCGTATTTCTTTTAGAATGCCATGGATTCCGGACATTCCGAATATTTTCCGGATATATCCTGCATAATAATATAAAGGGTGCATATCATTTATGGGGGTATGGAAGACTCAAACAAAGTTTTGGAAGAGAGGGTGGAGGCAGAGCCTGTGAGATTCAATATCATCTTGAGAGACGGCTCAATGATTGACTGCAGGGCAGGAAGAGAGGTCTATGAGGGACTGTTTGGAGCGAGGCTTGAGTATGTGCCCAGAATTGTGCATAACCTCAATAAGGGGGATTACACGGTTTGGGAATGGGTGGAAAGGGAGCCTGCGGCTGTTCCAGATCCCCTGGCGGATTATATCCTGGGTGTGGAGCTGAGCAGAAGGATATATCTTACTGATTAGAGCAGGGAGACTATTTCTCTTTCCGGAATAGGGTTCTGGATTTTTTATGCTTATTATTTAGGTCTACTGCTCTTAATTTAGGAATTTTTTTAAACCCCTCCGGAACACCTTGTCTGATGTATAGCAGACCGGATTTCAGGCAGGACGCAAATATTGACGTGCATGTGCATCCTTTTGTAAGAGAGGGCTGGAACAGGCTCGAGGATGTGATTGCCCAGATGGACAAGAGCCAGCTGGATATAGTCGCTCTTGAGTCTTATAATAATTCTTTATTTCCTTATGTGCTTGATGAGCTGGAGAGAATCTATCCCTGCCAGAATCTTGTGAAGGACAGCTATGGGGCTGTTCTTCCTGACGGAAAGGTGATACTTAGCGCCAAGGAGTATAACACTAAGGAGAATTTCCATATCCTTACAGTAGGCACTGAGTTCAACGATGTGACTCAGGATACACCAATTGAGGAAATAATTGAGAGGGGCATTGAAGATGGCGCCCTTGTGGTCCTGGACCATCCGTTTGTGGATAATTTCACCACTAAAACTGCCGGCCACATAACAGAGAAGCAGGAAGAGTGGCTGGTTGGTTTGTGCAAGAAGTATGCCGGCGATGTTGCTATTGAATGGAATGGATATTCTATACCCTGGCTGAGGTTGGGACTGAGAGTTCCTCTTGCAGTAATGGGGCACAAGACAAGGTATTATGATGTGAACAAGCATGCCAAGCAGCTATCCCAGAGGCTTGCCTCAGAGGGTTATAATGTGCCTCTTGTTGCAGACACCGACCTTCATGCAAGGAGCAAGAGCATGCTGGGCGCAATGGGCGCTGCAAGATTCGTATGCGATGTCGAGGGCGAGACCCCAAAGGAGATGGTTGGCTCTATAAGAGACAAGGTGTTCAAGGGGGATTATCTGAATGTAGAGGGCTACCCTAGCTCTGCACATGTGCTTATGGCCTATTGCTTTCCCCTCATCCTAAACAAGTATTTCCCTGGGCGCTGTGCAAAGCCTCGGGCATAAATCATATTTTATGATTGCGTATTTCTGATTTTAATGAGTTTTACTAATTTTAGTGATTTGTACTATCTAAACGAGTTATAATTAGTGATAACCAGGAATATTATTTTCCCAATTATTTTTGTTACTTATTGGTGATAAAAAACAGAAAGATTTATAAGCGGTCTGGGACTCACAGAGATAATCTGACAATATACAATATAGGTATTGTCTAAAACATGAGGTTAAGAAAAATGAGAAATCCCGGCGCTTTGAGCATTTTCATCTATGTCATGGTGGCAGAGCTGTTCTTTTATTTCATCTCGAGCATCTCTGCGAGCAGGCTTTTTGGAAGCTATGCTGACCTGTTTTTCGCTGCCGCATTCTGCGTCACGCTTATGGGTCTTCTTGTGGCATCATACAGGCATACCGGAAGAAGGACACGGCTGTTTTATTACCTGCTGTGGATTGTGTCGCTGGTTTTTGTGTTTATCTACATCTTTCACTACGGGACGCTGATTCCTGTGCTCAGATATTACTTCGTGCTGGCTGTGCTTATAGCGCTGCTGCTCTCCATAATGGACGGCAGGATCCAGAGGAGGTATGTTGCTGTAAATGTCAAGGAGGCGGATCTTGAGAGGCAGAGAAGAATTAGCGATAAGAGAAATTATCAGCATGCGCTCGAGGCGAGAAAGAGGGAGCTCGAAGCTGAGAAGATGATATATCAGCAGGCTCTTGAGGAGAAGATAAAGCAGCTTGAGGCAGAGAGACATAAGATCGATAATCTCAAGGAATACACTGAAAGCCTAAGAAAGGTAAAGGAGAAGTATCAGCAGGAGTGCGATGATAAGTTGTTGAAGCTTGCTCAGGCAAGAGAAGAGCTTGAGAGGCGCAATAGGGAAACCGAAATGGTGGGTAAGAGGCTTTCAGAGGGCATGCTCTACAAGGAGGAGCTAAAGAAAAAGGAGAGCCTGCTTGCTGATAAGAGCCAGAAGATGGTAGCTGCAAAGGGAAGGCTCTCAGAGCTCCAGAAGAGAAATGACCAGCTCAGGAAGGTGCTTGAGAAGGCTGTAAGCGAGGCAGAAAGGCAGGCAGAGCTTAAGCAGAAGTACTCAAAGACGCTAAACAACATCAAGAAGGCAAAGAAGAGTGAAGAGGCTCTCTTGGTGGTGAGCCCTGACGGGAAATCTGTCCACAGGCCGGCCTGCATTGCAGTAAGGAATATCTCAAAGGATAACAGGAAGCTCATCCCCAGCTGGAAAGAGGCGAAAGCCCAGAATTACAAGGGCTGCAAGCTGTGCAAGCCATATATTGAGAATGATTCAATCATCAGGGAAGGCGTAAAGTACAGGTTTGTCGTAAGCAGGGACTCTGACAAGCTCCACAAGACAAACTGCACTGTGCTAAGGAGCATCCCTGACAAGGACAAGCAGTATTTCAAGACATACAAGCAGGGTGTGAAGAAGGGCTATACTCCGTGCAGGGTATGCAATCCGAAGCAGTGAAATTTACGCGCAAGCGAAACATAAGAACCGATGCGCTTGTGAGTATTGCTGGAATAAAGGGCAAATTATTTATTTGAAGGAGAGAATATAAGGATAATATAAGGACAATAGAAAGATATTATGTTGAAGGAGCAGAAAAATGGCAGAATACATCATCAATGAAGCAAATTTTGACCCTGTCAATGACATTGAGAAGATACAAGGGCTGGAAGACATGATTGAGTCTCATGAGATTCCCAAAGTGAATGGCATAGTCAGCAATGTGTCTTACAGGAAGCTAGAGTCTATGTATGGAAAATTGTTGTATGGACCTAATCTGGTAGTTTTACTAAATGACAGGAAGGAGCCTGCTGGGATCGCTTTTGAGGGGGACAGGAAGAATATGGAAGCCCTGTTCAAAGGGTATAATATAAGCAGCCTTGGCTCAATGCTCCATTCAAATGTGACCTGCTATCTTGATCCTGAGTCTAGAAAGATTTTTGCCATAGAGTGCTAATTTTATATCTTGCTCCTGATTTTGAGCAACATGCAATTAGATGTTTTTTCTTTAGGCCACATTGTTTTTTGATAAGGGAATCTTTATATAGCATTGCCAAAGCCCGAAGCGCTCATGGACTGGCTAATACTTGCTTTGGTTGCTTCCCTTATGTGGGCAGTGAGCAATCTGCTTGACAAGTACCTGCTTGAGAAGTGGCTGAAGAATCCCCTGCTTTCGCTGAATGTGTTTTTCTTTGTTAGCCTTATCGCAGGAGCGATTGTTTATTTTTCAATGGGACTTCCGCCTCTGTCGGCTGGAAATATCGCGCTTATTATTATAGCTGGTGTGATGAGCTCTCTAAGCGCGGTCTTCTATTTCAAGGCGCTTAATATAGAAGAGGTGTCTAGGATTGTGCCCCTTTTCAATATGAGTCCCCTGTTTATACTTGTGCTTGCCACTGTGTTTCTTGGAGAGATATTCACTCCTGAGAAATATCTAGGCATAGGGATGCTGATAACAGGCTCTGTGCTCATAGCCCTCAAGAGAGTAGAATCAAAAAGAAGGTTCCATTGGGGCAAATCCATGTGGCTCATGCTGGGCTGCCTGGTGAGCGGCGCCATTGTCCAGGTTATCACAAAGTATCTTCTAGGGTTTGCTGATTATTGGAGCATATACGGCTACATGAGGCTGAGCAGCTCGCTGGCACTGATACCAATTGTGTTCCTTAACTGGAAAGAGCTTGTCTCAACAACAAAGAGGCATGGCAAAAGGGTTATAGGAGTTATTGGGCTGAGCGAAACTATGGCAACTGCGGCTATGCTTATCTTCACGCTCGCAGTATCGCTCGGGCCTGTGACACTGGTGAATTCAGTAGGAGCGCTCCAGCCCCTATTTGTGCTGGGCATTGCAGTCATTTTCAGCCGTTTTTTCCCCCATCTGCTTAAGGAAGAGATTGACAGGCACACTGTTGCCCTCAAGGTTGTTGCTATCTGCCTCATGATATTAGGCACGGTCCTGGTGGCGTAAGAGGGCGGTAATTGAGAATTTGTGAATTTGCATTTGCCGATATTCTTTTCATCTAAAATCCAAAACTATAAATACCCCCTTTTTATAGTATTAGGGTATGGCAAATTTTGCGCCTTTCGATATACTTGTGACTTATGATCTGGCGGAAGCCATAGTGATATTCCTGTTCGCGCTTCTTATCGCGATGATGATAAATGTGTTCATGAAGAACATCGTGTTATCTTTTTTCCAGAAGACAAAGACCTCGCTTGATGATAATCTTGTAAAAGCGGTCAAAAGGCCGGTTTTTCTGGCAATGCTGCTGTTTGGGCTTTATCTTGCGCTTAGGTCTATAGAATCCCTTAATTCTTACAGCGAGACAATCTCAAAGGCCACCATGATCATAGGGTTCTTTCTGCTGTTCATGCTTATACACAGAATCATAAACGAATTCCTGAAGTGGTATGCCACTGAAGTATCTATGAGGCTAAAAGGCCATGAGGCAAAGCGCCTGTCCATATTTGGGAAGGTTGCAGACATATTGATGGTGATTGTGTTCAGCCTTATCCTGATGTGGTATCTTGGGATTAATGTGACACCTATCCTGGCAAGCCTTGGCATAGGCGGCCTTGCGGTGGCGCTGGCGCTCCAGGAGACCCTCTCAAATTTCTTTGCAGGACTCTCTATCATCGGAGACAAGTCACTCAAAGTGGGAGATTATATAGAACTGGAGAATGCAGAGCTCGCGGGATATATTGAAGACATAAGCTGGAGGACTAGCAGGATAAGAACTATCGGCGGGGATTATATTATTGTGCCCAATACCAAGCTTTCCCAGTCTGTAGCTAAAGACTATAGTTTTGGAAGCCCCATAACTTCAGTAGGAGTAACTCTTTATGTGGGCTACATGAACGACCTTGAGAAGGTGGAAAAGATAACCAACAAAGTAGCGCTTGAGGTCCAGACTTCAGTGGAAGGGGCTGTAAGAGACCATGTGCCCCTGATAAGATTCAAGGAATTCCAGGACAGCAATATCCGGGCCACAGTATTCTTCAAGGTCAACTCGGTTGTTGACAAATTCCTGGTGGTGCATGAGTTTATGAAAAGGATAAAGAAGGCATACGAAAAGAACAATATAGAGATATCCTATCCTATCACTGATGTGTATCTCAGAAAGAAAAATATCTCAAAAAAAAAGTAAGCTAATTCTAGATGGCGCGCTCAAATATTCCAGGCCTTACAGAAGAGGAGAAAAAGATATTCTCAAGGCTGAATACATACATCAAGGTCCAGGACTTCCTAGATGAGATAGACTATAATCTGGAGGAGGAAGGCGATACATTCTATTCTCCTAGGCTTGTGCTGAGGCACAGGAAGGCGAATTGCATAGAGGGCGCGATTTTCGCCGCTGCCTGCCTGTATTACAACGGCCAGCCGCCTCTTCTTGGCCAGCTTATCACAAACCACAAGAAGGATGACGACCATGTGCTTGGGCTGTACAGGGTTGATGGGCGGTGGGGCTCTATATCCAAGACAAAATATCCAGCGCTCGGCTTCAGGGAGCCGATATTTAGGAACATGAGGGAGCTTTCCCTCTCTTATTTTGAGAGTTATTTCAGCTATGATGGCGAAAAAAGCATGATAGGCTACACCCGGCCTGTTGATCTGAGGAGATTTGATAAGAGAGGCTGGGTCACTGATGAAAAAGATGTTGAGTATATAGCTGATTATCTGGTGGGGATTAAGACAATAAGGCTGCTCTCGAGAAAGGCAGAGGGTAGGCTCAGGCCCGTAACTCCCATAATGAAGGAGGCGGGCGAGATATGGGTTAATAAGAAGGGCGTTATGGATTACCTAAAAAATAAGTTTGGAAAAGAAGAGTAAAGAAAAAATTAAAAGTAAGCTGTTAAGCTTTCTTCCATTTGACCCCCTGAGGTGTGTCTTCCAGGATTATGCCATTTGCCTTGAGCTCGTCACGTATCCTGTCAGATTCCTTCCAGTCTTTGTTCTTCCGGGCTTCTTCCCTCTGCATGACCATCCATTCAATATCCTCAGAAAGCTCAAGCTTTTCTTCCTGCCAGCTCTCGATTCCAAAGCCCAGGACCTTGTCATACTCGGCCATGAGCTCGAGCTTTTCCTTGGCGCCAAGCTCTGCATCCTTAAGCATGGTCCAGGTGAGCGCGAGAGCTGCCGGAATTCCAAGGTCGTCATTTATGGCTTCCTGGAATTGGGTCTTGTATAAAGTGAGCCTGTTTGCGCTTTTTGAATCTACAGGGCTGTTCTTGAGCTCAATCACTTTCTTTTTGAGGCTCTCAAAGGAGGATTTGGCGCCGTCCATTGCCTCCCAGCTGAACTTTAGCTGGCTTCTGTAGTGGGCAGTAAAGCAGAAATACCTGTAGACAAGAGGATCGTAGCCCTTCTCGACAAGGGTCTGCATAGTGATGAAGTTTCCGCCGGATTTGGCCATCTTCTCTTTTTCCAGAACAAGGAATTCGCCGTGCATCCAGTATTTTACCCATGGCTTTTTTCCAGTGGCCCCTTCTGCCTGGGCTATCTCGTTGGTGTGGTGGACCGGGATGTGGTCTATGCCCCCGCAGTGGATCTCAAACTGTTCTCCAAGGTGTTTTATTGACATGGCTGAGCATTCTATATGCCAGCCGGGAAAGCCTCTTCCCCAGGGGCTGTCCCACTGCATCTCCTGGTTCTTGAATTTGGAGTTTGTGAACCAGAGCACGAAGTCCTGGGGGTTTCTCTTGTTTTCATCAACTTCTATCCTCGCGCCTGCCTGAAGCTCTTCCATGTTGAGCCGGGCGAGTTTTCCATAGTCCGGAAATTTCATGATGTCAAAGTAGACGTTTCCTTCTGAGATGTATGTTAGCCCGTTTTTCTCTATCCTCTTTATGAGTTCTATCATGTCCTGGATGTGGTCTGTGGCTTTGCAGATGACATCAGGCTGCTGTATGTGGAGTTTCTCGCAGTCGTCCATGAAGGCTTTTGTATAGGATTCTGCTATCTGCCAGACTGTCTTGTGCTCCCTTTCCGCGCCTTTAAGCATCTTGTCTTCTCCCTCGTCTGCGTCAGAGGTGAGGTGGCCTACGTCAGTTATGTTCATGACATGCTTAAGCTCAAACCCATTGTATTTTATTGCCCTCCTTAGAACGTCCTCAAAGACATAGGTCCTTAGGTTTCCTATGTGGGCGAAGTTGTAGACTGTGGGGCCGCATGTGTAGAGGCCAACCCTGTTGCCGCTTATTGGGACAAGCTCTTCTTTCTCTCTTGACAGCGTGTTGTAGATTTTCATTTTTGTACCTTTGAGATTAACGCCATTATTATATGCTATTAGGAGATATATGCTATTGGAATATAATTCATTAATATGCGCTGGTTTTAATAGTTTTTGGGAAATTTGAGCCAGGGTGCCCCCAAAATTTAATAAGCCCGGTGAATTTCTGCGTTAGCATGATGTTCGGCAGGGATGCGGAGGCCCTCAAGCTTGAGCTGGAGAGGGTGGGAAAGCATCTAGGCAAGAGGCTTGACGAGATGTCAGAGCGCCTGGATAGGATGGAGGCCTTGATTGATGAGCAGGAAAAGCAGAAGGCCAGCGAAGGGGAGTCTGCTGCAGCAAAGATGGACTGTGATGCGAAAAAGCTTTCTGAGGCGCTTGAGCGGCTTGACGAGAGAGTGGCTGAGTTTGGAAAAAGCGTGGCTTCTTTCAATAATATCAAGAACAGGATTGATGATATGCTCTATAAGAGGATCAAAGAGATAGCTGATGAGGAGATAGCAGCTGTGAGAAAGCGCATTTCCGAGTTTTCAAGCATAGAAGCTGAGTTTAAGAGTATGTCTTCTGAGATGGCCAGGATGAGGCTTGAGATGGCGAAGTGGAACGCTATTTCCAGCCAGGTGAAGGAAACAGATTTTTCGCTGCAGAAGCATGCCAAGGAGCTTCAGTTGGCAGATTCGCGCAAGCTTGAGCTCGAGCGCGAGAATGAGAATCTCAAATCTATATTGTCTAAGATGAAGAGAGCGAGGCATGAGCATTCCCGGAATTAGCATAATAGGATATAGGCTTTAGGCTTTTATTAGATTTATTGGCAATAAGGAATGATAAAAAGGATAATAGGAATAAGGACAGTAGAAATAAGGGCAGTATTCTTATTTCTGCCTGCTTACGAGGACTACAAATTCGCCTTTTATCGGCTTTGAGCGGAAGTGGGAAAGCACTTCTTTGGGTGTGCCTCTTACAAATTCCTCAAACATCTTGGTCAGCTCTCTACCTATGACAACCTGGTGGTCGGGGAGCAGGGCAGACATTGCCTCAAGAGTCTTTAGTATGCGATATGGGGATTCATAGAATACTGCAGTCTCATCTTTTTCAGAGAGGTTTTTTAGGAAGCTTTCTTTCTGGCCTGGCTTTTTGGGGATGAAGCCATAGAATGTGAAGCGGTCAGTGGGAAGCCCTGAGCACACTAGAGCCGAGACCATCGCGGTGGGGCCTGGGACAGGCACTATCTTTATTCCTTCCCTCACGCATTCCCTGACAAGGAAAAATCCAGGGTCGCTTATCCCCGGGGTTCCTGCATCAGAGACAAGGGCCACGTCTTTTCCGCACCTCATCATCTCGATGAGCTGCCTTGAGCGGGAGCTCTTGTTGAGGTCGTTGAAGCTGGTTATGTCTGAGCTTATCTTGTAGTGGGCGAGGAGTTTTCTGGTCTCACGGGTGTCTTCGGCTGCGATAAGGCTTACTTCTTTTAGGACTCTTAGCGCTCTCAGTGTTATGTCCTCAAGGTTTCCGATGGGTGTAGATACAAGATATAGCATATTTAGGGGCTAATAAAAACATTTATATATAATTTTGTTTTTGGAAAGATGAGACAAAGAGGGATGTTTCGGCCTGATTTTTGATGAAGTGACGGCAGCAACCTGAAAAAAGGAGTGATGAGAGATGAGATTCAAGGTTAAGGATGTTGATATTTCTACCGGGGGCCCGCTTGTGGCAATACTTAATCATGAGGATGCTTTGCACCATGGGCTCCACCCCGAGGACAGGCTTAGGATAATGAGGGGCAAGAAGTGCGCTATAGCCATAATTGACATATCAGAGTCAGACAGCCAGGTTGCAAAAGGAAGAATTGGCCTGATGGAAGAGGTGTTAAGAGAGCTTGGGGCAAAGGAAGGCGACATTGTGGATGCAGAGTTTGAGAAGAGCCCTGCTTCAATCCAGTTTATCAGGGAAAAGCTGAACGGAACAGAGCTATTGCCCGGGCAGATGAATGAGGTGATATGCGATATAGTGCATAACAGGCTGACCCAGATAGAGATGACATATTTTGTCGCGGGGTGCTATACAAAGGGGCTCTCCAAGACAGAGACAGTGTCTCTTACAAAGGCTATTGTGAATAACGGTGATGTGTTTAAGCCAGGCGGAAAACTGGTTGTGGATAAGCACTGCATAGGTGGAGTGCCGGGAAACAGGACTACAATGGTGGTGGTGCCTATCCTTGCGGCTGCTGGGCTTACTGTGCCAAAGACATCTTCAAGGTCAATTACCAGCCCTGCGGGCACTGCAGACACAATGGAGGTTCTTGCTGATGTCAGCATACCTCTTGAGAAGCTTAAGAAAGTCATGAAGAAGGCTAAGGCCTGCATAATATGGGGCGGGGCTTTTGGGCTGGCTGCGGCTGATGACAAGCTGATAAGGCTAAGGCACCCGTTGAGTCTTGATCCTGTGGGGATGGTTCTTGCGAGCGTGCTTGCAAAGAAGCGGGCTGTGAGCGCGAGCCATGTCCTGATAGATATCCCTCTTGGGAAGGGGGCGAAGATACAGGACAGGAAGGAGGCCTTAAGATTCAAGGGGCTGTTTGAGGATATCGGAAAGGAGCTAGGGATGAAAGTGAAGGTCATAATCACAGACGGCTCAGAGCCGATAGGTAACGGGATTGGGCCTGCGCTTGAGGCGAGGGATGTGCTGCTTGCGCTGAGCAATGACAAGAAAGCGCCAAGGGATCTTGTGGAGAAGAGTCTTGATGTGGCAGGAATCATTTTTGAGATGGTTGGAAAATCCAAAAAGGGAGAGGGAAGAAAGCTCGCAGAAGAGCTGCTTTACTCTGGAAAGGCTCACAAGAAGATGATTGAGATAATAAAGGCTCAGGGCGCAAAGGCCACTGAGCCGGCAAAGATAAAGATTGGCCAGTTCAAGTATGAACTAAGAGCAGGAAAGGCAGGAAAGATAAGGCACATTGACAACAAGACCATCTCAAGGATTGCCTGGAGCGCAGGAGCGCCTGTGGACAAAGGCGCTGGATTGTTCCTCCACCTGCACAAAGGTGCAGTTGTGAGAAAAGGCGACATTTTGTATACAATCTATGCGGACAGCAGGGAGAAGCTTTCTTTTGCAAAGGCGCTTGCATTAAAGGGCAGCGGATACCTGATAGGATAAGATTTCGCCTTGTGGATAAGCTAATGGGGGGCTTTCTCTTCCAAAAGGCCAAGGGTTATTACAGATTTAAGATTATCTTTTCTAGCTCTGGCACGTTTTTTGCAATGTAGTCTGGCTTTTCCTGTTCAAGCCTCTTCTTGGTGTTGTTGCCCCATGTGACAGAGATTATCTTTATCCCCGCTTTTCTGCAGGCCTGTATATCTCTTACCTCATCACCCACATAGATTGTCTCCTCTGGCTTAAGCCCCATCTTTCGTATGGCCATGCAGATTTTCCTGCTTTTTCCAAGTATCAGGTTGGCAGAGATTACAAAAGAGAACCCTTCCAGTCTGTTGTTTTTTATTACCTGCCTTGCAACCTCCTCAGAGTTGGTGGTTATGATGCCCAAGACATATTTTTTGGAGAGTTTTGGTATCAGGCGCTTGATTCCTGGAAATAGATCCGGCTTCTGTTCTGTGTTCCTGACGATTTTTCTGATTTTCCGTATGTAAAATGGGACTTTTATAGGGTTTATGTGCTCGTGGAAGAGCATCTCTTTTATGCTCATGTCCCTTATCCTTAGATAGTCTTGCCTTGAGAATCCCCTGTGCAGCTTCTGCTCTGCGACTTGGTTGACAGCAGAGAGGATTAGGGGGATTGTGTCTGCGAGTGTGCCGTCAAGATCAAAGATGATGTTCTTTATCATATATTCCTTCAGGGCACCCCAGATTTAAAAAGATTTGGTTGGGTGCTACTGAGGCATGCGATTTTTATAGGATTGGCAAGCATATAAGACAAAAAGATTTAAAAGAAGAGGCTCTCCATCTCCAGATATGGCATTCCTTTACTCGAGCTGTTTCGCCAGCTATGTTATTGATGATTCTTTCAAGGTAGTCGAGAGGCTGGCTTTCTCTGACATAATCAGGGCTAATTCCCTGCTTGAGGTGGGCAAGTGGCTGCCTGAGGAGGATGCGCTTATCGCAAAGCACCACCCGGCCACATTTATAGGTGCAAAGAGTGAGAAGAAAGAGGGAATAAAGCCGCTCTCTGACGGCGAGAAGCTGGGCAGGATTTTACAGGCTGTCTCTATGGATATGGATGAGTTTTTCAGGGCAAATGTTACAATAACAAAGGCAGACCTAAAGGCGTCTGTTGGCGATGATCTTCTGATAATACATGCTATCGACAGCATCGACGCTCTCAACAAGGCTATAAACACTATTGTCAAGAGGCTAAGGGAGTGGTATGAGCTGTATAACCCTGAGTTTTCAAGAAGCGCGCCCGACCACCAGAAGTTTGTGGAGGCCATTATCACTACAGAGAAGGATAAGCTGCTTGGGCAGATTGGACTGACTGCTGATATTACTATGGGCGCTGACCTCAAGAAAGAGGATGTGGCGCCTATTATGGATATGGCCGGAAGGGCTAATGAGCTCTACCAGCTGAAGAAGAGAGAGGAAGAGTATCTTGAAGGCAAGATGAAAGAGGTAAGCCCGAATGTGACATCTGTTGCAGGGTATCTTATCGGGGCGAAGCTAATCGCTTTTGCCGGCTCGACCAAGAGGCTTGCTGAATTGCCTTCCTCAACCATACAACTGCTTGGCGCTGAGAAGGCGCTTTTTAGGCATATCACAAGAAAGAGCCTGCCTCCAAAGTACGGCGTGCTCCATGAGCATCCGCTTATTTCAAGGGCGAGAAAAGAGGACCATGGCAAGGTGGCCAGGCTTATTGCAGACAAGCTCTCAATCGCCGCGAAGGTTGATTATTTCAAGGGTGAGTATGTCGGAGAGAAGCTGAGAGAGGATATGGAGAAGAGGCTGAGGTCCCTTTAGGCTGCTTGATGGAGCATTGAGGAATGACAAGATGGTAAGAGAGACTAAATTTCCGGGAGTGTACGAGGAAAGAAAAGGCAGGATGAATATTCTTCTGACCAGAAATCTCGTGCCGGGAAGGACTGTGTATTCAGAGAGCCTGATAAGGGAGGGCAGCATGGAGTATAGGGAGTGGAATCCCATGAAATCCAAGCTGGCATCTTCAATTCTTAAGGGTATCAGCCAGACTGGCCTAAAACCGGGGCAGAGGGTGCTTTATCTTGGGGCATCTACTGGCACAACTGTGTCGCATGTGAGCGATATTGTGGGTAGAGAGGGCTTTGTGTTCGCTATTGAGTTCGCCCCAAGGGTGGCGAGGGAGCTTATGTACGTTGCAGAGGAGAGGAAGAATATCGCGCCGATTCTAGCGGATGCGAACCAGCCGGACACATATTTCCACAGGGTGGGGCAGGTGGATTTCCTCTACCAGGACATCGCCCAGAAGAACCAGGCAGAGATATTCCTGAAGAATATGATGTTCCTGAAAAAAGATGGCTTTGGGATGCTGTGCGTGAAGTCCAGGTCTGTGGATATCGCAAGGACTCCTGCAGACATCTACAGGATGGTGAGGTCGCAGCTTGAGAAAGAGCTTATTGTGGTGGATTTCAGGCAGATAGACCCATTCCAGAAGGACCACTGCGTTTTTGTGTGCAAGAAGAAGTAGGGCAAATTGTTGTTAATCTGAATTCTTATTGGTTACCTATTCATGTTTTTAGGCAGGGTTTTAGGCGTTTTCTGACTTCCCTTATTATCTCATGCCAGTATCTGCCGTGAGGGACGTATCTACCAGGATTTGCTTTTAGCTCTTTCTCTAACATGTCAAGGGGCATGAACCTGATTTTCTGGAGCTCTTCTTTTTGGATTTTCAGCTGTTTTATGTTTCCGTCAAATCTCTTGAAGTAGATATAGTTGAATTCGTTGTTCAGGAGTCTCTTGTAGACCATCCTTACTTTCCTGATCTTGAAGAAATGAAGATCCTGCTTTCTTGTGAATAGTCCTATCTCCTCTTTCATCTCCCTAATAGCTCCAGTTATAGGCTCTTCTCCTGCGCTGACATGGCCTGCAACGGATATGTCCCACCTGTCAGGGTAGAGGAACTGGTTTTTGCCTCTCAGCTGGAGGAGTATCTCTCCTTTTTTGGTGTAGAGCCAGACATGGGATGACCTGTGCCATAATCCGTTTTTGTGGGCCTCTGTTTTTGTATTTTTTAGCCCTGTGAGCCTGTTTGAGCTGTCGCAGATGTCTATCAATTCTTCTTCCATAGTGTTTCTTCTTTGCCCAGGCATTAAAAAGATTTTGGTTGGCGCGGCGACATCCGGAATCTCAGATTAAGGCATTATTGATTGGCTTTTGGTTTGGAGG
>CAYLII010000022.1:0-5463 GCA_964383645.1 uncultured Methanosarcinales archaeon
GATGATGAGATAATAAGGCACCTTGTCCATGATGTGGAGATAGGTAAAGACTGGAATGCGCTAAAGCAGATACGAAATGTCGCATGCCTTCCAGGAATCCAGAAATACTCTCTTGCAATGGCTGACATCCATCCTGGCTACGGCTACCCAATTGGCGGGATTGGGGCGTTTGATCTTGAGACAGGTGTGATAAGCGTTGCAGGGGTCGGATTTGACATCAACTGCGGAGTTAGAACAATGAAGACATCGCTAACAAAAGCGGATGTCGAGAAAGTCAAGAAGGAGCTTGCAGACTCGCTTTTTAGGACTGTTCCTGCCGGAATCGGCTCAAAGGGCGATGTGGCTCTCAAGGAAAAAGAGATAGATGAGCTGCTTATCGAGGGGGCGGAGTTTGTGATAAACAGGGATTACGGCTTTAAGAAAGATCTTGAGTATATAGAGGAGAATGGCAGGGTAAAGGGAGCTGACCCTACCCAGGTTAGCCTGAGAAGCAAGCAGAGGCAGTTTAAGCAGATAGGCACATTAGGAAGCGGAAACCACTATCTTGAGGTGCAGTATGTGGACAAGGTGTATGATGAGCGGGCTGCAAAGGCATACGGGCTTTTTGAGAACCAGATTTTGGTAAGCATCCACTGCGGCTCTAGGGCGCTGGGCCACCAGATAGGCACAGACTACCTCCAGATACTTGAGCAGGCGAGCAAGAAGTACGGGATTCCCATAAGGGATAAAGAGCTTGTGTGCGCGCCCATCAACAGCCCTGAGGGCAAAAATTATTTTGCTGCTGTGAATGCAGGCATAAATTGCGCTTTTGCTAACAGGCAGGCTATAGCTCACCTTACCAGGAAGGCCTTCAAGTTTATGGGTGTGGCCCCGGATGAAATAGATACATTCTATGACATAGGCCACAATAATGTCAAGATAGAGAGGCACACATTGGATGGGAAGAATGTTGAGCTGATGGTCCATAGGAAAGGCTCGACAAGGGCGTTTGGGCCAGACAGGGAAGAGGTGCCAAAGGCATACCGCTCAATCGGCCAGCCAGTGCTTGTGGGCGGGAGCATGGGAACATCCTCATTCATACTTCACGGCACCACAAGGGGCATGATGGAAACATTCGGCTCAGCTATCCATGGAGCTGGAAGGGTAATGTCTAGAAACCAGGCTGCAGGAGAAGCGAGGGGCGAGCATGTCATAAACGAGCTTGCCAAGCAGGGCATCATAATCAAGGGGCACAGCATGGCAGGCATAGCCGAGGAAGCGCCCTCTGCCTACAAGCCTGTTGAGCAGGTGGTTGATGTGATGCACAATGCAGGAATAGCGATGAAGGTTGTCTCTGTAAGGCCGCTCATCAGCATCAAGGGATAATCAGAAGGAAAAGTTAGGGCCCCATACTTTTAGTCAGTGCATAATTGATTGCCTACTCGCTCGGGTGGCGGAGGGGGTGGGAGGGTGGGGCAATCACCAACCTCATCAAGCAGGGGATGGCAAAGAGCAACAGCAGAGAAAGCAAAAGGGGGATAGACTATAATGGAATCAATCAGGGTTTCTGACTTCAATCTTGAGGCAACGCTTGAGTGCGGCCAGTTCTTCAGGTACAGGAAAGAGAGCGCCGGTAAGGCGAGGACGGGCAAAACTGGCAGAACTAGCAGGAAGAAGGACAGTACTGATGAGTATGTAATCAACTACAGGCAGCTCATCTTCAGGCTTAGGCAGGAGGGTGGCAGGCTGTATTTCAGCGGTGTCCCAAAAGAATTCATAATCAGCTTCTTCAGATTGGATGAGGATTACAAGGCAATCATCAAATCAATCTCAAAGGATGCTTTTATCAGGAAAGCAGTCAAGGCTAATTACGGCATGAGGATTATTAGACAGGACCCATGGGAGTGCCTGATAAGCTATATCTGCTCTGCGAACAATAACATACCAAGGATTACCTCAAATGTGAGGCAGCTGTCAAGGAGATTCGGCAAAAAACTGGTCAAAAATGATAATGATATAGACGGATTTGCCTTTCCTGAGCCTGGCACGATGAGCGACCACAATGCGCTTAAGGCATGCAAGGTGGGATTCAGGAGCAGGTTTATCCATGATGCGAATAAAAGCGTGGATGAGCTGAGGCTCTTGGAGCTGAGGAAGAAGAGCTATGAGGCGGCAAGGGCTGAGCTGATTATGCTTAATGGTGTAGGTGAGAAGATAGCCGACTGCGTGTGCCTGTTCTCGCTGGACAAGCTTGAGGCTTTTCCTGTGGATGTGTGGATAAGAAGGGTGATGCTTGAGCAGTACTTCAAGGGCAGGAACGGGGCAGAGCTAAAGAAAGTTAAGAATTACGATATCCAGCAGTTTGCGAGGAAGTATTTTGGGAAGCATTGCGGATATGCGAACCAGTTCCTGTTCTACTACAGGCGCACCATGAAGTGATGGATGGGAGAAGGAAGCGAGGAGCTAATTGTTTTTTTGGCGGTGATAATATGATGCCTAACGAGGATGCGATTGTCAGGATTCTTAAGATGGAATATACCACAGACCATTTCTCAAAGCAGAATGACTGGGACCCATATAAGGTGCTAATATCCTGCCTTATCAGCCTAAGAACAAAAGATGAGGTGACATATCCAGCATCCCAGCGGCTGTTTGCGCTTGCTGGCACCCCTAAGAGGATGGCTGGGCTGGATGGGAGAAAGATTGAGAGGGCTATCTATCCTGCCGGATTCTACAAGACAAAGGCGAAGCGCATCAAGGAGATCTCAAAGAGGCTGGCTGATGAGTACGGCTCAAGGGTGCCTGATGATTTTGACGAGCTTATGAAGTTCAAGGGTGTGGGAAGGAAGACTGCAAATATTGTGATGGTGTTCGGATTTCAGAAGCCAGGCATACCTGTGGACACCCATGTCCACAAGCTCTCCAACAGGCTTGGCTGGACAAGGACAAAGACGCCTGATGAGACTGAGATGGCGCTCAGGAGAGGGCTTTCAAAGAAGTACTGGCTTGACATAAACGAGCTGTTTGTGAGGCACGGCCAGCACATATGCCTGAGCGTAAGCCCGCTCTGCAGCAGGTGCGGGATAGGCAAGTACTGCAAAAGGATTGGTGTTAGGGTTTCTAGGTAGGCATTACTATCTATATGATAGGATGGTGAGTCCTGAATATTGCGGGATGGTTCACCTGATATAGCAAATTATTAGAAAAGAATATATACCCGCAATATAAGAAAAAGAGGCAGATAGATAGGGAAATAGAAAAAGGGATGATAGATTGGATGACACTAACATGAGCTGGGGCAAGATTGCCGTGATAATCATCACGCTTCTTGCAGTGATAATAGGGCTTATCCTTATAAGGAGGGTCACATCCATATTGGGCTGAGGCATGATGAAAAAGAGGGCTGAGTTTTCTGAAGTGGCAAGGATGGTGCTTGTCATAGTGTTTGCTATACTAGTTATCGCGTCTGTTTCAGTGTTCATCATATTTATCAGGGAAGAGGCTGACAGGAGCGCATGCACGCAGAGCATAATAAAATCAGGGTTTGACAATGAGCCTAATCTCGACTGCGAGGCAGAGAGGCTGACAATCTCTATAGCCAGCCTTGAGAAAGATGCAGGCGGGCAGCTTGACGAGGAGGGGCTGGATGACGCCCTGAAGATGAAGATAGCAAACGAGATGTATGCATGCTGGAAAATGACTGGGAAGGGGATGATAGATCCTTATACCACCTCAGAAGGATTTCCCGTGCTCATCTGCGAGATAGTCAAGTTCAAGAATCTGCGAAGCTTTAGCGGGCTTCTAAAGTGGATGAGCCTAAACAAGCCCCAGGGTGGTGATGAGCCGTATTTCGACACTTTCTACGGCAAGCCCACTGAAGAGGTGCTTGAGAATCTGGAATATGTTGTTGACACATACGACACCTCAAGGGAGTATGCTGTTGTGTGGTGGCATGTCCCAAACGCCAATTATGACCCTATTCTGTTTGTGCCGTATGAGGAGATTGCCAACCGTGACAAGATCTGGAGTTGGGATGTTGTGAATCTTCTGCCAGCGATTATAAACTATGGTCTTACAGGGGTATTACCTATAGTGATGAACTAAGCAAGATGAGAAAACAAATAGGGAATAAGGCAGAGCTTGAGCTTAAGATAGTGGTTGGCGCGATTCTGTCTATAGCATTCATTATAGGATCTGTGATTATGGGCATTGCCATTGGTAAGCTCGCTGACGAGTCTGCAAAGAAGGCGGCATGCAAAGACAGCCTGAAGCTGAGCGCAATAAAGCTTGAGGGGCTTGCTGACACTTTTGGAAATCCTGTGGATATCAAGTGCTATACAGAGTACCTGGAATATTCAGAGACAGATGAGATGAAGATAAAAAAGATTATAGCTGACAAGATGGTTGAGTGCTGGGATATATACGGCAGGGGAAAGATGGAGCTCTTTGAGACAGAAGACAACAATTACTGCGTGGTTTGCTCCAGGCTTAGCTTCAAGGAGGCAACTGAGCTTGAGGGATTTACCCTTTTCCTCAACAACAATATCGCCCCACTGAAGAAAATGTCTTACCTTGAGTACCTTGCAGAGGTGGATATCTCTTCTTATGAGGACAGCGGTTTTGAGGAGTCTGAGTTTATAGGTTATGATGTATTGCCTGTCCATGAGCCGCTTGCAGTGATGTTTACAATGGGAAAGAACGCTAACCCTGACTCGTGGTGGGGGCTGGAAGGGACAAAGCTCACAACAACAGGAGGAGGAACTGCAATAGGCACTGCTGCAGGAATAGTTGGGGCGGCTGTTGCGATTGTTGCAGGGGTTAGCATAAGCCTGCCCCTGGTTGTCGCTGCAGTAGTGGTGGGAGGCGCTGGCGGTGGAACCTTAGGGTATTTTGCAGGGGCCAGCAGGACTGCTGACTGGAACGCGAATGTGGCTGTGTGGCCGTATGACAGGATAGGCGAGCTGGACTGCACATATATAGAGGGCAAGTCAGGCTCCCTTGAGATTGTGGAGGGAGATTAAAACGGAAATATTATTATACACGCAAATCCTTTGGCCAAAGGAGGCAATAATATGGGAATGAACAAGACTGCTCAGGGCATGGTGCCTGAAAAGATAATCCAGATAGTGCTTGTGCTGGCGCTAGTCATTGTCCTGCTGGTGATAATGTGGTTCATATTTTCCGGCAAGGGCGCAGAGGTGTGGTACAATATAGTTGAATTCATGAGGTTTGGAACATGAGCAGATCAATAAAAGGCAGAAAGGCAGAGTCAAAAGAGTTTCCTATACTGCTGGTGCTGCTGATTATCGCAGCTGTAATAATAATAGTGGTCATATTTCCCATGATTAGGAATGGTGTGGTCGAATTCCTCAAGGTGCTTGGGATAGGGATAGATGATGACAGCTATATAAGGAGCTTTTCCATCACCCAGGGGCTGGAGGGCTCGCTGATATTCAAGTTCAGGTTCATTAATGACAGGGATAT
>CAYLII010000022.1:5563-7115 GCA_964383645.1 uncultured Methanosarcinales archaeon
AGCATATATCTCACTGAGGAGGTAGTGATGCTTGGGTTCAGCAAAGACTTTGAGGATGGCAATTGCGTCAAGATGAAGAGTTATGCGTTATGCGGAAGGGCATACATACCTCCACCTGAAGAGTGCCTTGATGTTAATACCTGCCTGTGCCTCTGCAAGAAGCTGAGCGATATAGGGGATTACTGCAGCGAGGAGGGCAGGATCTGCTACGGATATGACCAGTTCGAATTCATAGGCGGCGCAAAGAGGGACTGCCTATTCGAATGCATCCCCTTATTCTGCGACCAGGATGGCGAGACAGGAGAGGACAA
Source organism: uncultured Methanosarcinales archaeon (assembly GCA_964383645.1). Taxonomy (GTDB): domain Archaea; phylum Nanobdellota; class Nanobdellia; order Woesearchaeales; family JAGVZT01; genus CAYLII01. Next base: position 5,875 of record CAYLII010000022.1, read on the forward strand.
CAGGCCAATAAAGACCTGGAAGGGAAAAGAGATAGATGACCCTGATGAGATTTTCAACTCACTTGCGATTGTGAACAGCGATATCAGCCAGAGCATCATAAGCATGAATATAGAGAGAGGTGTCATGTCTTTTGAAGCAGACGGAAATACAGTAAGCGTGAACGGGATGATAATAAGGAAATGATCCATTGGAATTTAGGGCATATAACTAAAAATCTAGATCAGTCAAGATTTTCAATAATCTGAATTTGAGAATTGGAGGTTAAAAATATGAAGATGATGAACAGGAAGGGCGATTCACAGACAATATGGATTATCATATTTATTGTGCTGGCTTTGCTGGTGCTTATAATCCTGGCGTTCTGGTTTAGCAGGAGCGTCCAAGAGGGCTCTCAATCCACGACTGCGCTCTCATCATGCGAAGGAGGCATAATGGGTTCAGGCGGCGTGTGCGTGACCCAGTATGAACTTGAGAATAAAGAGGATGAGGGCTATACCTGCACCAAGGCAATAGGCGGATGCGATGACACAGAGTGGTGCTGCTACAAGGTTATCTGAATGAGGCAAGCAAGAATCAAAAAGAGGGCTGAAGAGGAGGCCCCCCACGTGCTAGTGGGGCTGGTCCTGCTCGCCATAATCCTTTTCGCTGTAGGCTATATCACGACCAAATACGGCGACCAGATAATAAGATTCATAGGCCAGAGCGCAGAGGATAAGCTGTACGACTTCCTTGACCCTGATTCGCTGGAGAACCATGCGAGCGAGGCCAATTTCAACAGGCTTAATGAGGAATATGAGATTCTTCTGGATAGCAGGAGCGACTCGGTGTTCAAGATTATTCCTTATACCCTTGGCGAGTTTAACCTTGTGGGTTTCAACAAGGACCCTTTCAACAGCATAAACATAAACTGCCTCGGTCAGGAATATATTGACATAATGCCAGACATATGCAAAAAGGCATCATGCCTCTGCCTCTGCTATAAAGAAGAGAGCTGCGAGTGCGAGGCATATCCTGATGTGGATTACATAATAACTCCCACTGGCTTACGGAATGACGGCAAGGTTATCCCACAGATAACAGATCCTGTCACTGGTGATGAGGTTGAGTGCCTTCTTTTGGACAGGAATTGGTTTCTGGACCAGGACTGGGGCTCAAAAACAGTGTATATAGAAAAGACAGACAAGGACGGGGAAAGATACCTGTTCTTCGGCAGGCTGGATAAGGTTGAGCTCACTGACAG
>CAYLII010000022.1:7215-15669 GCA_964383645.1 uncultured Methanosarcinales archaeon
TGGACCCAGGACCCAACAATAAACAGCTATAACTGCTATGCCACCCACTGAGGGGCTGAGTTTTCCAGGCACTTATTAAGATTCTTAACACCATGCCATCCTGGCAGATTTTCGGGAAAAAGTATATAAAAAGGCTTAATAATAAGCACAGATTAGTCTGGGAAATAGGTATTCAGTATTATTATTCCCTGGATACTGTCCTAAAATAGCATCTGCAATGCAGTTTGGCCGTAGAGGCAAAAAGATATGGAGCATGAGAAGATAGTGAGGGGCTTGCATCCGCTTGAGAGAAAAGTTCTCCCGGCCATTGCAAAGCATTCCGGATTTGATGAGCTAGCCAAAGCCACGAAGCTACAGCCTGTCGAGGTGATGAGGGCACTCCAGTGGCTTGCAAACAAAGGGCTTGCCAAGGTGAGCGAGTCAGCAAGAGAGATTGTTGAGCTTGACTCTAACGGCAGGCAATACTTGAAGAGCGGGCTTCCTGAGATCAGGTTTCTAAAGGCATTAAAGGAGAATAATAATCTTGCCATGGATGAGCTTATGAGGGATGCAAAGCTCTCTAATGAGGAGTTCTCGATATCTATAGGCACTCTCAGAGGCAAGGCGGCTATCAGCATATCGGCTGACAAGAGGTTTTCAATCACAGAGCATGGAGCGAAACTTCTCTTAAAGCCCTTGCCAGAGGAGCTGTTCATAAAGAAAGATTTTCCTCTTGAGGTCAAGGATTTAGGGGAGCAGGAGAGGTTCGCTCTTGAGAATCTCAAGAAGAGAAAGAGCATAATAAAGATAGGGATATCCAAGGACATAACTGCTGAGCTTACTGCATTGGGAAAGGATATCTCTAAGCTCAGTCTCAGCTCAGAGGATGTTATAGACTCGCTCACCCCAAAGATGCTTGAGGAGGGCAGCTGGAAGGGCAAGGATTTCAGGAGCTATGATGTCAGCATGAATGTGCCCAGGGTGTATGGGGGCAAGAGGCATTTTGTGAGGCAGTCCATAGATTACGCAAAAAAGATCTGGACTGATTTCGGGTTCCAGGAGATGGAGGGGCCTATCCTCAACACATCATTCTGGAATTTTGATGCGCTTTTCACTGCCCAGGACCACCCTGTAAGAGACCTGCAGGACACTTTCTTTATCAAAAACCCAAAGACAGGAAAACTGCCCAGCGCAAAGCTTGTTGAGGCTGTGAGGAATGCCCATGAGTCAGGCACGAGCGGAAGCAGGGGCTGGGGCTATAAGTGGAGCCCTGAAGAGGCAAGGAAGAATGTGCTCAGGACCCATACAACGGTGCTTTCGGCAAGGACTATTGCAGCGCTCAAGAAGACCGAGCTGCCCGCAAAGTTCTTTGCTGTTGGAAGGTGCTTCAGGAATGAGGCTGTGGACTGGTGCCACCTTTTCGAGTTCAACCAGACTGAGGGTATTGTCATAGACCCTGACGCCAATTTCAGGCACTTGCTTGGCTATCTAAAGGAGTTCCTTAAGAAAATGGGCTATGAGAAGGCGAGATTTAGGCCTGCCCATTTCCCCTACACAGAGCCGTCTGTCGAGATGGATGTGTATCACCCTGTGCACAAGAAGTGGGTTGAGTTGGGTGGAGCAGGGGTGTTCAGGCCAGAAGTGGTGGTGCCCCTTCTTGGAGAGGATATACCTGTGCTTGCGTGGGGGCCTGGCTTTGACAGGATAATGATGGAATATTACAAGCTCACAGATTTGAGGGACCTATACAGGAATGACCTCAAGCAGATAAGAGAGATGAAATGCTGGATGAGGGATTAGGCAGGCAAAAGAGGCTATTCAAATTTTTAAAGTGGAGAATGGTAACAGGATTAATGAGGAGCAAAGATGCCAACAATAATACTTGACAGGAAGGAGTTCGACAGGCAGCTCGGGAAGAAGCTGCCCGAGGATGTGCTTAAGGACAGGATATCTATGATAGGCACTGATCTCGAGAGGCTGGACTCTAATGAGATTGTGGTAGAGGTGTTCCCGAACAGGCCTGACATGCTTTCCATGCCTGGATTCGTGAGGGCGATGGCTGCCTATATGGACATAAGGCCCGGCCTGGCAGAGTTCAGCGTTAAGAAGTCAGGCGAGAAGGTGATAATCGATAAATCCGTCTCAAAGTACAGGCCTTTTACAGCCTGTGCGATAGTAAAGAACCTAAAACTCAATGATGAGAAGATAAAGGAGATAATCCAGGTTCAGGAGAAGCTCCATGTCACGTTCGGCAGGAACAGGCGCAAGCTTGCGATAGGTATCTATCCTATGGAAAAGATCAAGCCGCCTATCACCTTCTTCGCAGAGGACCCTAAAAAAGTGAGGTTCTGGCCGCTTGAGGCAGAGGGCGAGATGACCGGCCTACAGATACTTGAGAGGCACCCTGCAGGAAAAGAGTATGCCCACCTTCTTGAGGGCATGGACAAGTTCCCTTTCTTTAAGGATTCCACTGGGAAGATACTCTCTATGCCTCCTGTGATAAACAGCCATGACACAGGCAAGGTGGATGAGAGCACAAAGGATGTGTTCATCGAGTGCAGCGGGTTTGATTTCAGCGTGCTCCAGAAGTGCCTGAACATGATTGTTACTGCGTTCGCCGACATGGGAGGAGATGTATATTCAATGGAGCTTCATTATCCTGAGAAGACTTATGTAACCCCTAATCTCGCTCCTGAGAAGATGAAGCTGGATATTGGCTACATCAACAAATGCCTTGGCCTAAAGCTGAAAGAGACTGAGATAAAGAAGCTGCTCAGAAAGATGGGACTTGACTTAAAAGAGGGCGAAGTGCTGATTCCTGCATACAGGGCTGACATAATGCATCCTGTGGACCTTGTCGAGGATATAGCTGTTGCTTATGGCTTTGAGAATTTCGATGCCCAGATACCCAATGTGGCAACTATCGGAAGGGAAAGCAGGTTGAGCGTGCTCACAAAGAGGATAGCCCGTATCCTTAACGGGCTTGGGCTAATTGAGCTAAATACATATAATCTCACCAGCAAGTCTGCGCAGAATGATAAGACTCTCTCTAAGGGTGAGCTTGTGGAGCTTGAGAGCTCTGTTTCAGGGGATTACACCCATCTGAGGAGGTGGATGCTTCCCACTCTCTTAGAGGTATTCCAGGCCAACAAGCACAATGAGTACCCGCAGAAGATATTTGACGCCGGAACTGTGTTTTTGATGAGCCCTGAGAGCGAGATGGGTGTTGAGGAGAGGCAGATTCTTGGGGTGGGCGTGTCAGAGGGTGCTGCGAATTACACAATGATAAGGCAGGTCCTTGACTACTTGCTGCTGAATCTGGGCATCGACAAGGAGAGCGTCTCAATTAAGGAGACAGAGCATACCTCATTCATCCCGGGTAGGGTAGGCAAGATACTTATAGGGAAGAAGGAAGTGGGCTACATAGGTGAGGTCCACCCCCAGGTGCTTTCCAATTTCCAGCTGGACATGCCTGTTGGGGCGCTTGAATTGGACCTTAATCTGATTTCTGAGATTGTGAAATAGGAAGCAATATTTCTGTTATAGAATTATTAAGTTATTAGGTTATGAGGTTATTATGGCATTGCCTATAGGGATATCATTTTACGTATCATTTATGGCCGTATCCACTTTATCTCATAATATGTGACGTCGCCCTCATCATCAACTATACCTATCATGAGCCTTTTCTTTGTGCTGTGGGCTACCCTGTTTTTTGCGGCGAACTCGTGCCATGTGAGTGTTGTGCCCTCGTGGACTGGATAGACTATCCATCTTGCGTGGTCCTCGCCAGGCTTTATCCCCCTATCATAGATCCTGAAGTCTGCGCCGAACTTGAGGGCGGTCTTTATCACATAACCCCTGTTCCTTATGTTCTTGAATACGCAGTATCTTATCCAGAAGTTGGGCTCGAATTTTCTCGCTTTTTCAAGGAATGACTCGAAGTTGAGTGGCTTTGCCTTTTTGCTTGTGCTGTCATAGACAGTAATCTTTCCCCTTTCGATTAGGTGGAGACCCTCGCAGAGCGATATCTGAACCTTTCCATCCTCAAGCTGCTGGCCGTAGCATGATGTGTTGAAGAGCTCTCTTGATGCGTCGCTGCTCTCAAGAAGCACCCTCTCATCTGCGAAGTAGCCTTTTGCGACAACTTTCTCTTTCTTGATTTTTTCAACAGGATCAGCCGAGGGTGAGACTATGCTTCCTGGTGGAAGGGGTTTGTTTAATTCTTCTGGAGAAATGACTGGACAAGCCTGCTCTGTGTTCTCTGCGACCTTCTCTACAGCTACTTTATCCAATGCAACAGCAGGAATTTTCTTCTTGCCCTTTGCGGATTTTCTGGCAGGCTTTGCGGTCGCCTTCTTTGGCGTTTTCTTTACCGGTTTTGCCATATGCATCCTGCTAGCCCGGGCCTGTTTAAAAAAGCTTCGCTTTCGAAAGATTATTATAAAAAATCAGATTACCCTATGGACATGGATTACATATCCAATATCCTGTTTAGCTTTGAGTTCTAGGTAGCTTTTGCCCTGTCATAAACTTCATCCATGAGCGGTCTGAAAAACCATTTCTCCCCGAAGCGAAAAAACAGGGCCTGACGATTGTGGCTTGGATCAAAAAAAGAATAGATTAGCATAGCAACAATTATGGAGGTAATCAAGATGATAATTTTGGCGGTTATAGCGTCAGCGCTGGTGGGCGCAATGTTCTGGTATCCTGGAATGGAGGGAACATATAGGGTCGTGAAGATGGCAGAGCCAGGCTATAGGGAAAAAGATCCTATTGCTGATATCAGGCTGGAGGACAAGACTATCCTTATCAGCCTGAAAGGATTGCTATTGGATGAGCTTGAGGAGCTGTGCGAGATGTATGAGGACACCCCTCTTTTTCCCATAATCCGGCAGTATTCTGAGAATGCCAGGGCAGATGAGGAGAATGCCTATAAGAGAGGCTATATAGACAAGCTGGCCAAGATAGGTTATGATGGGAAATTGCTTGAGTCTCTGAGCATAGGCACACTTGAGAAGATGGTTTACGACCACATTTGAGGCTTGGAATATTTTTTGATTTTTTGTTATTTTAATTGGGGATTATTACTTATTACAGGATATATGCAGATTGTGAAAATGCGAGTTTGTCGGAACTACTGCAGAATCCAAAACCTTTAAAAGAATACGCCAATTAATCAGTGCTGCAAGCTAGGCTGGGGGGTTAGCCGTCCCCTGTTACCTCAAACCGGCTTTACGGTTGGGCCGAAGCCTGGAGAGCGGCATTTTTTTGGTGTGCCGGTCCTGGTCCGGACAGTGACCTTCTGTCCTGCAGGACTCGTGGCCATGAGAACTATGTCAGGCCCGGAAGGGAGCAGCATTAATTATGATCATGGGTGCTTGGAGGGGTTCAGAGGAGAGGATGTTCCAGGGTAAACCTGTACATCAGAATCTTGTCCACCTCCAGGCGCGCTTGCGCTTTTCTTTAAAACTACTTTCTTCCAAAGCATCTAGAATAGAATGACTGCATTATTGCTCTTATCATACTTTAAGCAACTACTATAGCAGGTTTCCCAGGTATCCCATTGTTCGCCTTCTGCTCTTTGCTCTTCTCGGCTAGCTCTATTATTACCTCTGCCCCAAACTGGACTTTTATCTTGGGCACTGCCTCCTCTAGCATCTTATGCTCCTCTTCCTGCGAGAGGATTGCAGAAGGCAGCCTGCTCTGGTCCTTGAGCACTGCAGGGATTATCTTTGATATCTCGCCGCCGTATTTTGAGAATGCTTTTTCTGCCATGTATTTTGCCATGAGCATCTTCATGTCCCTTGTGACATCAAGGTCTGTCTTGAGCATCCTGTAGAAGTCGTATTTCCATCTGGGGCTGATGATGAGCCTTATCTCTTTTGGCTCTGATATTTTCGCGAGGCCCACCACCTTGGCTATGTCAGTTGAGACGGCCTCTACTGCCTGCTCTGCAGATTCAAGCCTGTCGTCTATCTTTTTCTCGTCTGCTTTAGGCCAGGGATGCATGGAGATGAACTGCTCTTCTCCAAGCATCTCCCACATCTCTTCTGAGAGGTGGGGTGTGAACGGGCTGAGGAGGATTGCTAATGTCTTGAGTGCCTCTTCAGGAACCTCGTCCAGACCTGCCAGGTGGTTTGTGAGCTCCATTATTGAGATGACTGCCTTGTTGTACTGGAAGCTTTCTATGTCATCTGTGGTTTCCTTGATTGTTCTGTTGAGCTTACTCGAGGTGAGCCTTGAGATCAAGGGCGAGCGCTCCTTGTCCATCAATGCTATCACCCTGTTGAGGAATCTGTGGGCGCCCTCCACTCCCTGGTCGCTCCATTCCATGAGCCTGTCAGGGCTTGCTATGAACATGAGGAACAGCCTTGCTGTGTCTATGCCGTATCTGTCAGAGATGTCTGTCTGGTAGATGACATTTCCCTTGCTCTTGCTCATCTTTGCGCCGTCCTTGTAGAGGATGCCCTGGTTGAAGAGCTTGGTGAATGGCTCGTCGAACTCGACAAGGCCCATGTCATTTAGGGCCTTGATGAAGAAGCGTGCATAGAGGAGGTGCATGACTGCGTGCTCTGCTCCGCCTATATATTGGTCTACAGGCATCCAGTATTTCGCTTTTGCAGGATCGAATGGCCTGTCCTTGCTCTTGTTGTCGCAGTATCTAAGGAAGTACCAGGATGAGTCCATGAATCCGCCCATGGTGTCTGTGTCCCTCTTTCCTGGCCCGCCGCATTTGGGGCAACTTACATCCACAAACTCTTTGCAGGTGGCAAGCGGGTTTCCGGCTGACGTGAAGTCGACATTCTCGGGGAGCACGACAGGAAGCTCGCCTTCAGGCACAGGGACAACGCCGCATTTCTCGCAGTGTATCATTGGTATTGGAGTTCCCCAGTACCTCTGCCTTGAGATCATCCAATCCCTTATCTTGTAGTTGACCACTTTTCTGGCCTTTCCCTGCTCTCCGAGCCATTTGGCGATAGCCTCTTTTGCGTCAGAGCTTCCAACACCATCAAATTCTCCTGAATTGATGAGTGTGCCCTCTTCTGTGTATGCCCTGGCCATCTTATCAGGGTTGAGTTCTGAGTCTTTTGGCTGTATGACTACCCTTACAGGAATCTTGTATTTTATTGCGAACTCCAGGTCGCGCTGGTCGTGGGCAGGGACAGCCATCACCATGCCGCAGCCGTACTCTGCAACCACGAAATTGCCGGCATAGACTGGTATCTTCTCGCTGTTTGCCGGGTTTATTGCGTATGCGCCTGTGAATACTCCTTCTTTTTCTAGGCTCTCGACCTCTTCAGGAGCCCTTACCCTCTGGCATCTCTTCTGGAATTCCAGGACCTCATGTTTTTTCTCTTCTGGCACGAGCTCCATTAGCCTAGTGTGCTGGGCTGAGATGACCATAAATGTGGCCCCGAAAAGCGTGTCTGGCCTTGTCGTGAACACAGGCCATTTCTCATTGTTGATTGTGAAGTCTATCTCTGTCCCAAAGCTCTTTCCTATCCAGTTGGTCTGCATGAGCTTTATCTTTTCAGGCCAGTCTATCTTGGGGAGATCCTCGAGCAATCTGTCTGCGTATGCTGTTATTTTGAAAAACCACTGCTCAAGGTCTTTTTTTACGACATCGTTGTCGCATCTCCAGCATTTGCCGCCTTCTGCCTCCTCGTTTGCCAGGGTGGACTGGCAGGTCTCGCACCAGTTGACAGGCGCCTTTTTCCTGTAGACCAGGCCGCGCTCGAAGAACTTGACAAAGAAATACTGGTTCCACTTGTAGTAATCGACGTCATGGCTTGCTATGACCCTGTCCCAGTCATAGCTGTTGCCGAGAGCCTTTTGGTATTCTATTATCTTCTTGATTGCTTTGTCTGTGTATATCCTGGGGTGGACCCCCTCTTTTTTTGCAGCTGTCTCTGCAGGAAGGCCAAATGAGTCATAGCCCATTGGGTAAAGCACATTGTAGCCGTTCATCCGCTTGTAGCGGGCATAGACGTCTCCTATTGTGTAATTCCTGACATGGCCCATGTGGAGGAATGAGGCAGAGGGGTATGGGTACATCTCCAGGACATAGCATTTCCTTTTGCCAGAGTCCTCTGTGGCCCTGAATATGCCTGCCTCTTCCCACTTTTTCTGCCACTTGACTGAAATCTTTGTTAGCTCTATCATAGGAGGCTGCTATTGGCATGAGATTTTTATAGTTTTGGGATTTTTCTATTATTCAAAAGATATACATATCCCTGAGCGGCAGGTGGAATATATAAAAACATGTTTAAAGCATGTTTGCACCTCCTATTGTTTAATAAGATTAATTAATAAGAAAAGGGAGAAGTGTTTTTTGCTTTAAGGCCTGCAGATTGTCCCAATTTTTTTGATGAAGTTCTCATAATCAAAAAGGCTGGTGCGCTGGTAGACTGAATAATCTGATCCAATCAGGGGGTTTCCCGCCTCTGCACAGCTTGAGAAACCACCAAAAAC
>CAYLII010000022.1:15679-16384 GCA_964383645.1 uncultured Methanosarcinales archaeon
GCTTCAAAATGGCGAAGCAGCTGGTCAGCATGGCCAATAGAATCATAGGGGTAAGCAAAAAAATAAACAGGCATGCCTAAATTATTTTCTATTATCTCTTTTGCCTTGGTAGAGTCATAAAGCGCCTGATTTAGGGGGATTTGTGCATAGTCCGGATGGTAAAGCCCATGACAGCCGGGTATTATTGTACCCTTATCTATCCAATATCTTAATTCATCCCAACAGACAAATTTCCCGCTGCATTCATCTTCCATGCTTGAGGGCAGGATCATGAGAACTGCCTTAAACCCATGCCTTTCCAGAATCTCAAATGCCCAAAGGTATTCTTTATGGGGCACACCTATATCCATCCTAAGTATCATGCTCTTTTCTGGAAGGCCAGATTCCCCATTTATGTAGCCGAGCAACTCTTCCAGGCTTGGTGTATAAAACCCATTTTCATCAAGCAGCCTTATCTGGTTCTCGAAAAGCTCAGCAGTCATCTCTAATCCCTCCATCTTAAATGAGGGGTTATGATATTCAAGAACCGGTATTGCCTGGTTTGGATTAAATGGAAATAGTGTTGCTGTAGGAGTTGGGGATGGCTCTATCTTGGCTGTAGGGGTGTGGGTATCTGTGGCAGAGGCTAAATAAACTGGTGTATAAGTTGGAGAGAAGGTATCTGTGGGGAGCGGAAAAGGGGTTATAGATTTGACAGAAGATATA
>CAYLII010000023.1:0-16363 GCA_964383645.1 uncultured Methanosarcinales archaeon
GATGGAAGTGTCCCCCTTAGCAGGTTGTCAAATTCCTCATCAGTGTATTTAGCAGTCCCATGAGAAGTAAGTCCATCACTGTAAGCCTGAATTATTCTATCAGGGGTCAATATTCCCCCTCCATGGATGGCGAGAACTATGCTTTGCCATCGTCCGACAAGCTTTCCATTCCTGTCAATTCCAGTATTTTCTTCAGAAAGAGTATCATACTCTCGCTGCCATAAGTACTTGCTTTTGTCTGCCTTGGCCTTCCCGGCAATCAGATAAGGAAGAGAAGCGACAATAGCATTCGGTCCCATCTGGTTATATGCTTCCTTGAGAGCTAAGGCTAATCCTATCTGATTACCTGATCTATCTTCCTGATCGTTGAAAAATTCCCTTCCCCTATTTATCAGCGCATCAATGCTGGCTGTTCCCTGCAAGACAGGCCTAGGAACAGGTTTATCAGCAGGCATCACTGGAACCTGCTTGTCAGGGCTCCACTCCAGATGCCTGATGAGCTCTCTTGGAATGATCCTTGTCATTATTCTTACCCCATAATCGGTCCAAGCCTATGCTCATAGATGCTGCTCTGGCCTTTCTTAGCCTGATATAATTCGTGAAAGCCCTTGAATGTCTGGTCGCCTTTTGCTCTAAGAGCCGCACTAACCTCTTTCTCATACGCCTTGCTGAAATGCTCCAGCACAACAAGGTCTGACAAAATCCTTGACCTGATTGTTCCTTGCGCAGCACTTTCAGCTGGGGTATTAAGCTGATTCATCCCGGCTTTAAGAGTATTGATGTAATTATCAAATCCCTTCTCCTGGCCCGCATAAATGGCGGCCTGCCATATTGCCTGTCTTATGCCAAATCCATTTGGAATATTGCCCTGTTTTAGCATCTCTCCATACGTGGCTCTAGCATCATTCACCAGCGCCATCAGGCCCCCGTAATCAGTGCCCGTAACCGTCTTGCTCTCAAGAACCACCCCTATTCCGGCAGCAACATCATTAAGGTCTATTTTAACATCGTATGTTCCTCTCTTGATTCCCTTAATAAAAGCAATCAGTCTTGATAGGTTCTCTATTTTTATAAGATCGCGCCTTACAAAACCGTGTTTTAATGTGCCCTGTGCCTGGAGTATCTGATTATAGTCATTGTCTTCCCTGATCATGAAAGCTGGCTTTACTCCCCCCTGCTGCATCAATTCTGCATTCCTGCGGTAGGTCGCATTGGGATCCTCTCCCACATAGCCAAGAGCTGCGTCCATGAACTCTTTTGCCTGGCCGTTCAGTGTTCTGGAAAACTGTTCTGGGTCTGTGATAATAGGGTAGTTCTCCCTCCATCCACCCTTATGTCCTGTTCTTTTAGAGTATTCTGTCCATAACCTGTCATGAAGGCTTCCAGAAACCCTTTTCTCAAGCTGGCTGGAGCCCACATCTGTTACTCCGTTAGGGTATATGAACCTTAAGAACCTGTTCTCCCCCGCGATATCCAGCTCAAGAGCAGAACTATGCTGTGCATCTGAAGGGTTCATCGCGGCTATGACTGAAAGCCCCTTGTATCTGTCAGTACCGGGAATTGGAACCCTTAGGTATCCCGTATCCCCATTCACTCTTATGACTCCATCAACAACCTGCAAGACCTCCTGGCTGTCTCCCCTGTTGATCTCATCTATAAATAATGCCCCGTATCTTTTGCATTTCTCCGGGTCTATCTCTGTTTTTGGGATGCCGTTTACAAGAGCAGTTGTTGTGAAAGGCTCAATCGCTGAGCTTCCGATGACACCTCCTGAAAGCCTCATAGTATAATGACCGTCAGGTCCAAAGATAGCGTCGAACAAGGCGTCGCTGGTATATGTCTTTCCTATTCCAGTTACGCCCTCATATAAGATATGGAAATCATCGAAGAACAGCGATGCCACATCTATGTCAAGCACATTAATCTCTGTTGTTTTTGGCATTGGAAGTCTTGCTTTTCCATTCAGGAACCTTACATCAACACTCTTTCCTCCAGATATCTCCATAAATGGCGTAGGCGATACCGCGCTTTCAAGAGTGTCATAAAGCGTCTCTATGAACTCCTTCCTTACCTTTTTTTGCTCACCATGCGAAAGCGGGACTACATAGTTTGGGGCAACCTCTTCAGATGCAACCTCTTTAGAGGGATTCTCTCCAGATGCATTTTCTTTAGATGCCTGCTCGATAGTATCATCAATTGTCCCTACTAATATTCTTCTTAGCCAATTCAGTTTACTTTCTTTTGTTTCCATCTTGAACCTCGTCATCCAGTATCTTGATTTTTACTTCTACTAGTGTCCTGGGCTTTAGCTTATCCCTAAGAAAAGAAGGAATTATTATGATATGCTGGGCCCCCTGTTTGCTTATCTGTTTTGTCAGTGTAAATTCATCCATCTGTATTCTCCATATAAATTGCATAACACCTATATGTGTCTGATATGTGGGGGGATATGCTCATTATTTAAACCTTTTGAAATTAAACTACTCTTAAGTAGTAACCAAATAAAAGTTCAGAACTCTCACTATTCCTTCCATGATATCCTAATATGCCTCAACAAAAAAAGACATAAAAAATAAATCCAAGAAAATCCAGAACCTAATACTCAGGCATGCCGCCCATTCCGCCAGGAGGCATTCCGGGCATGCCGCCTCCCCTGCTTCCGCCTGATGAGGCTATCACGTCATCAATCCTGAGTATCATTGTGGAAACCTCAGTAGCTGACTTTATCGCCTGGGTCTTTATCTTAAGCGGCTCAATCACGCCGTCCTTCCAGGAATCCACAACCTTTCCCTTGAAAACATCCACGCCAGCCCACTTCTGCCCCTTGTCGTGCGCTGCCTTAAGGTCTGTAATTATGTCTATAGGATCAAGCCCTGCGTTCTCTGCAAGAGTCCTTGGGATAACCTCAAGCGCTTCTGCAAAAGCGACAACCGCAAGCTGCTCTCTACCAGAGAGCGACTCTGCAAACTTCCTTAGGTTCCTGGAAAGCTCAATCTCAGGAGCGCCTGCTCCTGCGACAACCTTGCCCTCTACAAGGGCAGAGGCGACTCCGCCGATAGCGTCGTCAAAAGCCCTCTTTATCTCATCTACCACATGCTCTGTGCCGCCCCTGACAAGGATAGTTACTGCCTTAGGGTTCTTGCAGTCCCTGACATAAGTCATATCCTCATCGCCGACCTTCTTCTCTTCCACAAGGCCAGCAAAACCCAGGTCATCCTTAGAGAGGTCATCAAGATTAGTGATAATCTTTGCGCCAGTCGCCCTTGACAGAAGCTCCATGTCGCTCTTCTTGACCCTTCTTGCTGCATACACGCCCTTCTTTGCAAGGAAATGCTGGGCTACGTCATCAATTCCCTTCTGGCAGAACACCACATTAGCCCCGGACTTCACAATCTTATTTACCATATCCTTGAGCATATTCTCCTCCTGTGTGAGGAATGCCTGGATCTGGGATGGGTCTGTTATCTGAATCTTTGCGTCAGTCTCAGGGTTCTTAATCTCAATAGCTGAATCAATAAGCGCGATGCTTGCATTCTTCACATACCTGGGCATCCCAGGGTGGATCTTCTCCTTGTCAAGTATGATGCCCTGCACAAGCTCTGTGTCATCCACGCCAGAGCCCACCTTCTTCTCTCTCTTTATGCTGTCCAGGTCGATAAACACCTTTCCATTGTCATGCTCCACTACCTGCTTAACCGCCTTTACAACTATATCTGAGAGTTTAGGATTATTCGCCTCTGCGCCCTTTCCAGTCATAGCAGTCATAGCAATCTTCTTTAGTGTAGCATCATCCTTCTCGCCTATTGACTCAGAGATGTTATTGAGCACAACCATGGCCTTGTCAGCCGCGATAGTATATCCCCTGACTATCACAGTTGGGTGGATATTCTGGTCAAGCAGCACTTCTGCCTTCTTCAGAAGCTCTCCTGCAATCACTACAGCAGTAGTAGTTCCGTCTCCCACCATATCATCCTGTGTCTTTGCCACTTCAACAATCATCTTTGCAGAAGGATGCTCTATAGCCATCTCCTTAAGGATAGTGACTCCGTCATTTGTGATAACCACATCACCTATAGAATCAACAAGCATCTTGTCCATGCCCATCGGGCCAAGCGTAGTCCTCACTGTCTCAGCCACCATCTGGGCCGCCATTATGTTTGTCCTCTGGGCATTTTTCCCAGTACTCCTTGTCGAGCCTTCCGGCAGGATAAAAATAGGTTGTATATTCTGATTTGCCATCTTTAATTACCCCCAAAAATTCTCTATTTTTTAATTATATTTATCCGTATTTTATCAATATATTTATCGATATTTTTCCTGGCTTTAGGTGATGGATTTTCTTATATAAGGCTTTCGCTTATAGGTGATAACTGGAATATGGTATATTAATAGAAAATATATTCACCACCTATCCCTAATAATCCTTCAGGCTCAGCTGACCCTTCCGCTTGCCCTCCTTGACCAGCACCTTTGAAGGCTCGAACTCCTGCCCCACCTGCTGCTTGACATCAATCGCAGTCTTCTCCCCAAGAATCTGCCGAAGTGTCCCTATATCCGCCTTCTTCACATCCCCAATATCCCTAATCATGTTCGAGAACAGCTTCCTAGCCCTCACCCTGCCTATATTTTTGAGCTGGAGTAGAGGCAGAAGCTCCTCTCTCGCCCCATGCTTGAGCCTCATCCTAAGCCTCATTATCTCGCGCCGCGCGTCATTGAGCACCATTATCCTCGATAGCTCCTCAGCCCCGTACAGCAGCCAGTCGCCCAGATCAAGTTTCACCCTGAGCTCTCCGGGCCTCGCCCCGTACTGCTCCATTATGTACTCCTCATCCTTTTCTTCAATCCAGTCCAGCAGCATGAAAGCAGTCTTTACAGAATCAAGGAAATTGTCATAATCCTCGTCATAAAGGCTCGGCTCGTCTATCAGCAGGCTCCCGCTGTGCTTAAGGAGCCTCTCCTGGATATCCTCCCACTCCTTTGTCTTAACCTTGAGTAAAGGCCTCATCTCAAGCGTGTTCGACACCATCTGCAGGAATGAATACGCCTCCATCTCCATTGATGTGGACTTCCTTAGCGCAAGCACAAACCCATGTGCAGTCAGCGGATCAATGTATAGCTCAGCAACTTTTCTTCCAAGTGGTGTAGCATTAATCCGCCCTCCAGCATTTCCTTTCACAATCTCAGCCGCAGAAATAAAATCTTCTGTCACAGGAAGCTTGATGAACTCCCACTCATCCAGGAGCTCAAGCATCCTGTCGATAATCGCCTGCAGCTTAGGCATGTCCTCAAACTGCTTAGCCCAGAATGTCTTTGAGAAAAACTTCACGATATCCTTTTCAGTATTCACAAAATCAGCCGCGATTAGGGCAAGCAGATAAGTCCTCAAGACAGGCTCGACAGCCAGCTTGGAATAAACCTCCTCTACCTCGCCGTTGATGTACCTCTCTGTTATCTCCTCCCTCTCCTCCTCGCTTGCCGCAAAGGTTATCGCCTCTCCGTGGTCGTCAAACCCCGGCCGTCCTGCCCTTCCTGCCTGCTGGTGGTACTCAAGCACAAGTATCCACGACAATCCGCGGTGCCCAAACCTCTTGAGATCCCTTATCACCGCCCTGTAGGCAGGCAGATTCACCCCTGCCGCAAGCGTCGGCGTGCAGCATATTATCTTGATCTTCCCGCTCCGGAAATTATCCTCAATCAGCTCCCTCTGCTTATGCACTAGCCCCGCATGATGAAAAGCAATCCCCCTCTTTACGCAGAACGCCAGCCTCTCGCACTGCTTAGTGGGCTTTGAGAGCGCATGAAGCACTGAATCAGAAAGCTCGTCAAGCCCCTTTGCATTCCCACCTTTCTCCACTTGCTTAGCTTTCCTCTTCTCGCCCTTCGCCAGCTCTTTTGAGATCTCCTCTGCGCACTTCTCAGCGCTCGGCTTGGAATTCACGAACACAAGCGCCTGCTTACCAATCTTAATAGTATCCAGCGCCACATCTATCACAGGGTCATTAGTAAGCTGCTCAATCTTCGCGCTTTTCATCAGGCAGAAGGTAGCTAGTCTTGTTTATATTTGTTTAGGTCAATGCAAAAGGACAAAACACAACAAAAACAGAGAAAAAATAGAGAAAAAGCAAATCTTTACTCATTATCAGCAGGTATTATCTTGGTGATGTATTCTACAGAGAACGAATACTCCAGAGGAATCGTATGTAGCTGGAGCTGATAGTTTGTTTGTATTCCTTCTGATTCCTTATCTTTCTTCTCGTGGCTGCTTTTAAGCAGCACACCATCATTGTATGCACACACTATGTCCCATTCAGTTGGGCAATTTTTTGTATTATGGTTGGGCACTACACCTATATTGAAATTGCGTAGCACGTTTAACGCATTTCCGACAGTAATCTCATTCTGTATTATCTCTTCTAAATGACAAGCTTTTTCCTTATCCATCTTGATGGTCATCTCTCTTACCCCCTTGGTTAAACTATCTGGTTATAGCGAATACCTGTTCGATTAAAAACCTTATGGCTGCCCCTAGTGTTATCTCTCTCTGCTCAATAGCACGAAGAAACAGGTAGTGAAAGAAAAGGATGGGCCCACCGCGATTCGAACGCGGGACCTTTCGATGTCTCCAACCGATTGTTATCCCACAATAAGCATATCAGTCGAACGCTCCACCAGGCTAAGCTATGGGCCCAAAGGAAAAAATGCGCCCCGAGCCAGGATCGGACTGGCGACCTTCTGATTAACAGTCAGACGCTACTACCACTAAGCTATCGGGGCTTATTTATAAGCAGGGTGGATTCAAGGTTGGTTTATATAATTTTCGTATATGGCAGAGGCAGTATTCCTGCAAGAAAACCTATAGAAAAATGGAAGAATAAGAGAATAAAAAAACAGAAAAAGCAGGCCTACTTGGCCTTGCCCAGGATTCTTGACACCTTTGTGCCGCACTTGGGGCAGACGCCCATGAACATTCTCATGTTGTTTGCTGTCACTTTCTCTTTGCCGTCCTTAATCTCGACCTGCTTCTTGCACTTCATGCATCTTCCTTCTGTCATACATATCACCTTTTTAGTTTTAATGGAATATTCCTAATATATGACTAGATATATGGGACATATATAAATTTATGGTTTTTTGCCTAAAAATCCAAAAAATATTTAAAAGCAGGAATATATGAAATAAATTATGCGGGGCAGACCAGTATTCAGCAACATAAGGCAGAACATAGTAGAGCTGCTGCACTACATGGGCAGAGGCTACGGCTATGAGGTCTACCAGGCCTATGTGGACATATTCCCCAAAGTAACAATGAGGAGCGTCTACTACCAGCTCAGGAAAGGTGTAGCCCTTGGCGAGCTGGAGATAGAGTCAGTCAGGGTAGAGAAAGGCGACTACTCATGGGGCGCTGACGCTGAAAAGACATACTACAAGCTTGGCAAGAACGCAAAGCCAAGGGGCGAAGAGAGGATAAAACTCTATCTTGAGCAAAAGAGGCTGTCCAAAGAGCAGCCCATAGAAAAGCCCGAAAGCGATAATTCTGAGAAACTAATTTGATTTTTGTTTACTAGCTCTTATTACTCTAACTTGCGCAGGAATCCAAGAAGAGCAAAAGCCTCCCTTTTAGTGAGCATGGCTTTTCCTATCATCCTCTTCCAGAGCCTCTTTTGGGTCTCCCTCTTTTCGGGCGTGGCAAAATGCATCTTGTTGAGGATATTTTCAATCTTCTCAAGCGCAACCTCCTTCTCCTTGCCGGAGATTGGTGTGTATCTCTCCTTAAAATCAGCCTCCAGCTCGCCCTTGAAGAGCTCGTACAGCACAACAGCCACGGCATGGCTCACATTCAGTGTAGGATATACCTTTGATGCAGGGATAGTGACAGTAAAATCGCACTTCTGGATCTCCTCATTAAGAAGCCCGAAACTCTCTCTTCCAAACAGGATTGCAACCTTTGTCTTCTTGTCAATCCCGCCAAGCTTTTTGGCAAGCTCGGCAGGAGTCATTGGAATCCGCGGGATATTATAGTCAGTCCCAAGCTTGGCAGTAGTGCCCACAATATAATCATACCTTTTGAGGCAGGAGAAATCCGCCACAACTGCCTTCTTGAGCACATCTCTTGCGTGCGCTGCCCTGTCCCAGGCCTCCTTTGACTGGGGGTCGCACTTTGGGTCGATAAGCACAAGCTCCTTAAGCCCGAAATTCTTCACAACCCTCGCTATAGAGCCCACATTTCCTGCGTTCTCTATTCCCACAAGCACTACAGTTATCATAAACAGGACAAATCAGAATGGATATTTAAAGATATACAATAAAAAATGCCCAAGCAGATTTAGAAATATATGATAATATTCGAGTAATATAACTTGGATTAGCACAATTGCATATGCCTAAAGGATGCTCCTTACCAGATTCAGCAGCAAAGGCAGGAACACATTTAGCAGCAAGACAATTAGGAAGAACAGACTTACACCCTTCCACCAGTGGTTGCCCTTCTTCTTCCCGTTTATCTTGACAAGCGACACCTGAAGCATCCTCCCGCCGTCTATTGGCCCGAGCGGCAGCAGGTTGATTATCCCAATTCCCGAGCTAAGCAGGAAAATCAGCCACAGCAGCTCGCTGAACTGCTGAAGAATCCAATATGCCACCTTGTTCAATGTATTGTCTCTCTTAAGCTCGTAATGGGCGCCAATGCCAGTAACACCTATAAAACCCTTGCCTTCCTTGTCAGGATGCTCTCCTGCAGTTATCTCAAAGCTCTGCTCCTCTGTACCGATAACAACTTTATCGCCAGGTTTGGATGCATCCATCACCTCTACAAAATAGCTCTCGTTTGTGACAGTCACACCATTAACTCTAGTAAATACCAGCTCAGGCATGACACCAGCAGCCTCTGCAGGCAGCCCTTCAGTGACACCCTGGAAACTGAATCCGGCAGAATAGGTCATGGCATTCAGCAAGGGCGAAGCAACCAGCAGCATCACCACTACGGCAAAAATAGTAAGCAGGATATTTGAGAATGGGCCTGCCGCGAAAATCGAATATTTCACCACATCAGACTTTTTGTTGAGGGTTTTCTCGTCTGGCTCCACAAAAGCCCCCATTATCGGCCCGAAAAAAGCCGCGCCAGAAGACTTGATCTTAAGGCCATGCGCGCTCGCAACAATCCCATGCGAGAACTCATGGACCACAGTAACTATGAAAAGAGCAATCCAGCCCGAGATTAACGGGATGAATATGGGTGAGCCTGGCACCTTCACGCCGGGCAGCGCAGGAGCGACAGCAGACTGGGCGCCTGGCACAAAAGAGACATCATAAAGATTCTTGACAAGTATGTAGGATATAAATATCATGCCCACAAATCCTATACCTATCCCTATATACCCCAGTAGCTTCACCAGCTCCCTGTGCTTCTTTGAGAACCTTTCTATTGCCTTAAGCCCTATCTTTGTCCTCAATAGAAAAATGAAGCCGGACTGGACCTCGAACTTCTTCCTGTTGAAATACACAAGCCCAAAGACTCCGACATAGAACAATATTGTTAGAAAAGTATTGAGATTCTGGTTTGCCCAAGTAAAGATGTCCATGCATTACCTCTTTTTTGTAAATATTATTCAAAAAAACAAAACTGCAAAGCCAAAAAAACCAAAATAAGCCCTAAAAGGCTTACTTCTTTCTCTTGACTCTGAGGGCAGAGCTGCCACACTTCCTGCACTTGATCTGCTTTGCAAGCACCTTCATCGCAGGAGCCTTGATAGTGCTCTTGCACTTCCTGCACACATAGATGCCCTTGAAAAGCCTGACATCAGCCTCATGAAACTTGACCATATTAATTTCCTCCTCTAACCTGCTTGATTGACTTGTCTCCCATTATATCCCAGTAGTTGACCACTACACCCTCTGTAACGCTTCCCCTCAGCTCTTCAGGGATAGGCAGCTCGAATGTCTCGTAGCTCTCTGAGTCCATCACAGTCGCCTTGTCTCCCTGCACAGAGAGAACCTGGGCGTTCCTCTTGTCAATTAAAGGGACCTCTATATTATCGTGACCGGGCATCACAATCTCTCTCTTCTTGCCGTCAAGTATGCCAACTGCAGACAGCCTCACTTTCGCGTGCCCGTGCTTTCCGGGCCTGGAAGTCTGGGTGTCTACCACAGAGCTTGCCACCCCATCTATTACAACATAATTTCCTTTTTTCAGTGTAGCGACACTCACAAGTTTTGTTGTCATATTCAATAACCTCACAACAATTTGTATGAATCTGGTATCAGATGACACAAGGTAGTTTATATTCTATTTATAAACTTTGTTTTTTAGGCAGTCATAATTATATATCCTCCTGATATATTCTCTGATTTTTCCCACCTTTGTTAAATCAGCACTTTCCTTAAGAGCCACATCATTAGAAATTCTCACTGCCGGAAAACCTATTGTCGAAACACATAAATACTAGACATCATTCCCTAGTGGTAACTATAAAACAGGATATTTTTAATCAAGAGGGGGTGTTTCAAATCAGGAAAATAGCACTTATCATTCCATGCTACAACGAGGAGAAGGGAATAGGAAAAGTAATCTCAAATATCCCTCGAAAAAAGCTCAGGGACCTAGGCTACAAAATAGATATTCTTGTAATAGACAACAACTCCGCTGACAAAACAGCGGAAGTGGCAAGAGACCATGGCGCCAAGGTGATAAAGGAGACAAGGCAGGGCAAAGGCTATGCAGTTGCCACAGGCTTCTCAAAAGTTCCGAAAAACGCAGACATAGTGGTGATGATAGACGGCGACAATTCATACGCCATCTCAGAGATCACAAGGCTCATAGAGCCCATAGAGAGCGGTTTTGCAGATGTCATAGTGGGTACAAGGCTAAACGGCAGGCTCTACAACGGCGCCATGACGCGCTTCAACCGGTACGGCAACTGGTTCTTCACATTCCTCACAAGAGTGGGCTACAACACCAATATAACCGACGTGTGCAGCGGATTCTTCGCATGGAAAAAGCCTGTCATAGACCGCCTGCTGAACTATCTTGAGGCAGGCGGATTCTCAATAGAGATGGACATGATAACCAAGATGGCAAGGCTCAATTACGCCTGCTATTCTGTGCCCATATCCTACAACCAGCGCAAGGGCAAGTCAAGCCTTAGGCCATTAAAGGACGGCGTGAGAATCCTAAGCGTCTGGCTTAGAAACCTGCGCTGGGAGCCAAGAAAAATGGACGAGAGAAAAATCATAGCAAACTTTCCTGTCAGCGCAGGGGCAGAGCCTATTGCAAAACAGAGAAGCGCTAAGCAATCTGTATAAACGCGACCTCGTAAGGCTCAAGGTCTATTCCCCCTGCCCCAATGTCGCTCCCGTCTCTTAGGTCAATGAGATTCTTATAACCCTTATTCTTTATCTCAATCCTGACATTACTGGCAGGCGAGTTATGCTTGTTTATTATAGTAATGAAAGTGCCATTCTTATTAGACACAGCAAGCGTCTCCAGATGTTTGCTGCTGCTCTGTGCTCCATAGACAATAGAGCCAGGAGAGTTATACTTTACAAACTCCTGCTTCATGCTAAAAGAGGGAAACAGTACAAGATTGCCCTGCTGGTCCACCGACCAGAGCGCAAAGCCCCCGTCAAGCTGGTTAGAGGTCCCGCTGTAATACATCTCCTTATCAACAACACCGCCTTTTATCATCCAGCTAAGGGCAGAGGCATACCATGCGGCAACAAACGGCTCATCAAGATAAGGCTCATACTTCCAGTTCCAGTTTGGCCCAAGCTCAGATATAACTATCTCAGGGCTCCCCATGCCTTTGTAATATCTATCAATATCCTTCTGGAGCGCAGACATCCTGTCATAGAAAAGCATCTCATTGCTCCCAATCATCTCCTGCTGGTACACTCCTCTGATAAGAGGGCTATTGAGGTTTGCAGTGCAGAACTCGTCATTTGCTCCCGATATAGCATAATTGCTGTAAGTGTGTATAGAGATGAAATCCATTCCAGCCGCATTCTTGAGGTACTCTCTAACCCTAATCTCATCATCCCTTGTGAGATACCTATATGAATATCCGCCCACTTTTGTATTAGGGGCTTCGGCCTTAATCTGCGTATAGGCCTCATTATACATTTTAACATAGGCCGAGTCCAGCCACCAATAATCCATGTAAGGCTCATTCCAGACCTCCCAATACCATTCATCTATGTCGCACTCAGCCTCCATCAGGCCATTATCGCACATCGCCTTGTAATGCGACACAACCTCAGCGCAATATCTTCCAAATTCCCAGTTATTGCGCGGCACATCGGCATTGCCTATTCCTTTTCCGCTCCCTATCTCATCAGGCGCATAGGCGAAAACCATAAATGGCGTGGCCCCGCTCTTTAGTGCAGCATTGACAAACCTGTCCAGATTTGTGAAATCAAATCTCCAGTTTTCAAAGGGGATAGTGCTTGTGCCCGGCCTGTGCGAGGGATCATCCAACCATATCCTGATATACTCTGAGTCTGCAGCCTTATGAAGACTCTGGATATCAGGCCGGCTGGCAAAATCCATCCAGTTCGCCTCCTCATTAAGGCCGTAATCCAGGCTGACAGCGCCAATACTCCTCCCAAAATCCGCGCTGACAACTGCAGTACTTCCATATTGATTCCTGACCATAATAAGAGCTATGCCTATAACAATGAGAAAAATGAATATAGCTCCTGCTAGTGATACAAGCATTCTCCTTTTCCTGTGCAAAGCCCTCATCAGGACAGGGATAATCACAAGCCTTATATATTTTATTGTTATTCTCCAGTAGATACAACAGTTAGATCCAATAGTTAGATTCAATTATATGTGCAAAATAGCATGTACAAAATAGGATGTAAAAAAATCAATCCATTAATCAGATCAGGTTGGCCTTAAAGAATCTGGGAAAAGCCCGGCCAGCCATTCAGTAATCCTTCGGATTTAAATCAACAGGTGTCAAGACAAGATGGAACTGCCTCGGGCCAAAGATATCACCTCACCCCTCTACAGAAATGCGCTCCTGCTCATCATAAACTCAGCAGTGCTCTCAGGCTTCGGATTCATATTCTGGGCAATAATCGCCCGCTTCTTTCCTGTAAGAGAGGTCGGCCTTGCCACATCGATGATATCTCTCTTAGAGCTAATACTTGTGCTATCGCTTGCAGGCTTCAATGTCTCATTGATACGCTACCTGCCGGGCTCATCTGACAGAAAAAAACTGGTAAGCTCCTGTTTCATAATCTCGGGCTCAATCGCCCTTTTTGCCGGCGCCCTGTCAGTTGCGGGCATAAGCATATTCAGCCCCGAGCTCTCTGAATTTCTCGGACTCAGGGCCTATGCATTGTTTTTCGTGCTCTCCGCAGTTTCATATACACTATTTACCTTAACCGACTCAGTCCTCATAGCCCACCGCGACGCCATCTGGGTGGTGCTAAAAAGCCTGCTGTTCAGCCTTCTCAAGCTGGCCTTTCCTTTCTTGCTAATCACCCTGGGGGCATTTGGAATCTTTATCTCAGTTGAGCTCTCAGCATTCATCGCCCTGCTCATCATATGGTCTCTCTGGTCTGCAAGAAGCGGCATCAAGCCGGCATTAGAGATAGACAGATCCCTTATCCGCAAAATGATAGGATTCAACACCAGCAATTATATCGCTAACATCCTGCTTTATGCGCCAGCCCTTATAATGCCCCTGATAATCACTACCAAGATAGGCCCGGAGACAGCGGCATATTTCTACTACCCTATCATGATTTATGGTCTGCTCTCAATAATCCCTAGTTCAATCGCCCAATCCCTTCTCGCAGAGGGCTCCCACAGCGCAGAAAAAATAGGCAGAAAAGTAAGAAAATCCCTGCTGTTAAGCTATGTGCTCCTCCTGCCCTGCGTCTTGATTATCCTATTCTTTGGAAAACACATCCTGCTTGTTTTCGGAAGCTCCTACAGCGAAAACTCCTATAGGTTCCTCCAGCTTCTTGCAATCGCTTCATTATTCTCGGCCGCAAACATAATCTACATCTCTGCCAGCAACATCAGGCATAAGGTAGGAAAAGTGATAATGGTAACCCTTCTTGCCTCGGCAGGCATACTCTCAATAAGCATAATGCTGATGGGATTCGGGCTTGCAGGAATAGGAATAGCATGGATAGCAGGCCACCTCATAGCCAACATCGCGGTCAGCGCTGACCTCATAGCATCAGCTAGAACCAGAAGAGGTGCGCCGTAATGAGAAAAACCCAGCAGAAAGGTCTTCTTGCTATACAGATCGTTCTGGCAGTGATAATGTGCCTGTGCGTCCTTCTGAAAAGCAGGGGTGGGCCTGTCTTCATATTCTGGCCAGCCTTCCTCTCGCTGGTATTGGTATCTCTATTCATAGTCCTCATATCTGACCGGAAATACAAAATAATCTCGCTTGTCATACTTGAGGTTGCGCTATGCTGCATCTACATGCTGTCGCTCCCATATTCTTTCCAGATGGGCCGCGACGTCTATTTCGAATCAGAATTCGCGACAACAATCGCTGAAAACGGGGTGTGGAACCCGCTTCTCGGCACAGGATTTGCAGAAAACTACTACGGCTACAACCCTACCATACATTTTATTCTTGCTTTCCTTTCCCTGATAACAGGCATTTCCACATATGCCCTGTCCAAATACGTGCTTTTCATCCTGCTGAGAGCCCTGTTGGTGCTCTCTTCAGTCATGCTCATCTCGCTCTTCATCAACAAAGAAAAGGAGCGCATAGTCTACCTGGCCGCATTCCTGTTCATAGCCAGCTTCGGGATGTCATTTATAGAAATCTCGCGCAGGCTTATCGCGGACATATTCCTCCTGCTCTCTCTCTATGCCCTCATAAAAAGCTCATCAGGCGAGGGCGGGCGGAGATGGGGCCTGCTTTTCTATATATTCTCCTCTCTGGTTATTGTGAGCAACCATTCTGTCGCATACCTCTACATGCTCCTGCTCTTTGCAGTATGGCTGTTTGGAGTTATACTAAATGCAGGCATATTCGGAAAATTCCTGCCCAAAAGCGGATTTGCAGGTGAGAAATATTTTGGGATATTGAAAAAACTTGCATTCGTATTAGGCGTATTCTTTATTTGGGAGGCGGCAAACTCTTTTGTCCTGCTGAAAAATGACCTCCTTTACGTCGGCTCAATCTCAGGCCTTCTTATGAAAGGGGACGGGATAAAGCTCTTGATAGGTTCGGGCAGCCCTGTCGCCTCATCATTCATCTACTGGGGGTATGAGAAACTGACATTATATCTTTACCACTCTGTATTCCTTCTTTTCGGCTTCTTTGGGCTTATCTACTATTTGATGAGGCTTATGAAAGAGCCCTCCAATGAGATGAGGGCCGCCCACAAGGCACTTCTCATGATAATGGGGGTATCGTCTCTTGTGATGTATGTCCTGGCATTTACCCTGATAAGGACAGAGCTGGATTCCGCGGCATACACCTTCCTATGGCTGTTCTGCATCCCCATCACCCTATTTGTAGCCTATTTTGCAGATTATCTCTATGTAAGGACTTCATCAAAGAGAATATTCACTATATTTCTTATAATCCTGACACTACTTATGTTTACAGGCCATATATTTTCAGGGATATATACACCTAGGCTCGTCAACAGAACACCCTCTGAAAACCTGGTTTTGGGAATTGACATCAGGGCCAAAATCCCAGAGCTGTACCACTCTGCAGAATGGCTTGCCAGAAATGCAGACACTGATTCAGGGCTCTTGGGGGACATGAACGCATTTGAGATCTACGGGGGATTATTCGGCTTTGATGTGAGCACAGACAAATACAACCTCAACAAGGCATACAACGGCACTACAGAGCAGTTCGAGGAGATGCTACTTGACAGCGAATTATATTTCGGTTCATACCAGCACACCTACAGAAACGGAATGGCAGACTACATAATCATAGACAGCAGATACTACACTCTTCCCAGCCACCTGTTTGAACAGCCACTTGACAGCGGAAAACTGGCCCAGCTCGGCCAAACACACCATGCTGACAGAATATACGACAACGGCATTATCTCAATCTACCAGAACAGGAATGCAATGCAGGAAACGATTGCAGAAACCACTTTGCTTAATTAATCCCTACTCCCACTGTTTAATACACGGCTTTCTCATAACATTCTATAATTGCATAATGTCCTATATGTCTTGCCCATATCTGCCTGGTCAGCAGTGTCAGAAAAGCCTCAGCCGCTTCTCAAACCTCAAAAAGAAATCATGAAGCCTCTCATCCTGCTTAATCCTAAACTCTGCTGCGCACAATGCAGAATCCAGCGCGAACATCAATGGATTCTTGTGGATAATTATCCTGTAAAGCCTCCTGAACCTGTT
>CAYLII010000024.1:0-15668 GCA_964383645.1 uncultured Methanosarcinales archaeon
GTGGCGCTCACGAGGACTGTATCATCCCTGTTTGCCCAGTGGATATCATTGATTGTGTCGTATGTTGCGTTTGTCGAGGCGTTTGTGAATGTCTCTGCATAGACATAGAGAGTGATGAGCTTCCAGTCCTCTCTTCCGTCCGAGGCTGAAGAGTCTATCCTCACCTGCTGATAGCCGAGCGCTGAGGTGTAATCCACATAGACTGTTATGTCATTCCAGAGCACATCATATTGTGGCAGGATCGCCTGATAGGCATTTAGGCCGCCAGAGGTGTTTGTCCAGCCTAAAGGCAGGGTGTAGTTGAGCCACACATCAGAGGCTGCTGTATCGCCGGTGTTGTTGGCCTTTGAGCTTAGCCCGTAGCCGTATCCCCTTGTAGGTGTGAGCGGGTATGCGACAGGGGTTATCTCAAGTATGCCCCTTGTCCTTATTTCTACTGTCTGTGATTCGTATCCCACCCAGTTTTTGGTCTGGCCTGTGGGGTTGGTGTAGTTGAGCGTGATGTTTATTACATAATCGGTTGATGCCACGCTCGAGTTTGCTGAGATGTTGAACCAGAATGTGTAGGTTGAGAGGTTTGCGACATCAGGAACACTGCATGTTGAAGATGTTTTTGTGTAGCATGTGCAGACTAGCCCTTCTATGGCAGGGCAGTTGACACTCATATTTGCTCCAGTCAGATTAAGGCTCCATGTATTGCTGAGGGTGACATTGTAGAGGACAGAGCCAGGCTTGTAGAGCCTTGTGTCAGAGAGGGCGCTCTCGAGCCCTTCAGGGATGTTGTGGATTGTAAAGTAGAGCGAGTTGTTCAGGCTGGTGTTCCCGTTCTGGGTGAACATGCTCACGTTCCAGTAGAAGTTGTAGTCTCCTGATGATGCGTCTTCAGGTATCCTGTAGCCCGCGCTTGAGTTGTCGAACATCTGCTGGCAGATAGAGTATTCAGGGATTGTTCCGCAGCTCTTGGTCTCGTCAGGGCCCCAGCCTGCAGGGAGGTAGCTCTCATCAAGTATGTTAAGGCTTATGTTCGCGCTGAAGGCTGTGTTGTTTACCGCCATCACGCTCACATTTATCCAGCTTATGGTGTCTCCTGTCTCGTATTCCGCAAGGCCGAGGCCGTATAGGTTTGCATAGGTGAGATCTGTGAGGATCAGGCCCGCCCTCTGGATAGTGAACTCGTATGCGCCCTCTATTGCATTTCCGTCAGAGTCATAAAGCAAGTAGTGGTCAGGGTCTTCCATCAGCGCATATACCCTGTATAGGCCGGGCGCCTGCGTGGTTGTGTTCCATGCGCCATTTGAAGTCCAAATCTGGGAGAGGTTCAGCACCTCATATCCCCCCACCTCATAGAGGGTCGAGTCGAGAACAGGAGGAAGTAGGTTCTGCCATGCTGAGCCTGTCCATCTCTGGGTGAGCATCCTGAGGTAGCCTTTGAAAGATATGTTGGCGTTGTTTCGCACTCCGGATATATTTGCCGGGAAGGGGAGAGTGCTGTTTATGTAGACCATCTCGCTGCTCCTGTAGCTGTCACTCTCTGTTGCAAAGCTCAGGTTTGCATAGACCTCTACAGAGAAGGTGTATAACGGAGAGACAGTCCTTATCCCATCTGTATTGTTTGCAATTATTGTGAATTGGAGGGTCTTTACCTCCCATGTGTCTGTATAGGTGTAGTTGTAGATGTCTGTGGAATTGAGGCTCAGGTGGTGGGATGTGCTGACTCCCTCTTCAGTAATGTTTATCAGTATATTGTCAAGGCCGACCTCATCTGTCACATTCGCGCTTATCACAATGTCATAGCCGAATCCTGCTGTCTGTGGGGATGCAGACACGTTGATGATAATAGGGGCGGAAGAGATATAGAGTGTCCTTGTCAGGTTTGCTGAAAGCATGAAGTTTTCAGGGTCTGGCAGGAGTGTGACGTTCAGGCTGTGGGTCCCCAGGCTTGAGTTGTATGGGATAGAGTAGATTATTGAGGCATAGCCGTTTGAGTCTGTCATGGCCGAGCCGATTATGTAGGGCTCTGTGCCTGTCCCGGTCATGTCTGCGAAATAGACTGTCTTGTCATGGAGAGGGGCTCCTGTGTCGTCAAGGAGCCTTGCCTGGATTGTTGTGTTCTGCCCCTTTCCGACAGGGTTTGCCGATGCTGTGAATTCAGAGAGTGTCGGCTGCATCCAGACAGATATGTTGTGGCCTGCTGTGCAGATAACACCCAAACCAGATTCTGTTGAGTTGGTGCATATCCTTACCGAATAGTTGCCCACATAGGTGGGGTTTACCTGCCATTCAGGGCTGCATGTGGCCTGGCTCTGGTCAAGCGCTCCGCAGGAATATGGATTTGTGGCCGAGAAGATTGTGCCGGTTGGGGCCATGTCTGACCATGTGCTGGCAACGATGTAGTAGTTCATGGACATGCTTTCAAGTATGGGAGTGTCACGCGCGCTGGTTGTGTTGAGGAGCGCCCTGTATTGGATGTATCTTCTTGAGGGAGACTGAATTCCTGTTCCGTTTGTCTCTATGAACCAGGGCGACCATGAAATGTTGTCAATCGAGCTTCGCGTGTAGACTATTATTGCCTGGGTTGAGTTTGCTCTTCCTGCCCAGGTGATATTCTCAAACTCAACCTCGTTATATCCTGTGTCATATATTGAGGAATCATACTGCCCGTTAGGTATAAATGAGAGGTTCTGCTGGCCGCTATTGTAGAGGACTGGCTGGATGGAGGCGTTTTTCCTTATCCTGATATTGTCAACTGTTCCTCCTGCGTTCGCGCCGATGTTGCCGGATATGGCTGCGTAGCTTCCGTAATTAGAGAAGGTGTAGCTTCCGTAGGATGTTCCGCTTATGGACGCTGTCGCGGCTGTTGAGTTAAGTATGATTACCACTGGATGCCACACTCCTGATGCGACTGTTCCTGTGTTAGGTGGTGACCTTGAGCCTGTCCAGCTTGTGCTTGAGCCAAATCCTATCCTCCTTGTGCCTGGCGCTCCGGTTGTGATGCTGCTTACCCTGAATAGCTGGCCCTGGCCTGTTGAGCTTGTGAGGAAGAAGAAGTCTATGACTCCCCCTGCTTCTGTCATGGCGTCGTATTCTATTACTGTGTTGATGCCCATGCCTGCATCTATGTAAGCATAGGTGTTCTGGGCGACGGTGAGACCAGGAGCAGGGTTTCCATTCGCATTGTTTACATACACACTGAAGTTTGTCCAGCTGTCAAGTGTGTTTCCTGAGCTGAACAGGTCAAATGTGTCCTCGCCGCTGCTGATGTTCTGGGAAGCTGGATTGCTGAAATACATGTAGATAGTGGTGTTGGTGTTGTTTGCAAGATATGGCACATTTACCCAGACGCTCGCGTTTGAGTCTGCTGAGCTCCAGCTCTCTATCCAGTAGCCCATGAGCTGGTTTAAACCAGAGGAGCTGTTGTACCACACGAACCTGATGGCCTCGCCGTCAGCGCTCCAGTTGAACAGCGGGCCAACATTGGCGGAATTTAGGACAAGCCTTACAGGATATTCATAGAGGTTTCCTGCAAGGTTGGTCATGTTATATACCTGTCTATTTAACCAGCTTGTGTTCCACCAAGGCGCCCCGCCGCTTCCGGGGTCGAGCTGGATGTTGTTGCCAACCACAATGTTTGTTGAGTTGTAGTTTGATGAGAAATCGCTGAATGATGATTCTGTCCAGACCTGCTGGGGCGAGGTTGTTGTGTAGTACTGGGCGTATGCAGACACATTCCCGCAGGACTGCCTGGTGCAGTTGAGAAGCCCTGACATCGTGAATTCCTCCAGCCTTGTGTACTGGTTGTCTTCTGCAGGAAGGATCAGGCTCGCATGGAGGGCTCCTGAGAATTCCTCTCCTCCGTAGTATACAATAGGGTCTAAGGCAGCGTATTTCCTCACTGTTATGTTATCGAAATATGATGCTGAGGTGTACTGGTTAGAGAGGGATATGCCGCCTGCTGTGTTGTATGTGTTTGCCGTGCAACTCTTGATCTGGGTCCCAAGCATTATCGTGAAATTTGTGCCTGCTACTGTTATGTTGAAATTAGACCAAACATTGGGGGGAACCTGGGTGCCACTCACTGTGCAACCTGTAAGTAGGCCTGCATTGTAGGTGAAGGGTGGCGCCCTAAAGCTTAGGCCAGTACCTGAGTTTGAGTCCAGTCTGGCCTTGTAGCCTGTGTTCGCGGCTGAGTTAGTCCTGAACCCTACCTCTGGAATTCCTGTTTCTACAGGATAGACCTGGCCCTCTATTGTGCCGTTGATGAAACTCGTGTAGGAGTTATTGGAATTAAGCCATGCAAAGTCATAGCTCTGGCCGGGAACGGTACTGCCGCCAGCGATTGAGAGATAGCCGTTTGTGATTGATATATCTGCATCGGTGTAGTGCCATTTGCCTAGCGTTCCGCTAAAGTCGTCAAACAGCTCATAGACTGCTGTGCCGTTTGATTCTGAGAGGGAAGAGGGGTTTCCGTAATATGCAAATATTGTTGTGTTTGACGAGGCAGCCATGTAAGGCACTTTTATCCAGAATGTGGCTGAAGACTCTCCATCAGAGTAGTCCATCACATCCCTCTGATAGTAAGGTATCTTCAGCTCTGTGTTGGAGCTAGTGTTGTAGAATGTGAACCTTAGGTCTGAAAGGTTTGCGTTGGCCTTTGAGAAGTTGAAATAAGGCGAGGCCAAGTTGATTCTGACCTGGAACTGCGAGAGGTCAGCGGTGTTTGGATTTGAGATGTTTATGGCCTGCCTCCAGTCCCAGTTGCTGTTCCACCAGCTGTTTGTTATGCCGAGGTCGTCCTCTATTATCCCGTTGACTAGGCCGTCGTCGTCTCCGAGGCCGCCGTCGTAGATAGTTACTGCAATTGTGCCGTCTTCCAGTAGCTCGAATGGCATCTCGTACCATTCAAGCGTGTTAGGGTTGAATTTGATTAGAGTTGGATTCTGGGTTGCCTGTGAGGGTGAAAGGTATATTGTTGCCCTGTCAGAGGTGAGGTTGGCAAGCGTGAATTTCACTAGCTTGTATGGGAACTGGGACTCAGGGATAGGGAGCCCTGGAAGGTTGGATGGCTCCACCAGCTCAAGCCTTTCAAACGCCCCATCATTTGAGCTTATCTCAAGCCTGGGCGAGTTCTCTTCCTGGCCTACAGATATTACTGCCTCTTTGGAAGAGAGTCTTTCTATCCTTGGCCGGGCCTTTGGCATGTAGAGCTTTAGCGGGTCTGTTATCTCTCCATTCACAATGCCGTCGTCATCTATCGCCCCGTCCTGCAGTGTGAGTATAATCTGGCTGCGGGTTTCTCCGAAAATATAGGGCACTTCTGTCTGCGCTGTTGCCTGCTCCCCGCCCAGCTCGTCTCCTGAAATATCTGAAGCGCCACCCTTCCAGAAATATACGTGCATACCCTCAGGTATCTCAAATGGCAGTTCAAGGGTTGCATTTATTTCCTGGCCGGGGGAAAGCCCCTCTATCCTGAAGCTTAGCGCCATCTCCTCATCAATCGATAGCGCGGTTATGTTGCCTGCGCTGGTAGAGAGATGCAGGCTGCCCATCTCTGTATCTATAGCCATGCTTGAGGCTGGAACCTGCCCGCTCAGGTTGGTGGCATTTGTGAGATTGCTTATGCTGCCTGATATGAGTATCAGCATCTCCCCTTCAAGCCTTGGAACCTCAATGATGATCTGGCCGTCCTGGGCGAAGCTGTATTCAAGGCTTGGGCTCATGTATGTTATGGATGATGAGGGAAGTGATTCATGGATGCTCAGGTTATCATAGACACCTGTATAATCTGTGCTTAGGAATATTGTGCTTATCCACCCATCCCCGCTGAACACCAGCTCTGAGGTCTTGGTGACTTGTGGGGTGGTGTACTGGACAATGCTTGTGTTGCCGTCTTTTATAATCTCAAGTTCCCATTGGACAGGCTCATCCAGCCTGATGGCATCAGGGCTGATCAGCCGGGTTTTTGTGTTGCCATAATCAGCTGTCACTATGAAATTTTTTTCTGACAGAGCAGGCACTTTTAGGGTGACTCCGCCTGTAGGCATCTCAAAACTGCCCTGCTGGAGCACGATAAGCGAGAAGATGAAAAGCAGGAGGACAACCACAAGCGAGGCCGCAAGCATTGAAGAAGGCCTGCGAGCCCGCCTGTAGTTGAATTTCCCATGTGTGTGTTGTGTCGGGAATGTGAGCCTCTTCCCTATGTCTCTTTTAGAGACATGGATGTTTTTGAGGAATGAGAATGGGTCTGGTTTTTTCTTGATGTTCCTTATCTCGACTATAGGAAGGCCGTTGGAAAGATATTGTATGGGTGTGGAAACGCTAGTCTCTTCATGCGGGGCTGGCTGGACTGACTGCAAGTTGGGGTTAGGGATAGGCGAGGCATCATCTTTAGTTAGGGAGCCTGTCTCTATCTTTTGTAGGTTTCCATCCTTGGTTTGGGAATCTATCTCTTTCTTTTGGATGTCTCTTACAGCTAGCTTAGAATTATCCCGGATTATCTTCTGAGTCAGCGCAGTGATCTCAGAGATATCCTTTGTACTGCTATCTTCTATCCCCCTTCTTTCGCCGCCCAAAGTATCCCCCAACACAACACTACTTAGTATATATTTTTAGGATATATTTTTTGGATATTTCCTATAGCCAGCAGTGGTTTTAGAAGGGAAGCAGTTTTAGCTAAATCATGATAGCTAACTAAAAAAATTGAAAGTGCAAATCCCCCCTTTTGCCATGATGGCACTATATATTAACTGTTGTTCAGAAACAGACTAGCTCATATTTAAAGTTTGCTATTTTTGGAGAGGTGGGGTTTAAAAGCCAGCCTGGGGGCTTAGCTAAAAGAAAAAAAGAAATAGGCCAAAAATATCCCCGGCAAAAGGGTTAGAGCCGGGGACTTTTTGGCCTGAGCGGCAAATTAAAGGGGAATTTGCCTATAGATGATTGGGAAAGTGATTTCTTAGCTCACCTCATCAAGCCTTGTTATCTGGGTTAGCACGCCCTTTAGCCTGCTCAGTCTTGAGGGCAATCTTGCCTCGTAATCGTATGTGCCGAATTTGCCGGCCTGGCTCATGTTAAGCATAGTGACAAATACAAGGTCGTTTACGCCTGTGTAGCTTGCACCGTCAGCTGAATCGTACATTATGCCTGTTATGAATGTGCTTGAGGTTGTGCTGTTTATCACAGGCACGTCATAGGCAGTGCCCGCAACCATCATGCTTATCCGCGTGTCCGGCATGCCGTCTGTGTTTAGGTCATATAGCCTTGATAATGAGTCGTTAAAGTGGGTCATCCCTAGCGCAGTGTCTGCAAGAGCTAGGTAGCCTGCTCCGTAGAGGGGTCTTAGGTCCACAGGATTGTAGTCTGAGTCAGAGTCGCTGTAGTAGATGGTGCCTGCAAGCTCAGCAGTGCTCCAGTTCATGAATACTGATTCGCCAGCAAGGTAGAATGAGTAGTTGTATTTTCCATAGAGCAGCTCCCAGGCTCCGACAGTATAATTGAGCTGATAGTCATTGTTAGTCTCGTTGGATTCAGAAAGCTCGTTGAGCACGTCTGCTGTGGCGTTGAATATGTAGGTGCCGGGCTTTGCGGTCCAGTTGAAGTTTATCACTGCAGTGCCGCCTTTGCCTGCAAGGGCTGGCACTGTTTTCTGGATGCTCTGGTCTGGCACAAGTGTGCCGTTGTATAGAGAGATATTTAGCTCGAGGATTGAGGTTGTGCCTGTAGGGTTCAGGCCCAGGTTATAGACCGTCACGTTGATGAGGATTAGGTCGCCCTCGACAGGCGAACTGGTTGAGAAATTGATTTCTGTCACAATGAGGTCTATTCCCTTTGAGAAGGCTCCGTAGCCTGCGAAATGGGTTACGTTGAAGAATATGTGGGTCGAGTTCCAGCTTGGATTATAGTCACTTGAGCTGTTTAGCTCCCAGTTCAGGCAGAGCGAAGTTGGGTAATCCCATTCTGTGCAGTGGCCTATGGTATCTATAGACAGGTTGTTTGTGGGCATGGCGATTGTGGCCTTTTCGAATACAAGGTTGGTGTCGTTCAATACGTATATTGTTGAGATGTTGTTTATGCCCGCAGGTTTCGAGCCGGTGTAGTTTGTGATTATCTGCTGCTGGATTACAAGGGATGTCCCTGTTATGTTGAGGTTGATGATTCTTACCTCTGTCTGGTTCTGGTTGGATATATTTGTCTGGACCAAGATGTCATAGAGGGCGTATTTTGTAAGGTTTGCAATAATGTTTCCTGCGCCTCTTGCCACTATTGATTCGCCCTGATAAACAGTAAAGATAGTTGTGTTGTCAATATCTCCTGTTCCGTTGATGGTGATCTGGACTGGATATATTATGGGGGTGACATTGACTGAAGTGGTTCTGTATTCGGAATAGTTCATGCCGTCATAGGCTCTCACTGTGCAGTTCCAGATGTCGCCGATGGTAAGGTTGCCGCTTCCCATTGTTGTGACTGAGGTGGATGTGTTTCTCAAAACACCATATGCAGTGCCTGATGTGTTTAGCGCGCCGTTCTTGTACCACTGCCATTCCACAGAGACTGTGGAGTTCTCCACGTCCCATATGGTCACGTTGCATGTGAGTGTTTCATTAACCATGGGGTGAGAGGGGGTTATGTTAAGGGCAGTGAAAAAGGGCTTCATGTTGGTGGTGTCTTCCCATTCTGTGCAGATATAGCTGCCGCTGCAGTAGTTGTCCATGTACTGGTTGCCCTGGGCCCATGACAGGCATGTCCAGTTGTTGCATGCCTTTGTCATGTTGTTGAAGTCAGAGCAGCTCCACTGGTCGCAGGAATAGTCATAAAGGGCGGTGTATTGAGACCACTGTGTGCAGTTCCAGAATGTGCAGGTGGAGCCTGTCCATTCCTGGCATGAGAACGAGCCGCTGCAGTACATGTCTGCATAATTTGTTCCTGACTCCAGGTATGATGCGCAGCTCCATCCCTCGCACTGGCCCTTTGTTACGCCAAGGCATTCCCAGCCAGAGCTGCAGTAGGTATCTCTTGCAACTGTCGCGCCTGTGCCCCATGATGAGCAGTTCCATGATGTGCATGCGCCATTGTCCCAGGAGTCGCAGCTCCATGTCCCTGTGCAAAGCATATCTGTTCTGATTGGCGCCTGCTGCCATACTGCCGGCCCCCAAAGGTCGCAGGTAGTAAGCCCCATTGAGCCGCAGCTCCAGCCTGATGCTGCGTAGCCCTCATAGTATCTTGTGTTGGGCGACCAGCCTAGGCAGGCCCACTGCTGGCAGGAGTTA
Source organism: uncultured Methanosarcinales archaeon (assembly GCA_964383645.1). GTDB lineage: Archaea > Nanobdellota > Nanobdellia > Woesearchaeales > JAGVZT01 > CAYLII01. Next base: position 9,261 of record CAYLII010000024.1, read on the forward strand.
TCGTTATAAACCTGGCAGTCCCATCCGCTTGTGCAGAGCATGCCTACCTCTTTGGTAGTGCTGCTTGACCAGGCAGAGCAGTCCCACAGAGTGCATTTCTGGTTAGTGTCTCCGTAATCGCCAAGCTCTATTGGCCATTCATCAAATTCGTTTGAGTCAACAAAACCCTGGTTGTTGCTGTTGCCTGAAGGAGCAGGGTCTGTCATGAAGAATGAAGGCGAGGTGACTGGAATATCCTCAGATGGATAGATGAATGTGGATGTGGTGTTCTGCCCGGAATAGTTCATGCCGTCAAATACTCTTGCTGTGCAGTTCCAGACATCTCCCACAAACAGGTTTTCAGGCGTGATGCTGGATACCTCTGCGCTGGCATCCGCAGGAAGTCCGCCTGTAATGCCTGATGTATTCAGCTCGCCGTTCTTGTACCATTGCCATTCCACTGCAAGGGTGGTGTTCTCTGTGTCTTTGGGTGTTACGTTGCACCTTAAGGTTGAGCTTGCGTTTGCATGATAGGGCGTTATCAAGACTGAAGGATCAGTAGGGAGGATGTTCTGGATAGTGACTTGCGCCGAGATTGGCTCGGAATAGTTCTTGCCGTCGAATGTGCGCACAGTGCAGTTCCAGGTGTCGCCTGGCGTGAGGTTTCCGCTGCCCAGGGTTGCCACAAGCGAGTTGGTGTTTTTCTGAAGCCCAGCCTTGATTCCTGTTGTGTTGAGTTCGCCGTTCCTGTACCACCACCATTCTATTGCAAGCGTTGTGTTTTCCAGGTCGCCAGGAGTCGCGTTGCAGGTGAGTGGCAGCGTGACATTTGCTGGCGACGGACTTATCACCACATTTGAGATGTTTGGTGGAAGATTAGAGATTATTGTCTTTGCCGAGCTGAAGTTGGAGTACATTGTGCCGTCAAAGGCCCTCACTGTGCAATTCCATTCCTCCCCTATGGTTGTGTTTCCCGGGCCAATGGTTGCTATGACTGAGCTGACATCCCTCTCTAGCCCTGTTGTATTTCCTGAGCGATTGAGCGCGCCGTCCTTGTACCAGTACCATTCTACTGCCAGAGTTGTGTTCTCCCTGTCAGTTGGTGTGGCGTTGCAGATGAGGTTTGAGGATATGTGCGCTAGCTCGGGATTTATCATCACATCCAATATCTCAGGAGGCTGGGGTTCTGAAGAGATAAGCACAGAGCTCATCATCCAGTCTGAATAGAAGCTACCGTCAAAGGTCCTGGCTGAGCAGTTCCAGACATCATCCCTTGTGAGGTTGGTGGGGCCGACAGTTGCTATCTCTGTATTGATATCTCTTAATAGGCCTGTCCTGTTTCCGTGGAACTTGGCAACCGAGCCGTTGTACCATATCCATTCAACTGTCAGTGTCAGGTTTTCCATATCCCCTGGAGTCACATTGCATCTCAGGGTTGAGCTGCTGTTGGGAAGGATAGGTGTTATGAGAGGCTGAGTGATGTTTGGGGGCTGGTTCTGTATAGTGATCTTGGTTGAATTGGCTGGCGATGAGCTTATGCCGTCAGTTATCCTGACTGTGCAGTTCCAGATGTCATTTACTGTGAGGTTTCCGCTGCCAATTGTTGTGATGACTGAGTTTGTGTCCCGCTGGATTCCGCTGGTGTTGCCTGATTTGTTGAGCAGGCCATTCTTGTACCACCACCATTCTGCCCTTAGGGTGGTGTTCTCCAGGTCGTATGCGTTTGCACTGCACACAAGGTTTGAGCCTATTCCAGCTATGTCAGGGCTTATAGATGGGCCAGTCAAAGTGGGGATGAAATTGGTTATTGTGATTGTTGATGAGTTCTGGGCAGGGGAGTAAGTGCTTCCGTCGTATGCTGTGCACTCGAATGTCCAGTTCTGGCCAAGGGCAAGTCCGTTTGTGATGTTACCCAGATTTATCAGCTCAGCAGGCGGATGGTACGTAGCGAGCGAGAGGTTCCACCAGACTCCTTCCTCATACATGTTTGCCGCGAGGTTGTCGCCTGTGCTGGTCCTGAGTGTCTGCCATGTTGCGCCGTCCCAGCATGCCCATGTGCTCCTCCTGCTGTTCTTGTTGGCGCCATAATACGAAACTCCCCTAAGCATTAGGGGATCCATCCAGCATGCTGAAGGGATTGTGAGATTCACTGTGCCAAGGTAATCTTTGACCTGCCAAAGAGTCCCCTGATTGACTGCGCCTGAAGGCCTGGTGTAATTCATATAGACTATCGCATCTGCCGCAGCGTTTGCTCTCGCGTATGTATTCCAGTCTCCGTCTATTAGGTATGCTCCAGGCTGGGTTGCAAAGAATATTCCTGTTGTTGCTGTCTGGTCATAGGTCTCTTGGTAGGATCTTGCCAGATAGCCCTCATTTCCGCTTGAGTTGAGCTGCCCGTTCCTAAACCACTTCCAGAGGTATGTGACATCGCCTATGTTTGAGGTGTTGCACCAGCCGAGGAGGGATGATATCACATAGAATCCGCCTGAGGTGTTGGAGGTTATGTTTGCAACGCTTATGACCGGAGCGTCATATGCGTAGTCAGTTACTGTTGCGCTCTCATCGCTGAACTCGAGCATGAGGCTGGCGTAGCCTGCTTTGAGCATATGGTTTGTGATGTAGCCTGTAGAGCCGCACTCATAATCTTCTATGAGAAGTTTCTGGATGTCTATTGAGCTCTCCTCAGAAAGGGTGCTGTACTCATGCGCCTGCCCGTCGAAATCTATCAGCTTCAGCCTTGGGGAGAGGCTCTCTTCCCCGCATTTGAGGTCAAGGAATCTCATCTCATCAAATGTTTCTGTGTTGTCGCTGAGGAATTCTGCCCAGCCTGCATTGGGCGAGCTGATAATAAGGTCTCCGATTCCTGTTGTGTTGAAGGCAACTATCCATGTCTCGCCGTCGCGCACGAATGTGTATGGGTTGAGCACGGTTATTGAGATCTCGAATGTCTGGCTTGAGAGATGAGGGGTTATCCATTCAACCTTGTCTATCATGCCGTCATTGTTTGTGTCTATGAACCTTGCTCCGAATTCAGGAATGCCTGTTATGTCTACCTTGTAGGTTTCCTGCTCAAGCAGGGGTATCTGGGTCTCATCTTTGAGTATGTATTTTGCATAGTCATCTGGGCTTGCGTGCCAGTAGAGCCTGACAGAGCCAGGTATGCTCTCGCTGATATCTGTGTATGTCAGGATGTCTTTATAGTCGGTGGCAGATGAGACTGTGATTCTCTTGCCCTTCTGAGTGATTTCCTCTGCTACGCTTGGGGCCTCTGTGTAGTACTCTATCATGTACTCGTTCCTGGAGTTTGGCTGAAGGCTCGCCTCAAAGCTGATATCCTTTGGCTGAGCCTGCCTAAGCTCCCTGAGCTGACCGGAAATTTCAGAATATTGGGCTGCAGACGCCTCTTCCTCAGAGGGCTGGCCTGTGAGCGCGCCCATAATTTCCTGAAGTCCGCCTCCCAGCCCGCCTCCTATCCCTCCGTTATCAGGTTTTGGTGCTGGCAGTTTCAGGCCTGACTTCTCCTCTGCAAGCGAGAGCTCGTAGTCGAGCAGGGTTGTGCCAAGCTCGAGCAGGATGACCTTGTCTTTGGGCATATTCGCCCCCTGCCCCGCGTCCGAGACAATGATGTTTTCTGCAGAGGGGGGAAGCTCTGCTTTCAGGTTGAATGTGGCAGTTGAGGCCTCTGTGTTCTCGGCAATTATCTGCTTTGTCCATTTTACAGGCTTTCCTATCTCTGCGCTGCCCTGGAGCAGGTCTGCTCCGGATAGGCTTGCCTCAGGTAACGAGATTATGGCGAGATAGGCAGTTATCCTGCCGTCCATCGAGCCGTCGCTGTCTTCAGGCCCTCCGTCAGACAGGATTATTTCTGCTGTGGTCCAGTTGTACACCTCATATGGCATTGCCTGCCATTCAAGTGTGGCTGCGTTGAATGACCATATCTCAAAACTTGGAGGAAGAGCAGGGGAATCTATGTAGAGCTTTGCATGCCCCTCAACCAATTCTGAAAGGGCAACTCTCAGCAGGGGGAATGCAAACATGCCCTCATCGGCAGGAAGCACTGGAATGTTTTGAGGCTCGACAAGCTCGATGCCTTCTATTTCTGCGTCCTGGGTGAGAATCTCAAGCGCCGCACCACCCATTCCCGAAAAGTCAGGAGACCCCAAGAATAGCTCTGCCAATGTGCCGGATATAATCTCTATCTGAGGCTCAAGGGATGGCCTGTAGAGTTGGATTACGCTTGATATCTCGCCGTTTATGTCAAGGTCTCCGTCAGATTCTCCATCCCTCATCCTGAGGAGAAGCTTGCTTCTTTCTGAGCCGAATTCTTCTGAGGTAAATTCTTCTTGGGTAAATTCTTCTGTGCCAAATTCTTCTGGGCTGAATTCATATGGCACCTGTATTAGATTTCCAAACCTGTCTTCCCACAGGAAGAGATGAATCCCTTCAGGTATCTCGTAGGGTAGCTCAAGGGTGATGTCTGTCTGCTGGCCGGAATAGAGTTCTTTTATTGTAAATGACAGTGCCATATCCTCATCAATGGCCATTGAGGAAATTGCCATCGAGGTTATGTTGCCCCAGGAAGAGGTGAGCCTGAAAGGGCCGTATTCAGAATCAATCTCCATGGAGCTTGGCTCTGGCACCTCTTCTGTGCCTGTGATAATTATAAGCGCATCCCTCCTGAATGAGGGTAGCAGGAGCTGGACCTGTGTGGATGAGATTGATGTGTAAGTGATACCCTCTTCTGCCGGGGCAATGCCTGTTATCTCGCCTGCTGGAATCTCCTCTGTGAAGCTGAGGTTATGGTATGTGCCCCCGTATTCAGAGTGGAGGAATATTGAGGTCTCCCAGATGCCCTCGTAATAGTCTGTCTTTGAGCTTTTGTATACTGGTGGAGTTGTGTAGAATATTCTTTTTAGCCCGTTTCCGTCTGTTATGTCTAGCTCCCAGAGCACAGGGCTGTCAAGGCCGACTTCCTGGGGCTGGACAGAGGCTGTGCGCACCCCGCCAAGAGGAGATGTGACAATCAGGTTGCCCTGGATAACTCCATAGGGCGCAGGCTGGATCTGGCTGTTCCGGAATATGTTCTCCTCTATAGCGCCTCCTAGCGCGAGAGCCGAGAGGAGAATTATTGAGATAACAAGAATTGAGGATAGTAAGAGAAATAGTGGCCATGCCTTTTTCATGCCACTTGTGCCAGGGCAGAGCCTGTTTTTTGAGGGGGAAAAGTTGCGAAGGTGAAATCTTGGAAGAGAGAAGTTGCGAAGATTAAATCCTGAAAGGCGGGATTTTAGAGCATGAAATTTTGAAAGGTAAAATTTTGAGAGAGGAAATTCTGCGGAGAGAATTCTACCTAAGTATACGGGACTAGATATTCCCTTATAGAGATTACTCTCTTTAATTCCCCTTTTTTTACCGCTCAATTTAAACCCTGCTCTCTGCGATTACTCACAGGGTTTCCCAAATAAAGAAAATCACACTATTCCCCGGCATGAATGCCTTGAGTTTTTGCCGTGCGATTTTCTAATTTGACAAACGGCATGAATGCCTTTGGGCAAAGGAAATGCCATGCATTTTTTCGTGTGCTCAGAAACCCCCTTTAGGTTTCTGACATATTGAACCCTTGCTTCGCGTTTGTCAAATAACCCCTTTTATAAACCAAATCGGGATTTGGATATATAAATCTGTTGGTTTTAGGAAGCCGGTTTTACTGACGGAAAAACAAGCCGGCAGCAAGATTGGCCGAAGAGAGGGAAATGGGCTGGATTTTTTCCCAGACAGGCTTAATGTTTACCAGAATCAGGATTCGGGCACTATTATAGCCCCGCCAGAAGGCTCAAGGAATGTGTCGCCCTCAACAAAATAGACTGTCTCGATGGACTCAGGGTCTATGTCAGGCAGGCTCACTTTTATGTTCCTGTAGTGGGTGACTGTGTTATGGTATACCCGGATCTTGCACACCCTCTTGACAGGCGTGTCGAGCGACAGTTCCGCTCCTGTTATTGCGGCCTCGGGTGGCAGCATCTGGGCAAGGGTGATGTCTTCGCAGCTTCTCTCTATCATCACAGGCGCTGTCTCATAGACTATCTGGAGAGTTTCCTGCTCTCCTGGAAGAAGGCTGAGGAGCGCGACTGATGATTCTGAGATTATGTCTCCTCCCAGAGAAATCTTGAAGCTTGTCACCTCGCTTAAGAAATCTATGCCTATGTCTGCGGCATGACTCCATAGGCTTAATGCGTAATTATCTTCCTGCTCTCCTGTGTTTGCAAGTGTTATTTCCTGGTACCATTTTACCGGCACGCCCTCTTCTATATCGCCCTGGACTACTTCGCCCAGCTCTACTGAGACAAGGGAAGCTGTGTCAGGCTCAGAGTCTGGCAGTTCCATGTAGATGCCCTGGAGCTCCTGCTCGGGCCTGATGAGCTGGACTGA
>CAYLII010000025.1:0-15527 GCA_964383645.1 uncultured Methanosarcinales archaeon
AAGATTTCTAGTCTGCAATATATGGGTATGAGTATAGATGACAGCCATGAATTGGTGATAGAATCCTGTTTTATGCTTAGGAGTGCTACTGGGGTGCTCTTTTAGCCTCATACTGCCTGAATAGCTCTGCAAAGAGCTTAGGCACCTTTTTCATTCTGGCAGGGCTCTCCACATAGGCCACCCTCATCTGGGTCCTGCCTGAGTTTTCCTGGCCTTCCTGGGCGTTGTAGAAGCCCTCCATCGGGGCGACAAGGAGTGTTGTTTTTCTGCCGTCTATTATAGCATAGCCTTCTCTTGCGCACCACATGACAAAATCCATTGCGTCAAAGCCAGGCTTTGCTATGTTTCTCACATCTATTACTGAATAGATTGATGCGTCAGGGCTTGAGACTATCACTCCTGGCAGCTCTTCTCTTAGCCCGGAGGTGAAATCAGAGAGCAAGGGCCGGTAATAATCCCTCTGCCGCCCATACCATTCCTTAAGCTCAGCGTGGCTCTCCTTGGCAAGGCTTCCGAAGATGTACTGGTCGATTGCCGGCGCGCAGAGGTTCGCGGTGTTTTCAGCGACACATTTTGCAAGGAACTCTGGATTATCGGAAACAATCGCCCCTATCCTGAGCCCGCAGGCGTTCCACACCTTGGATGATGTCTCAAGGCTTATCCTCCTGCCTTCAAACCCTGGCACATCCTTGTCATTTATGGCCCATATGCTGACAGCATCAGCCTGGGCGTAGTAGAGTTCCCTGTAGGCCTCGTCGCTTACCATCCAGATGTTGTGCTTGGCGCAGAGCCTTGCAAGACCTATCATGGATTCTCGGCTGTAGAGCTGGCCTGTTGGGTTATCGTATGGTATCACTACCAGCGCGGCAGGTTTTTCCGTTTCTATAACTTTCTCAATCTCTGATATCTCTGGCAGGGTGAATCTGCCGTCTTCCATTAATTTTCTTGTTATCGAGATTGTTTTTCTGCCTGTCCTTTCTGCAAGTGACTTGTAGTTTGGGTATGCAGCGTCTATCAGCAGGATGGGCTTTTCTTTTCCATTGTATTTTCCCCCTAGCCCAACTATCACCAGCTCCATCGCATGGGATGCCCCGTCAGTTATCGCTGCTGACAGGCCCTCTGTCTCAAATCCGCTCGAGGCGATAATGTTGAGGAATGCCTGCCTGGCCTCTATTGAACCGGCGGTCTCTGTGTACCTTACCACACCTTCCTTAAAAGGGCTTTCTTCAGCGCCCAGGCTTTTCATGCGCCTTATCATTGAGGGGTGCATGGGTAAAGAGACATTTCCAATTGCCAGGTTTATCGCCTCTGCCCCGTCTTCTCTCTTGAGGAACTCTATCTGGGCCGCCCTTATCGCAGAGGGCTTCCTGCTCCTGAAATAATCTGATATCTCCGGTTCTGCCAAGTTCTCACCAGAAATGAATTCTGGCGGGCAAGAATTTAAATGTATTGGTAATCAGATATAATAATTGCAGATAGGATTAGATATGATTAGATAGGATTGCGGTTCATCCCTGATTATGACCAGATGGCAGCCTACCATTTCTACATGGCAGCTTTTATCAAAAGATATTTAATGGTGTGTGGATTAGGATGAGCCATGATACAGATTATACTTGACACAAACTTCCTTTTGGTGCCAGCCCAGTTCTCGCTGGACATATTCTCAGAGATAGACCGGATTGTGCATGAGAGATATGAGCTGTGCATTATTGACAAGAGCCTTGAGGAGCTTGACAGGACAGCCAAGAATGCCCAGAGCGGGAAGGATAAGCGGGCAGCGATGCTTGGAATAGCTTTTGTGGCCGCAAAAAAGATTAAGCATCTAAAAGCAGGCGACAAGTATGTGGATGAGGCCATATTTGAGCTTGCCGAGAGGGGAAAGCACATCGTGGCGACGCAGGACATGGAGCTAAAACGGAGGCTCAAGGAAAAGGGCGTGAGCGTGATAACCATGAGAAAGCAGGACCATCTTATGAGGGTGGATGCTTAGGTTCTTGCTTTTGCCTGTTTTAGCCCTCAGGCTGGTTTAGAAGTGTCACTTACCTATCTTAAGGATATTTCCTAAGCTGTCCCAAGCATGATTTTTCCATCTTGTTTCAGGGTGCATTATCCTTCTCCTGATCTTATCTGTGCCATAGATGGGCTCTTCATAGATTAACAGGTCAGATTTCTGGATAGGCTCTGCCTGATAAAGCAGGTTCTCAAGAACAGAGGTTACTACTGGCATGTATTTTTTCCGAGTTTTATTTAGATGGGCAGATCTTTTTGCAGAATGCTCTTCTTTTAGCGAGGGAGAGAATTCTTTGGCATATTGGACTGCCGTATCTTTTAATAAATCAAAATGAGGGAAACATCTGACAACACCTTCGTTTTCCAGGCTTTTTAGCCCGAACTGCTTGTAAGAGGGCGGTATGATGAAAAGCGGGCCGCCCTCTGTCGCCTCTACAAAATTATGCATTGGGCCAATCTGTCTATATAGATTATCGCTATATATCGCTATATCTGCCATGGCAAAAAAGTCTTTGAGTATCCCGAATTTCTTGATGTAATGGATGTCTTTTCGCGCAGGCCTATACATAGAGATGTTATCTTTCAGATTAAGTGATGGGTTGAATATATACACAGAGGAGTGCTTCTCCAGCCCGACTGCAATTTCCTCTGTGAGCTCATCTTCCACCTCTAAGGGGCATCTTCCTGTCCAGATAACTGTCATCGGTTTTTGCGTAGTTATCCTGTATTTTTCCCTCAATTGCTGTTTCTCCTCCTGAGTAAGAGGCTCTATTGAGTTTTTCAGTATCAGCTGGTCAATCTCAAGTATGTGCGGAGCTCTCTTGCTCTCTGATTTTCTCTTAGAATAGATATAGTTATCAGAATAAGCCACTACACTCACGAACGCCTGACTCATCATCTCCTCCTTAATGATAGCATCTTTTCCCAGAAGGCTTGTAAGACTTGACCTGTTAACCTCTGAGTTGTCTTCGTTAGTGAAATAGAGCTCTATAGAGCCAGGCTTAATTGGCATGTAGTAATCATAGAGTGTCTTGAGGCAGTATAGGTCTGCAAGCTCAGATGGCTCAAATGCTATCTCTTTTGTCATGGGCTGCTAAAATCCCGGGATGTTTAAATATCTTTCTATTTTTATTACTTAATAGTGGTAATATTAGTTAAATATTTTGGGAGATGTCTGCTTCTTTTCTGTGCAAAAAGGGGTTGGCTTGCCAAGACCTGCTACTTCAGACTTAGCCTGGCTTAGTCTATCAGGCTTAATATATCTAGCTTTAAAACAAAAAGCTTTAAAAATGGGTGGATAAACCCATATTACGCAAAATGTTCTACAGGACACAGATAAACAATCACATAAGAGTGCCGCCCGACCTGTTCGGTCTGCCGGTAGAGGAAGCGGTAGTAGCAAGGCTAAAGAAAGAGTACGAGGGCCATATCTCGCAGGAGATAGGTATTGTGATAGATGTAACTAAAACTTCCAGGATAGGCGAGGGGGTAATTATACCCGGAGACGGCGCCTCATACTATGACGTAGATTTTGAAATACTCACTTTTAAGCCAGAGCTGCAGGAAGTATTGCTCGGCAGGATTAAGGACATTGAGGATTTCGGCGCCTTTATCAACCTGGGACCGATTGACGGCATGATCCACATATCACAGACAATGGATGATTTCGTGAGCTTTGCCAAGGAGAAGGTGCTCACAGGAAAGGACACAAAGCACAGCCTAAAGGTTGGCGACAAGTGCCTGGCAAGAGTTATTGCTGTAAGCTATAAGGACATCACAAACCCCAAGCTCGGCCTTACCATGAGGCAGCAGGGGCTTGGAAAGCTCGAGTGGCTCACAGAAGAGGCCCAGCCAAAGGCAGAGAAAAAGACCAAGGAGAAGCCTAAGGCAAAGGCTGGTAAAAAATGAAAAAGAGAGTATGCAAGAAATGCAGGTTAGTGACAGACGAGAGCGTTTGCCCGATATGCAAGGGAGACAATTTCGCCCCGGCCTGGAAAGGCAGGGTGTATGTGCTCGACCCGAAGAAGTCTGAGGTCGGGAAGAAGATGAACGCGCCTGTAAAGGGCGAGTATGCGCTCAAGATTTGATTTTCAAGGGGTTTGATCAAAAATGGACACTAAGATTTTGGAAGACAAGAAGCAACCATTATTCTCAAGGAGAATTGTCTCTGCTGAGATTGATTTCGCAGAGGGCAAGACACCTTCAAGGGCTGACGTGAGAAACGAGATAGCCCGAGCCGCAAAGGCAGAGGTCAAGCTGGTCTCTGTGAGAAAGATAAGCACAGCCTACGGCCACAGGATGGCAAAGGTTGAGGCATATGTCTATTCATCTGAGGCTGACCTTGCGAAGGCTGAGCCAAAGCATATCCAGGCAAGGCACGCGCCCAAGAAAGCAAAGGGCGAGGCCGCTGAAGAGAAGACGGAGTGATCATGATGGCAGGAAAAGACGTAAAGAAGGCTCCAGCAAAGGGAGGCGCTGCCCCGGCAGCAAAGAAGGGTAAGGGACAAAAGGTACCTTATGAGAAGCAAGGCGACAAGCTTGTGAAGAAGAACAGGGAGTGCCCAAAATGCGGAGCAGGCGTGTTCATGGCCTCGCACAAGGACAGGTACACCTGCGGCAAGTGCCACTACACTGAATTCAGGAAGCAGTGATTATTTTATTATTTTCGGTTCATACTATCCTATTCTTATCTTTTCTATTTATTTTATCTGTTTGTTTAATTGATCAATTACCCTATTGTTGGAAAGCCTCTGGGCATCTTGCCTGATTTTATTTACGCTTAGAAATAGGATATCTGGTTTTTTGGCTGAAGAACCCTACCAATTGCTTATCCTGGCTTTAATATGGTCATCAATCCTCTTGTTATTTTTATCTATCGCTGCCCTAAGGCCTTCAGCCATCAGACCACGCCCAGAAGAGAGATCCATTACAAGGTCTGCGCTCCAGGAGAATATCGCGCTTAGCACCTGGCTGCAGTCAAGATTGATTCTCCTCAGTGTTTCTGATTTCTCGATAGCTGACAGGGCATCCTCGGCGATCCTGCCATATTCCCCCCCCAGCCTGCTTCCAACATAGCCCAAAGAATATATCAAAAGAGGGTTCTTAATAGCATCTTTTGTTTTGGACAGCTGCTCAAGCTTGTTGGAAAGCTCTTTTTTTAGCACTGCCGGGTCCATGCTCTCATAGGCTGACTTGGATGTCTTGTATAGCAGGACAAGATTATTGTAGGCTCCTTCTGCGCTGTTTATGTATTCTTTATTTGGCGTCCCTCCAATGTGGAAAGGCTCTTTTCCTTCTTCTTTGTATAAAAACACATTATATCTGCTGTAGGTCTTTGAATCCTCGCTGTCCATGAGCGCGCTTCGCAGGGCTGTCTCAATATTTGCTATGCCGAAAAGCAAACCATATTCAAATTCTTTCTTGGTTTTTGCCTCCAATGAATGGGTTGCTGATTCAGCATCCATTATTTGCCTCTCCATTGAAACAGAAAGTGGTGTGTAAGGGTCTGTCATCATCTCAGGCAAGACTATTAACCCATTATTGCCTGCCAGTATCAGGAGTGATTCCGGCTTTAGATTGTATTTGTCTCCCAGCAGCAGCTCTAGCATTTTCTCTTCTGTACCAGGTAATCATTGCATATATAAAAAACCTGCGGACTTTTCATTATCTTTAAATAGTAACCCATACTACCCTGCTGGAATGGAAATGGACTTAAGCGCAGACCTTTTTGCGGGCATAAACCAAGCTAATTCTATTGAGTACCTGCTGCAGCCTCTTCGCATCGATAATGCTGACAATAGATGGGCCATCATGTATGACATAAGCCCGGTTCCTCCTGACAACCCGGACAGGGTTTTTGCAAGAAGGTATGAGCTTGACCTCATTGTTTCAGAGGGTGTAATCAACCCGTCTGCTGATAGGGTAAAATGGCATTCTGATAACCTCTTAACATCCGGAGAATACATAATAAGAGTGGGGTATAAGCCTCTTCCATCCGAAATCTCTATTCCTGAGCAGGCTGATTTCCTTGTCGCGATGTATGGTGGAGAAATAGCACATGACACGCTGCATATTCCTGATATGAGGACCATCATTTTCCATAATTCTACACCTGGCGGAAGGGAAGCTGCAAGAAGGCTCATGCTGCTAGAGTGTTTTACTCTGGACTAGAAAATATCGGCAGTAAAAACTACCTCTCTTTTTTGAGGCTAATTTTTGCGAGCACCATCTGGTGCATCCTGCGCAGGAACTCGAGCCTGTCTTCCATCTTCATTATGTCGGCGTAGCCCTGGGTGGCAAGGTTGAAGGCGAATGGAGATGGTATCTGGGTCTCTATCTGGACTATTTTTATCTCGTTTTTGCCCAGCATCTCGATGATTATCCTGGTGCTGTCTATGTCCATGAGGTCCTCAAGCACCTCTCTTCTGGCTTCTTTTATTATTGTGAAATCCGGATTGATGAGTTTTAGCGAGCTCATGAGTATCATTGAGCTGACCTGCTGCCTTCCCACTCTTGTTTCCCTGCCCCTGTAGTTCCTGAGAATCATCAGCGCTCGTGTGGCGCAGTGCCTGAATCTTCTTTTGAGCACTTCTGTCTTGTCTATGGCAAGCCTCATCACTAAGTCAATCTTGTCTGGCCTGAGCATCTTTAGGTAGCCCACCATGTCTACAGTCTTTCCTGGCATGATGTAAAAGCCGTTGTCGTTTATTCCTATTTCTACATCTTTGTGGAGCTGCTTTGACACCACAAAACCCACTGCTCTACTCAGGCAGTCATTCACCCTCCTGCCGTACAGTGTGTGGAATATGTACATGAGGCCCCTGTCGCCCCTGTACTGCTCTATCACTATCTTTTTGTCATGGGGCACCTGGGCGTATAGGTACTGCTCCCTGAAGTATTCGTAAATTGAGTTTGCCCCGTTGTCGTCAACATAGAGGAATTTGAGGATGAAATCCAATATCTCCTGCCTTGTCTTCTTGTTGGCGAACTTGTCGTCCATGAGGCGCCTAAACCTGCCTATTTCCATGGCTAGGTCAAAGCTTAGTGGCAGCATCTCTGAAAACCACTGGGGCACTGTGGGCGGCCTAAAACTGCTTGCCCTTACCTGGGCGACCATGCCCCTGCTGAATAGGAATTCATAGCTGTCTCCGCCGAGCACAAACACGTCTCCGTTCTTTAGCTTCTCTAGGAAGGCCTCATCAATAGTGCCTATGACCTGCTCGCCTATCTTTACCAGCACCTTTGTCTCGTCAGGAATGGTTCCGATGTTTGTCATGTAGAGAACTCGCGCAAGCTTGCCTCTTCTTCCGATTATTCCTGTCTCTTCGTCATGCCAGATCTTGGCGTAGATGTGCCTTTCCTCGAGCGACACGAATTTTCCTGCAAGGTAGTCAATCAACTCATTGAAGTCAGACCTCTCAAGGGTGTGGAAGCAGTAGCTCTTTTTTATCATGTCGTATAGGTCGTTGACATGTATCTTTTCCTCTATGGCTATCCCGAATATCTGCTGGGCCAAGACATCAAGCGAGTTCCTGGGAAGGTGGATCTTGTCAATCTTCTTTTCTATCGCGCTCTTGAGGAGCACTGAGCACTCCACAAGGTCATCCCTGTCGAGCACGATAATCCTGCCCTTTGTGGTGTCATGGAGCTTGTGGCCGCTTCTCCCAATCCTCTGGAGGCCTCTTGCGACGGATTTTGGAGAGCCGAGGAGGATGACAAGGTCAACATATCCTATGTCTATTCCCAGCTCGAGGCTTGTTGAGCACACCACGCATTTGAGATCTCCTTTCCTGAGGCTGCCCTCTATTGCGAGCCTGTGGCGCTTGGAGAGCGAGCCGTGGTGGGCGCCGATGTTTTCGCCTGTGTAGTTTTTCGGGAATTTGTCTTTGAGATAGTCCACTACTCTTTCGGTTGCGGCCCTGGTGTTTGTGAATATGAGGGTTGTCTTGTGGCTCTGGATGAGGCTGTCCATCAGCACATACATCGCGTGGTGCATATCCTCATGGCTGATGTCCAAGAAATTTGGTACAGGGCAGAGTACTTTAAGGTCCATCTTTTTGATGAACTGGACATCTACTATCTTGCAGGGTCTCTCTTTGTCGCCCTCATATCCCACAAGGTACTTGGCGACCTCGACAAGCGGGGCTACTGTCGCAGATAGGCCAACCCTGCAGGTGTAGCCGCTGAGGCGCTGGAGGCGCTCAAGGCTTATTGAGAGGTGGACGCCCCTCTTGCTTTCTGCAAGGGAGTGGATCTCATCTATCACTACCCATTCCACGTTTTTGAGAAGCATGCTGAATTTTGAAGAAGAGAGGATGATTGCAAGGGATTCAGGGGTTGTGATGAGGATGTGGGGCGGCTTTTTTAGCATCTTCTGCTTTTCATATGGTGTGGTGTCTCCTGTCCTTACGCCAACCCTTATCCCTAATTCTTTGCCCGCGATCTTTTCCATCTCCTTAAGTGGGGTATTGAGGTTTACCTCGATGTCGTAATTGAGGGCCTTTAGGGGGGAGATGTAGACGCAGTAGACCTTGTCTTCAAGTTTTCCTTTTTCAGATGAGTCTACAAGCTCGTTTAAGATAGATAAGAAGGATGTAAGTGTTTTTGTTGCGCCTGTCGGGGCAGATATAAGGATGTTTTGCCTGGCATGTATCTCAGTTACCCCGTATTTTTGGGGGAGCGAGAACTCCTTGAACCTTGAATAGAACCAGTTCCTGACTAGGGGGTTGAGGATGTTATTTATCTGCTCTTCCTTGTCCGGCTCTTCTTTGAATTCAGGCATGGGTAATACTAAGGAAGGGATGTTTAAAAGGGTTGTGATTAAAATATAATAATCATATATACATTAGGATTATATACAAATCTGCATACCCCTTCTCATAACAGGGCTAAATAGGCCTGGTGTGATTGACATGACAACAATAGATGAGAAGGTAGGAAATAACCAGATAAAAACTATAGAATGCCCTAAATGCGGGGCTCCAAACCAGGCAGGCAGTACTTTGTGCCTGAGCTGCGGATCAGGATTTGCGAATATTAAGAAACGGGCAGATGCAAAGAAGGAAAAGAGCCAGTCCTCCATCCCCCTAGAGACAAAGGTTGCATCTTCATCTACGCAGAAGACCATGCAGTACATGCCTTCACAAAAAAGTCAGGGTATAGATCCAGACATGAGTGGCTTTATTGCTACATTAGGATTATTTGCGGCATTTGTATATGGTATTTTATATATTGGTGGTGACCACAGGACAAACAAGGAGTATAGCTTTAATGGCGATATAGAAGGAGAGCACATTGTTTTTGAGGAGTCATTTAGCGGCAAGAAGAATTACCTAGCTGTGACCAGGGAAGACGGCACAAAGCTCGTGTTTACTGACTATGACGATGACTTGAGGCTTGAGGAGGTTGCTATTACTACCTGCTCAGATCCTTCACTTGGGAATTTGGGCTGCAACAAGGCAGTGTACAGCATAGAGTCAGACAACCCCTCTGCTAAGGCTGTGGTTGAGAAGAACCAGGCTGTGTTTGACAGCTATCTTGAGAAGATCATGGATCTTTACATATCCTCAGCAGAGCTTACGAAGTAATACTCTTTTCTTTTTTCTTTGTTCTTGCGATATGTCTGCTGTTTATAAAGGCAAAGCTTTTAAAGGGGCGGCTGTTCGATGAAAGGCTTTGCTTGCATTTTTGGGCGCAAATATATCATGGATTATAATTTATGATTATTGATTATGAGTATAGGTTATGGGTATTGATTGTGGGATGTGAGTCATCTATGGGAGAATGCAACAGCTGCGATAATATCTGCGCGAGATGCGCGGCTAGAGAAAAAGGGTGCATGGACTGCTGCACTGAGCCTTTTGTAGAGGGGGACAATGGTTTTGTCATCACTTTCTCAGATATAGCACGGATATCTGCAAGCACCGGGCTTGCCCCCGAGGAGTTCTGCTCTGTCAACAGGCTTGATGAGGCAGGCCTGGCTGAGTCTGCAGAAGACTTTCTTCCCGGGCTTCATCACAAAGGTGTCTGGCTGGGGATGAAGGGGGAGGGAAAGTGCTTTTTCCTTGGCGAGAGGGGCTGCAGGATATTTGGGGCGAGGCCTATGATGTGCAGGGTGCATCCTTTCTGGTTTGAGACCGCTTCTGACGGCACCTTCAAGCTGATTCTTGACAGGAGCCCGGGCCCTGACAGGAGGCTCTGCGTGGTAGGTGATATGAGCAGATCTGACGAAAGGGTTGCAGAGATGCTTTCCGGCTCGATTGATGAGGTTGCAAGGGATCTTGAGCAGTTCGCATCTGAGGCTAAAGAGAACGGGAAGTATCTTCCACTGGTAGAAAATATGAGCGTCTCTTCTGTCATGCGGCTTATTGAGCAGGAATCAAGAGAGAGCCAGAAAAAACCAATTCTTGTAAAGGCGGTAGCGGTTATTCCCGATCAACAGCATAAGCAGGAATAGGCAGATTTGAGGAATTGGATGAAAACGCTGATAATTTACGCGCACCCGGATACTGGGGGGCACTGCAAAGCAATATTGGATGATGTTGTGTCGCTTCTCAAAAAGAGGTCTGCTGAATTTGAGGTAATAGATCTCTACAAGGCGGGATTTGACCCTATTCTTCATGAGGATGAGCACTACACTGCCGGCAACAAGAAGATCTCACCTGCAGTAAAGGAACTCCAGGCCAAAATATCTGATTCTGAAAGGCTGATTTTCATATTTCCCATATGGTGGTCAGGGATGCCTGCCATCCTTAAGGGATTTTTTGACAGGGTTTTTATTCCTTTTTTCGCATTTAAGTATGTTAACGGCCTTCCGGTAGGGCTTCTCAACGGCAGGAAGGCTGCTGTCTTTACAACAGGCGGGGGCGCCTCTATACTTACGCATATCTTTCAGGCCGGCAGGGTATTTAAGTTTATCAGGACAGACATACTTGGCTTTTCTGGCATCAGGGCAAAGGTGTTCCACCTGGACAGGGCGCTTAAGCTAGATAAGCGGCAGAAAAAGAGGATAAATATTCTTGCAGGAAGGGGCATTTCCTGGTTGATGGGATGAACTTCTAGGGGGGGATAGGGGGGGCATGTTAATAATATATAATCCTAAACCTTTAATATATAATATATCTTGAGAAATACCTATAATCAAGTTTCACAAGTCTTTTAAATAATAATCCATCACAAGATCATTCTTTTTGCTAATATTTACTTATATCCTTTATTTATATCCTATTGAGGTCGGAAAATGAAAGCTGATATCAAGGTAACAGGAATGCACTGCAGGAGCTGCGAGATTCTGATAGCTGATGCCCTGCTTGAGGCAGAGGGAGTGAAGAAGGTTGAGGCATCCCACGCAAAAGGCAGCGTTGCAGTGGAGTTTGATGAGAAGATGATAGATATTGTCTGGATAAAAAAAATTATTAAAGAGCAGGGGTATGAGGCTAAGTGAAAATGAAAAGAGATAATCAGATTAGGGAAAACGCAGAAAACAGGAATATGGTTAATGTAGAGTTCAAGGCAGAGGGCACCCATTGCGAGTCATGCGCCCGCATGATAGAGAAACAGGCCATGAAAGTGGCAGGGGTAGAGAAGGCCAGCTTCAGCTATGCTGATGGGATAGGCAGAGTCACCTTTGACAAGAGCAAGACTCATATTGACATGATTTTCAAGAGCATAGAGGAGAAAGGCTATTCCTGCTGCATTGCGGAAAGGAAGGAAAAGGCTGATGCAAGGGCTAACAAAAGCTCTGAATCAGGCGATGGAGTGTACCTTTCTATCAACAAGAAGACTGCTGGCACAATCTTTCTTGTGCTCGGGCTTGCGGCCATAGGATATTTCCTGCTGAGGTTTGCAGAGGTTATCAATATCCCAGCAATCAGTGAGAATATGGGTCTTGGCCTGATATTTCTTGTTGGCCTTCTGACAGGTTTCCACTGTGTCGCGATGTGCGGCGGGTTTGTTGTGGGCTATACTGCAAAGGCTGCCCAGGAGGGCAAGAAGACCTATAAGTCCCATATAATGTATGGGGTAGGAAAGACAATCTCTTATACAATAATAGGCGCCCTGTTCGGGCTGCTGGGTTCAATCATCGCCTTTACTCCTAAATTGAGGGGCACTATTGCGATTCTCGCAGGTCTGTTCCTGCTGCTGTTCGGGCTCAGGATGCTGGGTGTGTTCGGGTTCATGAGAAAGTTTGGCATCAAGCAGCCTGCTTTCATCTCAAGGCTTATCATGAAAGTTGGCGACAGAGGCCCTCTGGTTATCGGGCTCCTGAACGGGCTGATGATAGCCTGCGGGCCATTGCAGGCGATATATGTCCTGGCTGCAGGCACAGGCAGCATGCTCGAAGGAGCAAAGATGCTGTTCGTGTTCGGGCTGGGCACTCTTCCAGTGATGCTGGGCTTTGGCTATCTTGCAAGTGTGATATCTGCGAAATCCACCCACAATATACTTAGGTTTTCAGGCGTGATTGTGATAATCTTGGGCCTATTGATGCTCAATAACGGCCTTGTGCTGACAGGTAGCGGGGCTGACTGGGGCTCGATAAAAGCAGGGTTGCTGAGCGGCGGGGCAGGCACTAATACTAACACTGGCGCAAGCGGAGGAAATGCCGAGACAGGTGTGCCAAATAATGTGGCTGTACTAAAGGACGGCTACCAGGAGATCTACATGGAGGTTGACGCAGGCGGCTGGACTCCTGATACATTCATACTTAAGGCGGGTGTGCCTGTGAAATGGTTTATTGATGTAAAGCAGCTCACGGGCTGCAACAAGGCCATCCAGGTGCCTGCCTATAACCTCAAGTTCAACCTTAAGATGGGCGAGCAGGAGGTAGATTTCATCCCTGGCGCGGCCGGCACGATCAGATGGAGCTGCTGGATGGGAATGATTCCTGGCACATTCATAGTGCAGGATGAGCTGCCTACTGTAAGCTCTGCTGTTGCCGCCTCACAGACCGCAGGCAGCGGTGATGCTACCCAGGATGCATCTTCTGGCGCCGCTACTGCTGCAGGCGGATGCGGCTGCGGAGGGGGAAGCGCAGGAGGATGCACGGGCTGCGGTGGCACTGGCAGTTGCGGGGGCTCTGGCTCGTGCCATTCCACAGTGTGAGCAAGATGAGAAAAACAACTATTGACATTACAGGAATGCACTGCGCGAGCTGCTCTGCGCTCATCACGAGGGCAATTTCTAAGCTTGACGGAGTCAAATCAGTCAATGTGAATCTCACCACAAACAAGGGCACTGTGGAGTTTGATGAGAATAAGGTTAGCGCCGGCAGATTTATTGAGATAATAAAGAGCAAGGGTTATGGCGCTACTGAAATTGTGGGCGGGATGGACCATGACCATGACGCGATGGTGAGGGCTGAGGAGATAGGCAGCTATAGAAGAAGGCTTATCATCAGCCTGCTGTTCAGCGTGCCTGTGTTTGTCATCTCTATGTTTCTTGGCATGATGGATATACCCTATAAGGATTTTATCCTGATGGCGCTCACGATTCCGGTGCAATTCTACATAGCTTTCCCGCTGTACAAGAGCGCGATTACTGCGCTGAGGGGCGGGAGCGCTAATATGGATACGCTGATTGTGCTTGGCACATCTGCGGCGTTCGCCTACAGCGTGTATAATATGGTAACAGGCATGGGCTACACCTATTTCGAGTCGAGCGCTGTCATCATCACATTCGTCATCCTTGGAAGGTTCCTTGAGGCGAGGGCAAAGGGCAAGACCAGCGAGGCGATAAAGCGGCTGATAGGCCTCAAGCCCAAGCAGGCCACAGTGATAAGGGGCGGGAAGGAACTGAAAATTGATGTGGATAATGTTATTGTTGGCGACAAGGTGGTGGTGAGGCCAGGAGAGAAGATACCTGTTGATGGCGTTGTTGCTAAGGGCTATTCTTCAGTTGATGAGAGCATGGTGACAGGTGAGAGCATGCCGATAGAGAAGAAGGTTGGCGATAAGGTGATAGGCGCAACCATCAACAAGAACGGCCACATGGTGATTAAGGCCACAAAGGTCGGCGCCAATACCACGCTTGCCCAGATCATAAGGCTGATTGAGGATGCACAGGGCAGCAAGGCTCCTATACAGAGATTTGCTGACACTGTTGCTGCTTATTTCGTGCCTGCTGTGCTGGTGATAGCAGTCCTGACATTCTTTGGCTCGTTTCTGATTTTCAGCAGGGGGTTTGATTTGAGTCTGGCTTCTGCAATCGCAGTGCTGGTAATAGCATGCCCATGCGCGCTCGGACTGGCTACGCCTACTGCCATAATGGTAGGCACTGGCCTCGGGGCAAAGAAGGGCATCTTGATAAAGGGAGGAGAGGCGCTTGAGACAGCGCATAAGATCAGGTCAGTCATACTTGATAAGACTGGCACTATCACAAAGGGCAGGCCTGAGGTGACTAATATTGTTTCTGCGCAAGGGTACGATGAGGATGATGTGCTGAGGGCTGCTGCGAGCCTTGAGAAAAAGAGCGAGCATCCGCTGGCTGAGGCGATTGTGAAGTCTGCTTCTTTCAGGAGGATGAGGCTTAGTGAGGTTAAGGGATTTAGGGCTGTGCCGGGGAAGGGCGTCTCTGCCAAGATTGGGAAAGATACATATCATCTGGGCAATGCCAGGCTCATGGAGGATATAGGGGCTGATATCAGGAGCTTTAGCAGCCGCGCGAGAACGCTTGAGAGCGAGGGAAAGACTGCCATGCTGCTGTCTAAGGGAAGAAAGATTATCGGGCTTGTGGCAGTTGCTGACACCATCAAGGAATCATCTCCAGAGGCGATAAGGCAGCTCAAGGCGCTTGGGATTAGGGTTTATATGATAACCGGCGATAATGAGAGGACTGCGAAGGCTATCGCCACCAAGGTTGGGGTTGATGAGCATTTCGCAGAGGTGCTTCCTGAGGATAAGGCCAATTATGTGAAGAGGCTGCAGAGGAAGGGGAAGGTCGCCATGGTAGGGGATGGCATCAATGACGCGCCTGCGCTGGCGCAGGCAGATATAGGCATCGCTATGGGCTCAGGCACTGATGTGGCGATGGAGTCAGGCAGCATTGTGCTGATGAGGGATGACCTCCTGGATGTGCCCAGAGCTATCAGATTGAGCAGGTTTACGATGGATAAGATAAGGCAGAACATGTTCTGGGCGCTGTTCTACAACACCTTGGGGATTCCCCTGGCAGCGCTCGGGATGCTTAACCCTATGATTGCAGGTGCTGCTATGGCGATGAGCTCTGTTTCAGTTGTGAGCAATTCGCTGCTATTGAAGAGAAAAAGGATATAATTGTTCTGACAAATAGCCTCTGCTGAGCTGGCTTTGTTATGGTGAGATATTTATTTTGAGCAGGCCTATTGAGGCCTTGTATTCTGCTGTCAGGTTTATTTGGCTTCCTGTAAAAATACTTACCACACCCGAAATTATGGCCTTTGCAGTATTAAGATTATTTATCTCAAGGGAGGTTGATATGTCCTTATAAGAGCGGGGTGCTATTAAGAAATTTTCTGATTTTCCATTTCCTATGCTTAG
>CAYLII010000026.1:0-4770 GCA_964383645.1 uncultured Methanosarcinales archaeon
CCTAAATAAATTCTAGCCCCTGCAAGAATCCCCCTTCTGTAGGCATTTTGCACAAACTATATATTCCCTAGCCCCTTCTTAAGGAATACACAATGAAAATCTCCATAATCCAGGGAGATATTACAGCTGTCGCGGCAGATGCGATTGTGAACGCCGCAAGCTCTTCTTTTCTAGGCGGAGGGGGAATAGACTGCTCCATAAACAGGGCAGCCGGCCCAGAGCTTGAGCTTGCCTGCCGCGAGATAATAGACAAGAGCTATCCCCACGGCCTTCCGCCAGGCATAGCTGTCGCCACAAGGGCATACAACCTAAAGGCAAAGATAATAATCCATACAGTCGGGCCAATCTATGGCAGACAGGACATAAATTTTCTGGTAAACTCATACAGGAACTGCCTGAAGCTGGCAGAGGAGAACAGGTGCAGGACAATAGCATTCCCGCCAATCTCAACTGCGGCCTACGGGCTTCCCATGCTGCGCTCTGCAGAGATAGTCAAGCGCACCCTGCAGTTCTTCAAGTCCTCTGTCATAGAGGAGATACTTCTTGTGCTTCCCACAAAGAATGATTTTGACACCTACAAAGAGGTGTTTGGCTCTGACAGGATAGTATCCTAAGAACAAATCTATGGGGGATTGCTTTCTTTTCTAGAGCCAATCAGCCAATCAAGCCAAATCTAATCCGTGTCATTTCCAGTATAGAATACAGCCCATATAGGATAGTGGTCTGACACATTCTTGAGCTCAAGCCCGGGCAGGAGCTCTACCTGGAAGAACGGCGTCTCTGTCTGAGGCAGGTTGAAATAGAATGCGCCTGCAGGGCCTGAGAAATCCTCATCCCCAAAAGAATTCCTGAACACAATCCGGTCATAAGTGTTATCAGTGGCGGCAACTGTGGTGTCGATACTATTACCTATAGCCCAGTTATATCCTATCCCCCTAAGGCACTCTGTCGTATTCTCGTTGAAATAGCTTCCGTCTGCATTAAAGTCGCCAAGCACTATCACATCATCATCATTATTGTATCTGGCCTCTGCATCCTCAACCACCTTTGCGAGCGCGCAGATCTCTGCCCTCGCGTCATCAGGCTTTGTGTGGATGTTCGCAAGCGCAAAATCAAAATCACCTGCTCGAAACTGGGCGATAAGTGGCTCTCTCTCAAAAAGGTCATTAGTGTCATTGAATGTGTAAGCACCCCCAAATTCATCCCCGAGAGGCTGCACAACCTTTGGGTTGAATATGAACGCATATTGCTCTTTCGAGCTTGTCCTGCCCTGCCTGTCGCCCTGGATGCAGCCGTAGTCGAATCCCGCCTCGGCCCTAATCCTGTCCAAGAGTGAGGTTATCGCAACACCGCTGCAGGCACCTATCTCATTAATGGTGGATGAGTCTCTTATCTCCTGGATAGCCACAAGGTCATACTGGCTCACAATCTTACCAAGCGCATCCATCACATCTGGCTTTCCTGCCTTGCTCTCCCCTAATATCTGGATGTTAAAAGAGCCAAGCAACAGTTCGTCATCTATCCTGCTCTCAAGACTGGGTGTGCCAGTAGGCAATATCACCTCAGCAGAAGTGGAAGAGGGAGTATAATTTGTCTCTTCAAAGGCAGATGCAGTAGGCGAAACAGGTGCATAAGTGCTGGTTATTGCAGGCCTCTCTGTCGCAACCTGAGAAGGCTCATCGCTTTTGCTCACAGCCTGCCTGTATGCGATATAGGCGCTCACACCCACAATCAGGACAGTGCCAGCTATCCTCCAGAATTTTCTCCCACTCCCATCTCTTCCTGCCATGCAGACTGGATAATCAGTCCCTGTTTAATAATATTTAGATATCTAATCTCTGCTATCTGGACGGCCCCGCACTGATAGACAATATGCATTTAAGAGCATTTAAACCCAGGGGCAGAAACATAAAAACAAAAAGTTTTATAACTCCTCCCTATTAGACGACACATATGGCAGCAATAGACGCATGGGGCTCTAACAAGCTCACAGACTACGAGCACATCTTCAAGGAGTTCGGCCTCAATGAGTTTAGGGACTATGACCTATCTGACGACTACCACTTCACAAGAAAGCTAATAATCGCAGAGAGAGATTTTGTCAAGATCAAAAAGGCAATAGCCCACAAGGCGAAATTCCTCCAGCTCACAGGAATAGCCTGCTCTGGCGACATGCACTTTGGCCACAAGGTTGATGTTGACTTCTTCACTCTATTCAAGAAGCTCGGGGCGAAAAGCAGGTTTGCAGTCTGTGATATAGACGGCTATGTAAGCAGGCCGGACTCGAAGATACCAACAATAGAATCTGCAAAAGAGATTGCGGTAAGAAACACAGCAGACCTAATCGCGCTGGGCGTAGAGCCAGAAGACATCTACGTCCAGTCGAGAAAAGAGCCAGAATACTACCAGTTCACATACGAAATCTCAAAAAAGATAACCTCAAACATGTTCGAGGCAATCTACGGCCATGTGGACCTAGGCAAGATGTCGGCAGTGCTTCTCCAGATAGCAGACATCCTCCATGTCCAGCTCCCATTTATGTTTGGCAAAGCCCCATCAATAACAGGCATAGGCCTAGACCAGGACCCTCACGCGAGGATAACCAGGGATGTGGCAAAAAGGGTAAACTACGACATAGAGATGCCCTCATTCTTCTACTTCCAGCACCAGTCAGGCCTTACAGAGGGAAACAAGATGAGCAGCAGCGAGCCAAATACTGCAATATTCCTCAAAGACACGCCAGCAGAAGTCAAGAAAAAGATCTCAAACTCATTTACAGGCGGAAGAGACACGGTTGATGAGCAGAGAAAGCTAGGGGGAAGGCCAGAGGTATGCAAGGTCTATGAGATGCTCAGGTTCCACCATCCCGACGACAGATTCCTCGACACAACATTCAAGGACTGCAAAACAGGAAAGCTCCTCTGCGGCGAGTGCAAGAAAAACTGCATAGAGTTCACAAACAATTTCTTAAAAGAGCACCAGGAAAAATACAAGAAAGCCCTGCCCATAGCAAAGAAGATAGTATATGGCAATTGAATAGCTAAACCCGCAGGCACCACCGGCAGGGCGGCCTCAGAAATATCTCTTCTTGATAAAGAAAACTGACGCGAGCGCCATAAGCACTGCAGACAGACCTATCACAACAAGATATGCGAAAGGGTTCTGCTGGACCGGAAGCCCCACATTCATGCCGTAAAAGCTTGTAACAATTGTAGGAATAGCCAGTATAATAGTAACAGATGTTAGGAACTTCATAACAACATTGAGATTATTAGAGACAAGCGAGGCATAGGCATCAAGGGTGCTGCTGAGAATATTGCTGTAGATATTTACCATCTCAATAGACTCCTTATTCTCTATAATTATATCCTCAAGCAAGTCCTCATCCTCCTCATAAAGCTTGATCACCTTGCCTTTCAGGATCTTCTCAAGCGCCTTCTCATTAGACACCACTGCAGTGCTCATGTAGATAAGGTTCTTCTGAAACCTAAGAAGCTCCAAAATCTCCTCGTTTTTGAAAGACTTAGTGATAGTCCTCTCAACATCCTCAACCTTCTTTCCCAGATGGTCAAGATACTTCTTGTAATGGTGGTTTGTCCTTGAGAATATCTGGAGCAGGAACCTTGTCTTTTTGGTAGTAAAAAAATTCTTTACCTTCATATTAAGAAAATCGCTTACCACGCAGTTCTCGGCAAGCGAGATTGTGACAATATGGGAACTGCCTATAATTATTCCCAGAGGATAAATAGAAAAAGACTTCTCGTCATCTCCGCCCGGAAGCCTTATGATAATCAGTATGTTTCCTTCCTCCTTCTCCACCCTTGGAGTCTCCTCTTCCTCAAGAACGCTACCTAGCATCCCCTTGTCAATCCCAGTCGCCTCAGAGATATGGGCTATCTCATCCTTTGTGGGATTCACCATGTTAATCCAGGAGCCAGTGACAGGCTGCTCTACCTTTGTGAGAAGGCTGTCTGCGCTGGATTTCTTGAAGATGCTAATCATAAAACATAACTGCTCTAAGCCCATTTAAAACCTTTTTGCTTTTAGCAGTTTTCTAATCTGCCAACAACCCTGAAAAGAAATTCTCTTTTTGGGCAAGTTTTATATATCCCCTAAGATAAAATTTCACTGTATGATAAAAAAAGAGGAGATAGACAGGCTTAAGGCTATTGCCCTAAGATGCAGGAAAGACATACTTGAGATGACCTGCATAGCCCAGAGCGGGCATCCCGGAGGCAGCCTCTCGGCAATAGACATGATGGTAGCCCTCTACTTCTGGAAGATGAGGCTCAACCCCAGAATTCCCCGCATGCCAAACAGGGACAGGTTCATACTCAGCAAGGGCCACTGCTGCCCTGCGCTCTACGCATGCCTTGCAAGAAGAGGATTTTTCTCCCCCTCAATCCTAAAAACATTCAGAAAGCCAGGCAGCCCTCTCCAGGGCCACCCTGAATACGGAAGATGCAAAGGAGTAGAGGCATCATCAGGCCCGCTCGGCCAGGGACTGGGGGTAGGTGTAGGTATGGCGCTTGCAGCAAGACTGGATAACCAGGCATACCGGACATATGTCATGATAGGCGATGGGGAGTGCGACGAGGGAAACATCTGGGAATCTGCGATGTCAGCATCCCATTTCAGGCTTGACAACCTGACCGCGATACTAGACCACAACGGCCTCCAGATAGACGGATTCAACAGGGATGTGATGGGAATAGAGCCCATAGCAGACAAATTCAGGGCATTCGGCTGGAGCGTAATAGAGATAGACGG
>CAYLII010000026.1:4870-15444 GCA_964383645.1 uncultured Methanosarcinales archaeon
GTTGCAGACCTTCTTGATTCCACAAAAACCCAGGCATTCAGGCAGGCCTATCCCGAGAGATGCTTTGATGTGGGTGTTGCTGAGCAGAACATGATAACCGTCGCAGCAGGCCTCGCCTCATCAGGAAAGATTCCATTCGCCTGCGGCTTTGCAGTATTCATCGCAGGCAGAAGCTATGACCAGGTGAGGCTTCATGCAGGAGTCTCCCACCTCAACATGAAGATCATAGGCTCACACGCCGGACTCTTGACAGGCGAGGACGGCGCCACCCACCAGGCTCTAGAGGACATAGGCCAGATGAGAGCAATTCCCAAAATGATAGTGATAAGCCCTGCAGACTACATAGAGGCAAAAGCCGCCACAAAGGCAATAGCAAGGCTTGAGGGGCCCATTTACCTGCGCCTTGGAAGAGACAAACTCTCCATAATCAATCCTGAAGGATACAGGTTCAGGCTCGGCAAGGGCGTTGTGCTGAGGGAAGGCTCAGACATCACTATAATCGCCACAGGCCCCATGGTCCACGAGGCCTTAAAGGCACACTCCATATTAAAACTTCTCGACATCTCAGCCCGAGTGATAAACATCCACACCATAAAGCCCCTGGACAAGGCGCTCATACTAAAGGCGGCAAAAGAGACAAAGGCAATAATAACAGCAGAAGACCATTCCATCTCATGCGGGCTTGGCTCAGCAGTCTCAGAATTCCTCTCTGAAAACCACCCCACAAAGATATGGAGGATAGGCATGGTTGAAAAATTCGGAGAGTCAGGAAGGCCTGAAGAGCTATACAGGAGATTTGGGATGACTGCTCACGACATCGCAAAGGCAGCTCAGAAAATCCTGAAAAAATAAAGCCACTTGCTTTAGCAAGAGGTAGCTGCAAGTAGGCAAATTTTTGTTATCTTAAATCTAAAACTTTCTCCTCTCCTAAATCAGACCAATCTTAGAAAATCCATATCTGTATTAGAAACTCAAGTCTTATTTAGAAATTCATGTCAGATATGGAAGGAAGCACTGCGCTTGCCACCAGGCTGAATATGACCATCACAATCCCAGCTATCACTGCGTAAGTGAGGGTGCTGTTTCTCAGGTTCTTTCCGACCACAAAGTCCTCGCTCAGCTTGTCAGAGCCGTTCTCAACTCCGTTGGCAAGCACAGAGAGGATATACACTATCTGGACAACATAGATTCCCACCACTATCTGGAAATAATATGTGGGTATGCCGTCGCTGAACATATTAGGCACTGCAGTCATTCCTGCAGAACTGACGTCGCCCATGCTGGCGCTTGATGTAACCTCTGTCATCTGGTTTCCGAGCGCGACAACTATTGTGTTAATCATGGAGGTTATGCCAACCACCACTCCGGCTATTGCGGGCGCCATGAAACTTATCTGCGACTTCATAGATGAGATGATGTCAGCAAGAAGGTCTTTTAGCCTCTCATCCACCCTGTGGATCTCCTTGATGTACTGCGAGATTGTGATAAGCGCCTGTGAGCACACAAGGGGCCCCTTCTGCGAGCTCTGGAGCAGAACCTTCATAGAGCTCTCTATAACTTTGCTCGGGTAATACACAAGCGCGCCATTCTTCTTGTCAAATATTGCACTCTCCATGTTCATCCCAAGCTTTGTGATGTTGTTGTTGACTATCACAAAAAACTCTCCTGACTTAGTGCCCTGCATAACCTCTGCCACGCTTCCGAAAGCCATCTCTGCAGGAATCCCATCCCCTATCCTGTTGCCCAGCTGGAACAGTCCTGAGGCAAACTCTTTCTCAAGTTCCTTTGTGGCCTTCCTCATCTCAATAACATTCTTTGACTTTGACTTGAAATAAGAGGCCAGCCCAAGACCTGCCCCGAGCACCACAAGAAGGCTTATCATAGAAGCGCCAAGCCCAAGAGGGCCAATTATTTCGCACTCCTTTGCCCCGGGGCTGCAGTATGATTCAGCCTTGCACAGCTTGTCATTAGAGGATATCTTGTACTCCCAGCCCAAAGTCTGGATAAAGCTCTTACTCTCTGTCCCGTCATAGCTTGCGCCGTAGCACTCTAAGCCGGGCGCGAATGAATGGATCATTATAGGAATCAGCCCGATAAACAGCATAGTGCCCCCTATAAGGAGAGCCACTATCACAGGTGTTATCCTGAGTTCAAGCTTTCCAATCTTTATTATAGCATTCTTGTACTTCTTGAGTTCAGGATTCTCATCTGTAATGTCTGAGTCGCCATAGCCCGTAGGCCTTGAGGACATGATATTCCTGCCCATGAAATATACAAGTATTGGAAGGATAAAATTGTAAAGTATTGCTATCTGGTACCACTTAACGCCCTGCATGAAGCTGACTATAAGAGGCAGTATGACCATGCCCAATATTGGAAGAATCACACCCATCATATGCAGCATTGTGATGGGATTCTTGAGATTATAGGCATAATGGAGCATTTTCTCATAAGTCTCCTGGAGAATAACATCAAGTGCCTTGTCTATCAGTATGATCCTCCTCTCCTCTCCCTTCTCGTAAAGCGATGCCTCAACAAGATGGAAAGACTCGATGAACTCAAGATTCCACTTCCTCCAGGTCTCAAGATAGGCGTCAAGGCTCATCTTTAGATTGGGATACTTCTCAGTCTCCACATCCCAGAGCACCTTCTTCATGTCAATTGAGAGAGGCGGCGCGATATGGTCTGCCGCAAACTCAATAGCATTCTCCAGATTGGGAGTATGCCTCATATACGTCGCGATATAGAACATGCAGATAACCATCTGGTTAGAGGCGCTCATCCTCCAGCTGTTTGCGACAAAGCTTGGCAGCTTCTGGAAAATAGCCATGGAAAAAGCGGCAAGCACAAGAAACACCAGAAAAATCTCGATGCTGATAAAAATCCCAAGCCCTATAACAAAACCAAGCAAGAAAAACAGAGCAGGAGCCAGGATGGAAAGGCTGTACGCGCCAGTAGGGGTGATGTTGAGGTGGCTTATCCTTATATCTTCCTCAAGCTGGAGAGTGGTCTTTGCGTCAGGCTTTATCTTGAGGATCTGCTCGCTTCTCTTGCAGAGATCCTCATAGAGGCTCAGGGGCTTTGGCATGAACTCATTCCTGAATTCCCCGTATTCCCTAGAGACTATTTTAGAAGGGGTGTCAGGGCTTGAGGACTTGGCCTGGGTCTTGTACCTCTCCACTATCCCGTCAAGCTCCCGCTTGAGCTCATCCTCTTCCTTTCCCATCTTACCTCTTTTTTTATAGGCAGGGCAATACTTGCCCTGCAAAACTATCCCCTACAAATCATGGTTTAAATAATTTAGGTATATTTTGGCATTCCGCCCTATATCCTATATTATAATTCTATTATAGTTACCTGTCTTATAGGTCCCTGCTACTCCCCTGACACAGATGCTTTCTTAAGCTCCCGTTTAAGCCAGTCCAGCCACTGGTTATATATCTCCTTGCTGTCAAGGCTTCCAGTGTCTTCCTTTACTTTATCAGAGAGCATATGGAACATGTCATTTGACCTTATCACAAAAGGCGCCTCAAGGAACGAGGGGTCATTTAGCTTTCTGGAGTAATCCACAATAGTCTCCTTTATCTTTGCCCTAAGAAGGATGTTGTCCCACACAGCATTCCAGTTCCCTGCCCACTCCTTGATATTGCCGGCGATGTTCTTGAGCACTTCTATCTCTCCGTTTATGAGGTCGCCTGTGGCCTCAAGCTGGTCTTTCTTTGCGTCATACTTCATCATGTCCACAAATCCGGCCTCTAGCAGGGGGTCATTCTCCCAGTGCTTCCTAACCTCTGTTATCTGGGTCACCCTTCTCCACCTGTGGAGCCCGTCAGCGCTCTTTACCGGGTTTGCCACCACTATCACATCAGTAGCCTTGAAGCTTGTCTTTGGAACCCTCAGGTCATTTACAACCCTGTCATACACGCCGTAAGGCGAATCGCCGTGGATTGTACCTGCCACCACATTTGCGAGGGCTCCAACCCTCATTGCTTCATAGAGAGCCGCAGCCTCTACGCTTCTAACCTCGCCCACAATAAGGCATGAATCCCCAAGCCTGAGAGTAGTCCTTATGCCCTCATCCGCAGAAACCTCATTTGTGCCCCTGGTCATTGCGCTCGCAACCTTCATGGACTGGATGTTGTAGCCAAGCTTTCTTAGGGAATCAACAGGAAGCTCAAGCGTGTCTTCCACAGTTATCATCCTGTACTTTCTCATGACCTCGACCATGACAGCTCCAAGAAGCGAGCTCTTTCCAGCGCTCCTTGTCCCTGCCACAAGCATTGTCCTTGCGCCGTCTATAAGAAAGCTCAGGAGCCCTGCAGAAAGGGGATTTATCATGCCTGTGTTTATGAACAGCGGAAGAGTCCATGGCTTATCCCTGTGCCTCCTGAACGCATACGCGAGCCCGTTAGGGCTTAACGGAGGGGCGATAACGCCAACCCTTGCGTTAGAGCCAGGCAGCACCAGCTCTGTGTCAAGTATTGGGTTAGCCTCGTCAAGCGGCCTGCCTGATATCATCCTCATCTTGGTGGCCCAGCTTTCTGCATCAAGCATAGAGGGCACTATATTTGTCCTGCACTCGTCAAAATCCCCGTGCACCACAAAAATAGGGGTCCTGCCCATTGGCGAATTTACTGTTATGTCCTGTATTTTCTCGTCCTGGAGCAGCACCTCGATAAGCCCAAAGCCCACAGTATACCTGACAAGTATCTCGGCAAGCTTCTCTATATCCTTGCTCCTCATCTGGATCTCTCTTGCTGAAATCAGCTCCTCGATAAGGTCCTTGCCCACATTATGGAAAACCTGCCTCATCCTCTCGGGATTGACAAACTCGCTCCTCTTTGGCTTATGCTCGGCTATGATATTCCTTGCCATGTCCAGTATCTCGTACTTCTCCTCGCTCATCTTGAACTCGAGCGGCACCACGTGGTAGAGGCATTGGATCGAATTAGGCAGCCTGAGAATAGTCACATCAGAATCCTTAACCTTGTATGTGTCAAGCTCCTCAGCATCCGCAGGATAATTTGACATGAGCTTTGTGAACATGAAATCGGGCTTTATCACAGGGCTAAACATCCTCCTGTAGATTGCCCTGTCCCCCACCTCGAAGCCAACCAGATACGGCCTCACAAGCTGGATAAGCTTTGTCTTCTCAAGACTCATCTCGATTTTTGCAAGCAGCTCCACATATCGGGCAAGCCCCTTCCTGTACTCCTCGTCAGGCTCCTCCTTTAGGAGCACATTCTCCATCCTCAGCATCCTCCTGAGCTCCACAAACGCGCCCACAGGGTCACTCTTCATCATATTATACACAATGTTGTGCAGATCCGAATATCTCTGGTTGAAGCCCTTTGTGTAGTTCTGGCCAAAGCCCATGGCATGGTAGCCCATGAGCGAGCGGTCCCTCACAAAGTAATCATAAAGAATGGCAATCTCTGCAAGAAGCCTTGTCTGCCTGAAATCATACTCATAATCCCTTTGTTGGTAAAACACAATCCTTGTCACATTCTTGTTTTCAACAAGCATCTCCATGGTTTTTGACATGACCATTGGGCTATCTTCAATTGAGGGAATCTGGTCAAGCTTGTCAGCATTCACCCTAAGAATTATGTCCTCGCCCTCGCGCAGCACCTCATAGCTGAAGCTGCCGTCTCTCACATTTTCAGGATCAGGCACCTCTTTTCACACCCCTCACTTTAAGCCCTAAAATCCAGACACCAAAAAGGACTTTATGGTAATATTTATATAATCCCTCCTAAATTGAGACGTATATAAAAATATAGCGGAAATAGGGCAGAAAAATGGACAATCAGCAGGCGCAGAACTTCGGATTCAACATCAACACAGAAGGTCCCATGCCGCCAGGAGCCCAGGCACCACACGACCAGGCCCAGGGCAAGAAAGGAACCCCCGGCCCAATGGGCCCTTCATCAACAGAGCTTCTCGACCGAATCAACTCACTCTCCAGAAGGCTAAGGATGATAGAGGAGCGCTACACCAACCTCATGAATAAGAACCAGCTCTCTGACCAGAACATGCTCTCCCACAACAAGAAGCTCAACACAGAGATAAAGACCATAAACCTGGAGATATCTGAATTCAGGTCAGACTTCTCAAAACTCAAAGAGACCATAGCCCTCATCATCCAGGACCTGAGGGAATGCGCAAGAAAAGAGGATGTGGAGGTGCTTGAGAAATACCTCAAGCTCTGGGAGCCTGTAAGGTTCGTCACCCAGAACCAGGTGGAAAACATAGTCAGGGAAACAATAGAAAACATGGGGATTAGGCGTGCTGAGGAAGAGCCGCCCAAGAAAGACCAGCGCCAATATTCCCCGGGCGTTTAGCTGTATCTTCTGGTTTGCTTTACTTTATTAGAGTGCGTTTAAAATCTCCTACTCCGCTGACCGCAACCCTAGCCTTAAGGCATAGGAACGCGGTCAGCTCCGTCGGGCCATGCCATGTTTGTCTTTCAGCCAAACAATGGCAAACATGGCACCGACGCAGATTTTAAACGCACCCCCTACTTATTTATTAGAAAACTTTAAAAACTTCCCTGATAAATGATACCAAAACAAGGTTAGCATGGGACTATTCGACTCGTCTTCCGGAAAAAAGAATGATCCATTGGGCACTATGCAGATGCCTTCTCTTACTACAATCCCTGTCGAGCAGGTTGCAACAATGAAGCAGCAGGGCATGAGTGATACAGTGATAATCCAGTCCCTCCAAAGAGACGGCTACAAGACACACCAGATATTTGATGCGATGAACCAGGCAGATCTTGTCTCAGGCGCGCCAAGAAGGCTTGACGACCTTCAGCAGGCGAACATGCCGGGCGGCCCCCAGGTGTTTGTCAATCCTCCCCAGCCAATGGGCCCCTCATTCCAGCAGATGCCTCCTTCCCAGGGAGGCCTTCCCCCAGACCAGCTACTTCCGCCCCAGCCGATGCAGCAGGAGCAGATGATGCCCTCTTTTGCCCCATCTCCAATATCACCTGGAGACATCATAACAGCAGACCAGGTAGAGGAGATAGCTGAATCCATAATCGAGGAGAAATGGGACGAGCTCGCAAAAGGCGTGGGCAAGATAATCGAATGGAAGGAGAGGACAGAGGCAAGGGTAAATGAGATGGACGCAAGAATCGCCCAGCTCCAGCAGATCCTTGAGGACCTCCACAGCGCACTTCTGGGAAAGCTCTCAGACTATGACAGGAGCATGGCTAGCGTAGGCACTGACATCAAGGCAATGCAGAAGGTGTTCCAGCAGATGCTTCCAACATTCACAGAGAATGTAAACGAGCTCTCCAGGCTTACCAAAAATATCAAGTCAAAGGGCCAGTAAGGCCTATCTGCTTTAATTCTGTCTATTATCTAGGCTGTCAGATAGGAATTCTTGAATACTAAACACTTAATAATTTTTCTAGGCTGTGGGAAAGGGATAGAAAAGACTTCTTATTTGGGCGTTGTCACAGTGCTTAGCATCTTTATGGCCATCACCATGATGAATAGAACAAGGATTGTGCCAAGTATCTTAGGGTGGTAGATTGTGTTGAGCACATTCGTCTGCCAGTTACCTGTCTGGGTGCTGCCTGAGCCGTCATCAATCACAACCCCATCTGTGGTGTTGACAGAGGTATCGCTTCCCGGGGTGACATCAGGCCCTATGACTGAGCCTAATGAAATTAGCAGAATGCCTGAGATGGTGATGAAAATCCACCAGCCCGCAGAGGTCTTAGAGCCACCCCCAAGCACCTTTATCATTATATCGTCACCATCGCTACCGAAGAGGAACCTCATGCTCATGAGGAGGAACATGCTCACTATGATAAGAAGCCCTATCCATGGCACCATGCCTTGCACTACCTGGCTTGGCTTTGAGGCGAGCGCCATAAACAGCGCAAAGCAGAACGCGACTACTGCCTGGATGGTCTTGCTATCGCCAAGCACCTTTGTAAGCCCCAGCACCGCGTAGGTGATGGCATATATCATGATGAACAAGAAGAGACCTGAGAAACTCTCCAGCAGACTCATATCAAGGGGTGTTGCCATCTTTCACTTTTCTCTTCTTTAGGATTATCATGCTTGAGATAAGCCCTTATTTTTCCTTAGAGCTTTCCAGTGCGTCGCTTATTATCTTGAACGGATTGGTCTTCTCTTTTGGATCCTTCGGCTCGTGCGTTATGAAAGCCACTATCAGCCCGAAAACAAGAAGCACCACAATGACACTTACCACATCAGAATCATTGAGGAAACCCAGCCAGCTGGGGAACCTGAAGCTTGGGCTTCCGCCGAACCATCCTGCAGCGCTCCCGAATATGATAATCACAGCAAGCAGGGCCAGAATAGCGATTATCGCCCCAAGGGTCTTCCCCTCAATATTGAGCTTTGTGCCAAACATGCCCAAAAGAATCATCACCATGAGGATTGCGATAAGTATTGCAACCACAGCAGGTATTGAGCTGTTGACGATATCCACCACATCTCCCCCGGGCGGGTAGCCGCCTGTGATATGTGGAATTACCACTAGTAGCGCGATGCAGAGCGCCACTATCACGTTGATGTTCTTCTGCTTAAACACCTTGACTGCGTGCAGTATCGCATAGACCACTGCAAAGAAAAGGATAAAGGGCAGGATAATATCTGTGAAACCCATCCTATCCAGATTCTGGAAAAACGTCACTAATCCTGCCATATTCCTTTCTCACCTCTACTTCATCACTTTTTGTATCTCTTCTCCTATCTTGGAGAAAAAGCTTTTACTATCGGGGTTTTCTCCTCCTGTTATGAAAGCCACTATTCCTACAAACACGAGGATAACCAATAGTACTGAAACTACCTCTGGGTCATTGAGGAAACCAAGCCAGCTGGGAAGCTGAACATTCGGTCCGCTTCCAAACCATCCTGCACTCCTTCCAAATATGAATATTACAAGGCCCAGGCAGATTATTCCCACTAAGGGTCCAATAGACGAGCTATTGTTAATATTGATGGGTACACCAAACATACCCAGCAATATGAAAAACATTAGGATTGCTACCACTATAAGAGCAATCTGGGGGACAGACTGGTTGATAATATTGATTGGATCTGCTCCTGCAGGGTAGCCTCCAGTAATGTGGGGGATTACCACCAATAGGGATAGAACCATTGCCACAAGCACCCTGATTCTTTTTCCACCATCCTTCATTTTTCCGAATACATTGGCCATTGACATCGCGGCATATAGCACTGCGAATATCAATGTAAAAGGAAGAATCAGGGCAAAAAATCCCATCGAATTCAGACTCTGAAAACCATCTATCAAGCTTACCATTTTCATCCCTCTTTTAAGGCCTGTTGTACGGCCAGTTTTTTTATTATATTATTATTTTTATATTCTATATAAATCTAATATCTAACTTGATCCATCTTTCTTGGCTGATGAAGAGTCCTTTGGGCCCTTCACTACGAAAGCCATCACACCCACGATAGTGAGCAGGAGTATGACGCTTGCCACAAGCTCATTCGACCAGTGGCCCTTTAGGAAATTATAAACGCTGTCAAGCCAGCCGAGCGCATTGAAAAATATCAGCACGATTCCAATAAGGCAGGCTATCATAAAGCCGGTCTGCCACGGCCCCTTGGGCAGTGAAACTCCTTTGTCTGTCTGCTCCATGAACACCCCTATGAGCGCCATGAACAGCACAAGCGCAAGCATTAGTATGACAACCTGCGAGGATACCTTGATAATTGCCTCCACCAGATATGCAGAGCCCACAACAAAGAAGGCCACAGCAAAAGCCACTATGGCATTGATGCTTTTCTTAGGATACTGCTTATTGTCAATCGTCTCGTAGCCGAGCACCCTGGTCTTGTCCATGATAGCAAAAACTATCGAGAACACAAGCAGGAATGGAAGTATAACATCATATATGCCAAGGTCCACAAAAAAGTTAAGGACATTTCTAAATGCTGAAACTTCTGCCATATGCCTCCACTTTCTAGAAGGGATTATTTAAATCTTTCGGATATAGAAGTATATGAAATAAATATCGGTGCACTACTATAATCATAAGGGGGTAACCAGAAAAACCAATCTCAGAAAAAACAATCTTCCAAGTAAAGCACGAAAACAAGGGGCTTTTCAAGCCTCAAAGCTCAAATCCCGCAACCACTAAATCTGCCTATCCAAGAAACAGCCGCTGGTAGTTCTGGAAAACTGCGTTTGCCACTTCTATCCCATCCATTCCCTTGGCTTTTGCGATGACAGGAATGCTCTCTGCCACAAACGCCGGCTCATTCCTCTTCTCCCTAAACGGGCTCAGATAAGGCGCGTCTGTCTCTGTCAGGAGCTTTGACATGGGAGAGAGCTCTGCAATCTTCTGGAGCTGCTCGCTCCTTACTATATTAGTAGGGATTGAGAAGTACCAGCCGTTCTTGATGATTCTCTTGACCAGATGAAGCCTTCCCCCAAAGCAGTGCATCACCACATCCTTCTGCCCCGCTTCTTCAAGAATCTCTATAACCCTGAGCTCTGCTGCGCGGGAATGTATAATCACAGGCTTATCAATCCTTTTTGCAAGCTCAAGCATTTTC
>CAYLII010000027.1:0-14928 GCA_964383645.1 uncultured Methanosarcinales archaeon
ATAAATGATGCGCCATTATTTCATTTGCTTAATGAGCAAGCCCAGTCAAAGAAAAGATGGGTATCTGGCTGATTCTATTCGGAGGTATGGATTTGCGGCGACTATAGAAGTCACAAACGCGCTCGTGGACTCAAAGGAGAAAGTCGGGCAAAGCCTTTCTGCAAAGAGTTATCTTGAGCAGATTGCTGGCGATGGGCCAAAAATCAGCGCAGGGCTTGCATATAACGGGAACCTTGTGGACCCATGCGAGATGAGCTCTATGGACTTCATAATTGACATAGCCTGCTATGACCCTGACAGGCTGGAGGATGTCGCAAATGAGATGCTAAGCTCCAGTTACTTAATAAAAGGAGACCTCACACACCGCCATACGAGCATGATTGAAAAGATACTTGAGAGCTATGATGAGGATATGCCTCTTCCCACTTTCTTCGCCTATTCCTCGATGGATGAATGCGCGAGGAAGATAGGAGAAGACCCAAAACAATACTGGTGCAATCTCTCAAACATCAAAGGGCTCTGCATGGAGCTATACATAAAGTCCCTGTTCGGCGACGAGATAGAGGACAGGCTGATACTGAACAGGCACAAGTTCAGCCTCTGCGATGAGAAAATGGGGATTGAGAGGGAACATGAGGCGGATGAGATAGTGGTGTGCAAAGAGGATGATTTCTATGCCGCCCTAAAAAGGATATCTAATGACGAGAAATTTGATACCTGGGTTAAGAGATGGGATTATGTATAGAATTACATTATTTAGGCTTTTCCTACAGCAGTCTTGTCTGAGATAATGGCTGAATTTCCGCTAGGGTCCTCTATTATTATCTTAAGTTTCTCGCTTCCCCATTCCACCCTGTTCAGCTTCTTGATGAGGTTTCTGGCTTTCTTCTTGACCTCCTCATCCTCTTCGCCGTTTGCTGCTGTCTGGATCTCGTGCTTCACCCGTTCTATGATTCCCTCAATATTGGTCACGTAGCCGTTTGATCCGGGGCCTGGCTCAACTGTCACGACATGCGGGATCTTGATTGTGGCTTGGGAGCTTCTTACTACCCTGATTTTCATGTCCTCCTCGCCGCTTACCTCTATTGAGCACTTGCAGGGGGGCCTTTCATCCTCGGATTCAACATCTGCCTTGTGAAAGCCGCAGCTTGAGCAGTTCATTGAGAATATGAGTGTCTTTCCAAAGAAAGGTATGTCAATCTCTCCTTCCATCAATTCCAGTGTCTTCTGGTGGCAGATGGGACAGTCCTGTTCTTTTAGCACGTCTGGCATGGATTAACAAGATTATTGGGGATTTAAATAGATTTTGGTAATCAAAATTTTACTCCCTGAAACAATGGTTCATGCCTGGCCGATATTGGTTTGGTAGGATCCTGCTGAAAACCGGGGCGCAGATGCCTGATTGGCCGGATAAGCTGTTTTTCCGAAAGATTTATAAATAATTGTTACTATTAAGTAGTAAATATGAAAACTAATACTATAAGGGCTGTGCTGATAGCATCTATTGTTCTATGCTGGCTAGTCATAGCCCTGAACCTGTATTCCATGGCAGAAGCAGAGCTGGGCAGCTCAGGCACTTATGCTGGCTCTGGCACATCAGAGATAGTTGTGGGCGGAGACGGAAAGGTAAGTATTGTCGAGCAGCTGCTCTCTGACAAGGCAGTAGAGAGGCTTAGCCCCTGCGACCACATCAGGGAGGGGCAGATTCTTGTGACTGACAACGGTGTTCTTATAGACCTCAAGGGAGCTGAATGGGCGACATTCACAGACACTAACTCAATGGATCCTATAATCGACGCCGGCGCGAATGCTATAGAGTTTGTGCCTGATTCTGAAGATGAGATTTGCATAGGAGATATAGCAAGCTATGTGCCTTCTGGCGGGGATGGCGCTATCATCCACAGGGTTGTTGAGACAGGCTATGACTCGGATGGCTGGTATGCGATATTCAAGGGAGATAACTTGCCATACAGGGACCCTGAGAGGGTGAGGTTTACCCAGATTCAAAGGGTTGTGGTTGCTATAATATATTAGAAGGGCCAACTGTTAGCTAAGGCATAAGGCCAGGCAGGGATAAGATTAACGCATGGATAATGCTAAGGCAGTGGTCGCCCAGATTCTCAGTGCTTTTTTCATAATCACTTAAGCACCTCAACAGTTGAGGCGAGTATCTCTTTCCTGCCTTTGTATTCGCTGACCTCGCCGGTTATCTCGACAAAATCCCCTTTTTTCAGCGAGATGTTCCTGCTCTTGAACAGGAATACTTCTGTTGTCTCTGGCCGGGCTATCTCAATCCTTGCTGTCTTTCCATAGTCCATATAGCCTGAGACCACCCCTTTTATCCTCACTGTGGTGTCTTCCTCTGCATGGGTAATATTTTCTAGGGTTGTCTCATCCAGTCCCATTGTCTGCGCCAGGATGAATAGCGCGACAAGGCCTATGAGCGAGAACGAGAGCGCTATCCTTAGGAGTGTTGATTCTTTCATGCCCTTGAATTAGGGATTACTAGAATTTAAATTCTGGGGCTGTAAAACCGCAGGGTTTTCGGCTGAGAAATAAGAAAAGGAAGTGAGAGTGAAAGAGCAAGTATGAATAAAAGCACTATGGGAATAAGAGACAGCCCTGCCAGAAGAATATTGAAATAAGGTAAAGAAGAATGAAAAGATGCCCCTGAAAGGGCTAAAGAAAGCTCCATGGTTTAGGCGAACTCGAGCCTCTTGGCCCTGAATCCCTTTTTCTGGACATGGGATTTCTTGCACTCCTTGCACTCGAAGCGCAGATCCGTTTTTTTGGTGGCTTTCTTGCCATACCTCTTCCACTTGGTGAGGGCGCCCTTTGAGAGTCTTCCTAGGTTTCCCATGCCCCTTCCTGCGTCCCTCTTCTTCATCCTGTACTTTGAGCCTCGCTTAAGAGAGCTTGCGGCCTTTTTCTTTGCCTGCACTATCTTGTGCTCTGTGTACTTCTTGCAAAAAGGACAATACTTGTTTTTGACTTTTGGAAGTTTCATGTCGCAGTCGAGTAACCGGGGGATATTTAAAAAGCTTTTGATTAGGCAGTATATAGAAATAGCCTAAACAAACCTAGCCTTTCATCAGCTCTGCCCTGCCCTTTGAGACAAGGATGTCAGCTATCTGCTTTGGAAGGTTTGCTATGTCATCTGACTCAAACGGGCCATATACCTCAAGCTCTTTTCCAATGAATTTGGGCACTGAATGGGTGAACCTGACAAGCACAGCCTCCTTGCCTGATGCAGAGGCCTGCGGAGAGCCTGGAGCTCCGGGCAACCTGTCTGAAGCCTGGGGCTGAGCCATAATCGGGCTAGATGCTTCCCTCTCCCTAAGTTCAGGCATGCTGCCCCCCATCACCCTGTACAGGATGTCATTCCTGAACTCCTCAAGCATCTGGGAGAGCCTCTCAAACAGCTTCTGCTCTTCCATAAGCATCGCACTCTTGTCAAGGAGACCCCCTGTGCGCGAGCTTATCATGGCTAGATTTATGACCTTTTTCTCGCGTCTCTCGTATAGGTCTTTGATTAGCCTTTTGGCGTTATCAAGCTGCTTCATGGTCTTTTCTCTCTCAAGGCCTGAGAACAGCTGGCTGTCAGAATTGTCCCTTATAAGCCTCTCCTTGTCCTTTATATATTCTGTAAGGTCTGAAAAGAAATTCTTGTCCAGTGCCTGGAGCTCTTCCCTGTTTTTCTCATTCCTGAGCATGTCGAAAAGGAGCTCGTATGTTAGCTTGTTGGCCTGGTCCATAGGCTTATAGTATCCCTGCCGGTTTTATATAATTTTCTTTAGTCCATTAGTCATGTTGGAGTCCAAAGATTTATATAAAATTGGGGCTTGGCATATGGGCAGGAGGATATGCAGATATCAGGAGAGTATGCAGACATTATATGGAATCCGCGCTTGAGTATGATGATGTGAGCTTTGAGGATCTAGGAGAGCTCATCCGGGTTGATTTTCTGAAAAACTATTATTTTGAGGTTGAAAGGCAGGAGCTTATGGACATCGCCCCTTTCAGGATAGAGGGCAAAAACAAAGAGAGGATAGTTTTTGAGACAAATGAGAAGCGGGCCAGAAACAAGCTCAACATGATAATGATGAGGGGCTTTGGGGGCCTGAAAAACAGGCTTACCGGAAGAAAGACTGTGTATATAACCCGCGAATCAGGCATCCCCCTCATAGGCAACAACTCTTTCGGGTTAATTGACAGGAATACTTCGCTTATCGAGGTAAAGCCAGTCACTGGCTGCAACCTGAGCTGCGTGTTCTGCTCTGTGGATGAGGGGCCAAAGGGCAGATGGGTTACTGATTTCATAGTTGAGCCAGATTACATTATTGAAGAGTTCCAAAAGCTTGCCCACTATAAGCTTGGAGGCCTCAAGGAGGCTGGCGGAAAGCAGGATGCAGGAAAAGCAGGTGATAAGCCCTTGCCAGAGCTTGAGGCCCACATAGGCACGCACGGCGAGCCTTTACTCTATCCAAAGATAATCGAGCTTGTGAGGGGGCTTGCAGAGGTGGAGGGTGTGAAAAGGATCTCATTTGACACTAACGGCACTCTGCTTACCGAGCGGCTCATAGACAAGCTTAAAGAGGCAGGGCTGACTAGGATCCACCTCTCGCTTAACGCAATGGACCAAAAGGTGGCTGAAAGGCTTGCCGGCTGCCCATATAACCTTGAGCACGTGCTTAAGATGGCCCGCTATGCCTCGAAAAAACTAGGGCTCCTTATAGCACCAATCTGGGTTCCCGGAATCAATGATGATGAGATGCCAAGGCTTGTCGCGTTTGCAAAGGAGCTGGGCGTGGGAATCGCTATCCAGAACTTCCTGAATTACAAGTACGGGCGAAACCCCTCAAAACAGATGGACTGGGAGGTGTTCGGGCAGAAGATGGGGCAGCTTGAGAAGGAGCATGAAGTCAAGCTGCTGTTTAGTGAAGCAGACTTCAGCATAGCCAAGACAAGGCCGCTTGAGCGCCCGTTCAGGAAAGGCCAGGTGGTAAGGGCAGAGATAGTGTGCGACGGCAGGCTGGAAGGAGAGAAGATATCAGTGGCCGGGGAAAGGAACATATCAGTCGAGCGCTGCGCAGGAAAAAAAGGCACGATTAAGGTAAAGCTCACCCGGGACAAGCACAACATATTCTTTGGCGTGTGCGCCTGAAATGCGCATTAGAATGATGTTTTTCTGTTTCTTCTAGAATAGATATCTAGAATAGATAATTAGGGCAAAAAGAGTGCAGATAAGGTGTAGAACTCTATTTGGACTGTTGAATCGCTTAGAAAAAATAAAAAAAATAAAAAATAAATTCTATTCAGGCTTAGTTGTTCACTGGAGCGCCGACCTTTATGTCAGACAGGCTTGTTCCTGTGACTTCAAGCTCTTTTCCGCCAAAGTTGCTATGCTGCTCATAGTTTGCAACAACTCTGGAAGCCCTTCTTGTGTCCATAGCGCTGTAGCCTGCTACAAGCATAGCCACTTTGCCGCTGGACTGGTCGAAGAGCTTTATCATAGCTTTTCCGTCCTCGAAGCCTGCTGCGCAATCAGCCGGGTTGCCCATCAGCTCTGCAGCCAGTGTGTTCACGCAAGGTCCGCCGACCACGATCACGTTCTGGGCAGCAATGTTTGCGACTTCTGTGTCAAGCACAGCTGCGCCTACATTGATTCTCTGCACGTCGCCATATGTGGCTCCGCCAGCTTCGCCGTCTGTGATCTGGGTGTCGACTGCATTCACGAATACCTCAGCATGGATTTCCTCTGTCGGGTACTCAATCAGCACTGAGTCCTGGTCTCCGCTTGCGTCCCTTGTGATCTTGGTTCCGTAAGCTGTCATAGAGACAAACTTGTCGGATTCGCCAAGCTCAAACTCATCATCACTGTTTATAGGTGATAAGAGCAGGTCGCCGGTTGCTGATGCAACTGCGCTGACGCTTGTCTTGCTGCTGGATATTGATGCAGTGACCTCAAACTGTCCACCGCTCGCTATCTCGCCATACTCGTTCGCTTCCTGGAACGCTATGTCGAAGCTAGTCACGCCTACACCTGTTGCAGCTGCTAGGGAGATTGTCATTCCGCCATCTGTATAGATGGTAGAGCTGATGTCTCCGCCAGCGACATCCACTGTGTCAGGTGAGGCATCTGTTGCCCCAGTCAGCACGAGATCTGTGTTTCCGACAGATATTGTGCAGCCTGCGTCGCAGTCCTTCTCATATAGTGTTCCGCTCACGATGTCCTTGAACCTTGCAATGCCGTCGCTGTCCACGTTCTCGAGCTTGACTATGTGGGACTCCTCATTGTCCAAGTCTGATAGCAGCACATAGTCGTTGTCTGTCACTGTGGCATCCACAACATTGAGCACACCCTCGCCGGCAGTGTCGTCATTGCCTAGGCTTAGGTAATCTGTGCCGTCTGTGTACAGGATGTTCAGGGACAGGTCTCCTCCATACAGGGGAGCCTTGAGCTGGACATTGTCGTCTCCGCTTGGGTTGAGGTAGATCTTCTCAACCTCAGGCGCTGTCAGTCCTGCGAAAGCTACATTGAACGACCCAAATCCTGGGAAGCTCGCTGAATCGCCTGGGGCTAGCAGCAGATCTGTCTCAGATGGTATCCATGTGAGCACCAGTCTCTGGATTTTGAATGTATCGCCTGAGGCGATTGTCGCATCCTCGACTGTCCAGTCCACATAGAGATCCTCGACATCTGTTGAGCCGAGCCTTACGTAGTCAGACAATGTGCCTGTCACGTCGTCAGACAGTGTCACCTTGTTGGCGCCCAGATAGAACTGCACGAGATCCTTTCCAGCACCCTCTTCTCCTGCCTCGTTGGGCATGAGCTTCTTGATGCCGATTTCGATTCCCGCAACCTTTGTTGTCTGGTCTTTCTGGAGCTCCTTGGTTGTGACGCCGTTTACTGTCAGCTGGCAATCAAGACCTGTGTCTGATATGATGTCAACTGTGACCTCGTAGTCAACGCCGTCGATGGTAAAGGTCTTGGTCTCGCCCTCATACATTGAGTAGAGGCCTGTTCCGCCCATCATCTCCCAATCCAAAGCTGACACGCCGTCGTACTCAGCCTTTGTGATCTCGTAGTTCGTGCCAAGTATCTCTATCTTGGTTCCCTCGAAATCGCATAGCTCGTCAGCAGAGCCGCATGTGGTGTCATCATACCACTTGCTCTCGGCAAGCTTTGTGAAGTCCATGGTGTATGTCAAGAACTCGTCGTCCTGTGGGCTGTAGAGGAAGACATATGGGTTGTCCTCATCTTCATAGTCGTTGCTCTGGAAGAACCAGACTGCAGGTTCAGTTGCAGGCGATGCAGCAAACTCAAGCTTCTGGGTGTACTCAAATGAGTCATCCTGGTCGTCTCCGTTGTTCACGAAGGTTCCCTTTGCCAGCAGGCTGGGCAGCTCTGAGTCGTCAATCTTTGTGTTGACGTCGTCAAGCAGCTCGCCAATCTGGAGCTTGTTGTTCGTTGTCGCTATCTTTACGCCTTCACCATCGATTGATGATGTGGCTGTTGTGCCTGGGATTGTCCTTGTGATCCTGTTCGCATACTGCAAGCTTGTCGCAATATCGATTGAACCAAGGACATCCTCTGTCTTTGCCTTAGAACCGACTACTATCAGCGCGTTGAATGCGCCGTT
This sequence comes from uncultured Methanosarcinales archaeon, assembly GCA_964383645.1. Taxonomy (GTDB): domain Archaea; phylum Nanobdellota; class Nanobdellia; order Woesearchaeales; family JAGVZT01; genus CAYLII01. The sequence goes on from CAYLII010000027.1 coordinate 7,644, forward strand.
GCTCACGAATGGGCCGGGATAGTTGCCTAAATCCGCAGCTGCCATCGCGCCTAGAATGGTTGCACCAACCATTGTAACTCCGGTTCCTAAGGCTACAATTCGCTTTATAGCCTTGCTCATTTTCATATTTACAAACACCTCCAATATATTGTTTGTTTTTTGGCTATCTTCCTTTTTTTTGAATCCAGCCGACCAAAGGCGTATGGTACAACGCCTTTCAAGACATATATAGATACCTATACATATCTCATCGCTGTAGGCCAGCTAGAGACCAAGATGCTTTATAAAGATTTCGCATTTGGGGGTGTATGATGTCAGCATACAAAAACCTATACTGGCAAAACATGCCTCAAACCCCGAAATTTGACCATTACAGCCTTTCATCATGCAAAAGTTACAAAAATATTGTAATCCAGATGACCACCTGCCTCTAGCCGAAAGTCTTAAAAAAACAGAAGTTTTATTATATGAAAATAAATGCGAGGAGCAGGGATTTCGGGCGCCAAAAGCACAATGCTATGGGCTGCTGGCGTTTCGAACCTGCGGAGGCACTAAGCCAACAGGTATCCTCAGACTACCCCTGTTTTTGCGTTTCATGGGTAGGATCTGCCTAAGCCTGTCCCGTTTGACCGCTCCGGCATCCTCGCATCTTCGCGGTTTAGTGTGTGGAAGAGCAGATTATATTTAAATTATTCTAATTCATTCACAACCTGCCTCATCAGATTCTATGGGCTAAGTCAACAACCGCAAAACATGAAAAAGTAGTTTGGAATATAATCCTGCTTAAAATATATTATTTAATTGTACTTTTTTAAAATAGTATTACTTAACATAACTTTTTGAAAGATGCCTTTATAAAAAATAGATTATAAAAGAACCATTATCCAGCAATTATCAGAATATCCGACGGCAAAAAAGCTATGGCCCTGCCTGATTTGGTCAAAAACAAAATAAGATTTCAAGAGGCAGATTTTCAGGCCCGCTGGGTTGGCTTCTTTTTTGCCCACTTGTAGCTTCGCAGTCGCTTGCTTTTTCCGTAGCCGCACGAGGCGCATACATTCCTTGTCACGTGGTATGTCCTCTTGCCGCATCTCCTGCAGACTATGTGGGTTTTGCCTGTGCTATGCTTGCCCTGAGTATGAGTTCCTTTCATTTTGGATTCACTCTAAAAATTTCCCACCCAGCCTTATGCGGGTGAGATTAGTATGATTGTGTCTCCCCTGATGAACACTATGCCTATCTTTCGCTTGATCTCGCCGTCAATTCTCTCCTCGGCCTCTTCCAGCACCACGTTGATGTGGATATCGAAAGCGTGCAGGTTTCCTATATACTGCTTGCCGTTCTTGAGCTCGACTATCACTCTTTTGTTCCTTGACTTATTCAATGCATCCAATGGTCTTGAAGTTTCCATAAAAACACCCCAAATCGGTTAAAAACAATTGAGTATATGGGAGTCCCGGCTTCTTTATAAAGTTTGTGATGGGAGCCCAAATCGCAATCTATTTAAATAGCCTAAAATTACCGCATAGCATCATGGGAGTCATACAATACAGATCAGAAAAGAAAGTATCAGGCGGAAGATATAAGGCTTACAGGGGCAAGAGGCTGTTTGAGACAGCGAGACTGCCTTCTCTTACAAAGCTTGACGAAACCAAGAGGGTGAGGATTAACACCAGAGGGGGAAACGCCAAGCAGAGGCTATACAGGTCTGAGATGGCCAATGTGGTAGACCCAAAGACCAAGAAGAGCTCAAAGGTCAAGATCAAGACTATCGTCGAGAACCCTGCAAACAGGCATTATGTCAGGCGAAACATAATGACAAAGGGCACAATCATAGACACAGAGGCAGGAAAGGCCAAGATCTCATCAAGGCCGGGCCAGGACGGAACTGTGAACGCTGTGCTTATCTAAGCAAAGAATCTCTTAATTTTTTATCTGCCTATTCTTATTTTTCTTATCTTCCAGTTTCTTGGCTTTTGCGCTGTAGGCATTGTAGATTTCCTTAAAGAGCCTGCCTATCTCTGAGGGCTCGTAGTCTGTTATGTCCTGCCTTTCGCCCTCTGCAAACTTGGGAAAATACATCTGGAGAAGTTCTGCCTTGTGCGATATGCCCCAATTATAATCGTTCAGGTTCATTGAGCTGCCTGCTCTCAGGAATTTTTCTATATTGACTACCAGGTCTGCTTTTGAATTTCCGCTTCCTGCCGAAGGCCTCTTCTGACTCTCAGCCTCAAGCCTCTCTGCAAGCCCCATCTCATAGAGGCATGGGTCCTCATCCGGCGAAAAGCCCAGCAGATCTGAAAGCTCTGCGTATGCCAGAGAATCCTGGTTCCTGAGGGCATTATGCCTCATCGAATCCAGGGCTGAAGGATGATACATCTTTCCCATGTATTTTATCAGGTCTGCCATATTCTTTTTTTAGGGCTTTGAGTATATAAATCTTTTGTTTTTGTAGTAACTAATTAGTAGTAAATTAATACCTTATCATATAACTGCGCCTGTATCTCCAGCGAGCCATGCCCCAAAAACTATAAATACCCTGGCTGTTTTAGAGAGAATAACAATTCTTGAGGGAGGTGGATGAGCTATGCAGTGCGAGATGTGCGGTGCGACTGGCGAGATGTTCAGGACTAATGTAGAGGGTGCTGTGATTACTGTCTGCGGCAAGTGCGCGAGATTTGGGAAGATTATTGAGAAGGCAAGACCTGCCCCTGCAATGCCCACCAAAGCAGAGGTGGTGAGAAGAGAGCGCATGAAAAAGGTAGAGACAGAGACTATCTTCATGATAGTTCCTGATTACTCCAACAAGATAAAAAGCATGAGGGAAAAATTAGGTTTAAAGCAGGATGAGCTTGCAAAAAAGCTCAATGAGAGGGAGTCTTCCATCCACAAACTGGAGACAGGTGAGATGGAGCCAAACATCCCTCTTGCGAGAAAGCTCGAGAAGTTCTTTGGGATAAAACTTGTAGAGGAGCACAAAGAAGAGAGCGACCCTCTTCCAAAGGTGAGGGATGGAGAGGTAACCCTTGGCGATTTTGCGAGGATAAAGAAGAGATAGGCCCCTCATGAGAATCTCTGTCTTTACCGGCGATATAGTGATGGACATCGGCGTAGTATTCTTCTTCATCCTGTTCGCGTTCCTTCTTTTTGTCGCCTTTGCCATCATCGCCTCTTTCTTCAGGCCTGAGAAGAGATACAGGTTCGTGCCAGAGGTCTCAATAATTGTTCCTTTCTATAATGAGGAGCAAAACATAGAGAGATGTATCAGGTCTATACTGGATTCAGATTACCCTAAGGAACAGATGGAGCTCATACTTGTCGACGACAAGTCAGGCGACCGCTCTGCGGATATAGCCCTTTCAATAATTGAAGAGCAAAAGAAAAAAGGTAGACCTAATATAAGGCTGGTCAGGCAGCCCCATAGCGGAAAATCAGCTGCGCTGAACCTGGGGATAAAGAATGCCATCCACGGAATTGTGATTACTGTGGATGCCGATACTGTGCTCGAGAAGGGCTGCATAAGAGAGCTTACTGGCCCGATGGAAGAAAAGGGGGTGGGCGCCACCAATGGAGTTGTGATGATCTACAGGCCGAGAAATCTGCTTGAGAGGTTTCAGGACGCGGAATTCTGCTACAACAACCTGATAAGGCTCGCGTTTAGCAAGATGTTTAATTCAGGGATATGGTTTATGGGAGCTGTAGCCTGCTACAGGAAAGGGGTATTTCAAGACTACAGTTTCAGGAAAGAGGACATGGCAGAGGACATGGACATCTCGCTGGCCATATCGCAAAAAGGAATGAGAGTCGTGACTGTCGGAAGAGCAGTCTACTCCACAGCTGGCTGCCCAACCTTAGGCTCGCTGTTCAACCAGAGGATGAGGTGGTGGTTCGGTGTCCTTATCGCCCTTGTCAAGAACCGCAGGGTGCTCTCAAAAAAGAGGGCAAACCCATCTATCTGGTTTCTCTACATCAACCAATTCTGGTGGACATTCTATTCAATATTCAGCCTGCCCATATTCATCTACCAGATAAACTACTGGCTCCCAAAGGGGCCATTTATTGAAGTATTCATGTACTTTTTTAGGTGGTTTAGCCTACTCGGGCCGGTCTATGTGCTCTACAAGATTCCAGAGTGGGGCATAACCCTTGCGAACATATTCGGCGTCACATCCGGAATAATAAGCGCAGGACTCATCTTCGCATCATACCATAAGTTCAGAAGAAGGCTCTCATTGTGGGAGCTGTGTGTGGTGTTTTTCTATTTCCCATACACAATAATAGTCAACCTCATAATCGTTTTCTCGCTGGGAAAATACCTGCTGAAGAAGAGAAGAGCCTTTATCGACTAGGCAGATTCTGGATTTTTACCTGTCTTATGACGATGTTCCTAGGGTGAAGTGATGTTCTTTCCCATGAACTGGGCAATCATCTGCTCTCTTGGCCCAGGCAGGAGAAACGCTATCAGCATAAGAATCAGGGGTATAAACCCAAGAACAATTCCAGTCATGGCAAACTTCCTTCCCCCATATCTCTCGGGATGGTTATGGGCAAGCTTAAGAGCGGTTATGCCCATGATTATTGCCAGAATAGATAGAGGGATGTTAAGGAGAGGCACCCAAAACCCTAATCCGAGGAACATTGAGACCTTGGCATAGAAGCTATCCTTTTTTCCTGCATTCTTCTGCCCGGCAGGTTTTTTTCTATCTGTCATTTTCAGTCCCCACCCTGGCTGCTGCTGTTGCCTATTTTAGATATCATGAACCAGTGCATCGGCCTTCCCAATAGTGCCTTAAATATGCCTAGATTGACATAGAATGTGACAAGCAGGCCTATGCTGAATGTGGCAAGGAGCAGATGCCCCAGATATCGGGCGTGCCTTTTTTTCACAAGCGCAAGCATTGTCACCATCATGACACCGCATGTCAGAAGGATGTTTCTTCCGGTCTCAGAGAAGAATATAGCCCAGTTTATTGGAGCTGGCCTGTCTGTGAAAAAGCTGAGCATGCCAAGCACGAAAAGCGAGAGGAGCGTAAGCGAGAAGGTATAGCCTGAAAGCACGATAAGCCCCCCAAGCTTCTGCTTCGCATTGGTCTTTTTTGTGAAGAAGAATGTAAAGAAATGCTCTTTGAAGGCTGTTATGACCCCATATGCCCACCTCATCTGTTGCTTGCAGAAATCCTTTACAGTAAAAGGTGTCTCGCAATCGCACTCAAGATCCTCAAGATATGATATCTTGTATCCTTTCTTTATGAATCTCAGGCTGCACTCTATATCTTCTGTAAGAGAGCCTGACTTCCATCCGCCCACTTCTACCAGAGATTTTTTCCTGACCGCCTCTGCAGATCCGCAAAGGAAGGCCATGTCCAGCTTGCGCCTCATGAGGGGAAGCGCAAAACTGTGGAGCACCACCTGCAGAGAGCTCCCAAGCACAGTGGTCATATTCTGCCTGTAGTTTGAGATCCTCCACCTGGCCTGGACACCTGCCAATTTTCCATCATTAAGGAAGGGCTTTATTATCCTCTTCATGAAATTCTCTTCTGGAAGGAAGTCCGAATCAAAGATGATTATGAACTCACCATGCGTGTATTTGAGCATGTGGTTTAGGTTTCCCGGCTTGAATCCGGAGTTGGTCCCTCTTCTTGTGACCCTTATCATATCCTTATGCTCTGAGGCGAACCTGTCCAGCTCCTCAGATACGGCCTTATCGCTGCTGTCGTCGCCAATCAGAATCTCATACCTGTCTTTGGGATAATCCTGTGCGAGGCACCGCTTGGCGCAGTTTATTGCCGCAAGCTCGTTATAGGTTGGGATATGGATTGTGACAAAGGGCCACTTCTCTGTGCCCATAATCCTCTGCTCCGGTTTTTTCCTGCTGATGAGAGAGAATAGCATAACTGACACGTAGAACAGGGATACCAGAACTGTAAGGACAAGCATTATATTAAAAGCAGTCTTAAGTGATATATGGACATAATCCAGGATAAGCCGGCTATAGGAGATATAGAACTCAGACCAGCTTATAGAACTATGAGTATAAAAATCCAGCACAGACATGACTATCGTATCTAGTGACATTTGCCTCACATATTTTCCTTTTTTGAGATGGCTCTAATGTGGTTTATAAAGTTTTTGATGGTTTATCACTCGCTTATATATGTAATTTATTAGGCACTATATGCGTACTATAATATCATACATATCAACAAAGATTAATTCATCCCCATATATTTTTGGATATTGTATTATCCAATATTTGGGGATTATCCCATGAATGATATCTGTTATTGTACCTATTACCTGTGTTGCTTGTTCAGGTCAGGGATTGGTTCAGAGGGATATATTCCCACACCTCTGTATCAACCTCTCTTCCGAAAAGCTTCCTGAAGCTTTCCTTGTTCCTGAACAGGAAAAGCAGTCCCTGGTCTTCGCTGTCCCACACCAGTCCTTCTCTCATATTTCTGTCAACTAGTATGTAACGTATGTTGCCCTGCTCAAGCAGGCCACTGGTATAGTCCAGTCTCCTTGAATAGAATATCTCATTAGATATGTTAAGACGCCTGAATGCATCCTTTTCCCCCTCTTGGGCAAATGAAGGCTTTCCTGCGAAATATTCAATGAAGTCAGAGTATGAGCTGTGGGACAGCACAACCCCTTCCGGATATTCTGACAGCCTGTTTAGTGCTTCTATTAGCTCTGGCTCAGGTTCCATAAGAGACACCCTTTTTGCATATGACACTGTTGAAAAAAGCAGTCCGCAGAAGAGCACAAGAAGCGCAATATTCTTGAGCTGCTGGGCCCCCCATTTCTCTTTTGCGAACCTGGACAATGCAAGACCTATGAAATACACAGCTATGAAGTTAAGGTATGCATTGTAATTCCTGTCAATCCATAACACCAGCGCAAATGCTGAGGCAATCATGATATATATCGGCGCATAATCCTTCTTTTTCTCCCAGCTATATATCAGCCCGCTGAACAGGAGTATGATATGGAATATCCCAAACCCTATCTTTCCGCCAAAATCAGTTATGGACTCTCTTAGGATATTTGCCTTAAAGCTTGCCAGCGGCTGGGCGTAGTCGTGCTGGAAAACCCCAAAATAAATCCCTGCAAGCGCCATGGCGCCCAGGAGAGTTATCCTCAGACGGCGGTTGTTTTTAGTGTTGAGCATGATAAGCAGGAACCCTCCTGAAGAGATGACAGAGACAACAGGATCATATGTTGATGCCATCATCAGCAGTATGCCCCCTGAAAGCACAGAGGCCCTCCTGCTTGAGAGTGCAAG